>DATISA010000246.1:0-13419 GCA_035469245.1 Gemmatimonadaceae bacterium
CCGCCCAAGCGGCATCCGATGCTGGCGTCAACGTCGGCATCGTGCTCGACATCGGCGGTCTGGGCGACAAGTCGTTCAATGACGGCGCCGATCGCGGCGCCGTGCGCGCCGAGCACGAGCTGGGCGCGCATGTCCGCCTGATCGAGCCGGGCGAAGACGCGGATCGCGAAGCGGGGCTGCGTCTGCTCGCCGCCGAGCACATGGATCTCGTGACGGGCGTGGGATTCATCTTCACCGACGACGTCACGCAACTCGCCAAGGAGTATCCGAACGTCAACTTCGCGGTCGTCGACTATTCGGTCGCGACCGACAGGTCAGGCAATCCGATCGCGCCGCCGCCCAACGTCGCGGCTCTCAAGTTCAAGGAAGAAGAAGGTTCGTTCCTCGTGGGCGCGCTGGCCGCGATGGTCGGCGGTTCGAAGAAGGTTGGGTTCGTGGGCGGCATGGACGTGCCGCTCATCTGGAAGTTCGAGGCCGGCTATCGCGCGGGCGTCAAGTATGTCTGCCCCGACTGCACGGTGATCGTGCAGTACGCGGGCGTGACGCCGGCGGCGTTTCGCAATCCGGGTAAGGGCAAGGAGCTCGCGCTCAGCCAATACCAGCAGGGAGCGAACGTCATCTATCACGCGTCGGGGGCGACGGGACTCGGCGTGTTCGAGGCCGCGCGACAGGCGGGCAAGCTGGCGATCGGCGTGGACGCCGATCAGTACGATGAAGCGCCGGGCCACGTGCTCACGTCGATGGTCAAAGGCATCGACGTCGCGGTGTACGACATGATCAGGCGCGCGCGCGACCACGCGTTCACAGGCGGCATCTACACGTACGGTCTGGCCGAGAACGGCGTCGGCTACGTGTACGACGAGCACAATCGCGCGTTGATTCCCGACAGCGTTCGCGCGCGGCTCGAGCAGATCAAGACCGACATCATCGCTGGCAAAATCAAAGTGCCCTCCACGAGATGAGCATGGCGGACTCGTCGCCCGTCGCCATTCGCCTCACCGACATTCACAAGTCATTCGGACCGGTACACGCCAACCGCGGCGCGTCGATCGAGGTCACGAGAGGCGAGATTCATGCGCTGGTCGGCGAGAACGGCGCCGGCAAGTCGACGCTCATGCGCGTGCTGAGCGGGATGTACACACCCGACTCCGGCCGCATGGAAGTGAACGGCCGCGATGTCACGGGCTGGTCGACGCCCGACGCCATCTCGGCGGGGGTCGGCATGGTGCATCAGCACTTCATGCTCGTGCCAACGCTGACCGTCGCCGAGAACATGATGCTCGGGCGCGAGCTCACGCATGGTGGACGGTTGGACGTCGCGCGCGCTGTGCGCGAGACCGCCGAGCTGAGTCGCGCGACCGGACTCGCCGTGCGGCCGGAGCAGAAGGTGGCCGACCTCTCGGTGGGCGAGGCGCAGCGCGTGGAGATTCTCAAGACGCTCTACCGCGGCGCGAAGATCCTCGTCCTCGACGAGCCCACGGCCGTTCTCTCGCCGCCGGAGATTCGCGAGCTGTGGCAGGTGTTGCGCGGCATTCGGGAGCGCGGTGACACCATCGTCCTCATCACGCACAAGCTCGGCGAGGTGATGGAGATCTCCGACACCGTCACCGTGATGCGGCACGGCAGCACGGTCGAGCGGCTGCGCACCGCCGACACGACGCCGTCGGCGATTGCGCGTGCGATGGTCGGCCGCGACGTGCAGCTCGCGTCGCAGTTCGCCGCGGAGGAGCTCGAGCGCCAATCGCCCGCCGGCGCGGCATTCGTGGACTCGGCGCCGCTGCTCGAGGTCCGCGATCTCGTGGTGGAAGACGTTCGGCATCTCACAGCGGTGAACGAGGTGACCTTCTCGGTGGCGCCGGGCGAGATCCTCGGCATCGCCGGCGTCGAAGGCAACGGACAGACGGAGCTTCTCGACGCGATTGCCGGCCTGCGGCCGGTTCGCTCCGGAACGATTCACGTGGCACGACACGACGTGACGCGCCGGACGGTACGGGAGCGTGGCGACATCGGCCTTTCGCACATTCCCGAGGATCGTCATGCGCGCGGACTCGTGCTCGACTACACCGTCGCCGAAAACCTGATCCTCGGGCAGCAGCACCGCTTCGCGCGCGGCGTCCGGCTGAACCACGACGAGATCCTCGCCAACGCGCGGCAGCAGATCGAGCGATTCGACATCCGGCCGGACGACCCCTCCCTGCCCGCGCGATCACTGTCTGGCGGCAACCAACAGAAGGTCGTGATTGCGCGCGAGATGGGCCGCAACTTTCAGGTGCTGCTCGCCGCGCAGCCGACGCGCGGCGTCGACGTTGGCGCGATCGAGTTCATCCACGCGCGGCTGCGCGAAGTGCGCGACGCCGGCAAAGCGATTCTCCTCGTGTCGGCGGATCTCGCCGAGATCCTCTCGCTGTCGAATCGCATCGCGGTGATGTACGGCGGGCGCCTCGTGACGATGCTGCCGCGCGCCGACGCGAGCGAGGACGTGCTCGGACCGTACATGACCGGAGCGGCCGGCCGGGCCGGGGCGAGCGCCGCGTGAAGGCGCAGCTCGAGGAGGCAATCCTCCCCGTGATCGTGGCTCTGCTCATCGCAGCCGTGGTGGGCGACGCGTTGATCCTCTCGTTCGGCCAGAATCCCGGCTCGGTTTACCGGCTGCTCTTCGAGGGCACGTGGGGCAACGCGTACGGACTCGGCCAGGTGCTGTACAAGACGACGACGCTGACCTTCACCGGCCTCGCGGTGGCGATCGGCCTGCGCGCTGGCCTGTTCAACATCGGCGCGGAGAGCCAGCTCGCCGCCGGCGGATTCGTCGCCGCGCTCGTCGGCCTGACGCTGCCGCCCGGGCTGCCGTCGCTGCTCACTCTTCCGGTGTATCTCGTGGCCGCGGCCGCCGGTGGCGCGGTGGTCGGCGGGATTCCGGGTGTGCTCAAGGCGAAGCTCGGCGCGCACGAGGTGATCACGACGATCATGCTCAACTTCATCGTCCTCGCGCTGCTGAATTACCTGGTGGTGAGGTATCTAAAGGTCGAGGGCACGTTGCACACGCAGCCGATTCACGCCGGCGCGCTGCCAAGGCTGTCCGACATGTCGAGCGCGTTCCGGGGATCGGCCGCCAGCGTGGTGTTGCTGCTCGCCGTCGCGGCGGCGCTCGTGACATGGTGGTACCTGTTCCGCACGAAGCGCGGCTTCGAGCTGCGCGCGGTCGGGCTGCAGCCCGGCGCGGCGGAGTACGGCGGCGTGGACGTGGGCGGCGTGTGGTGGCGCGCGATGGCGCTCTCCGGTGCGCTGGCCGGCCTCGGTGGTCTCAACTTCGTCCTCGGTTACAAGCATTACTATGAGGATTCTTTCGGCGCCGGCGCGGGCTTCATCGGGATCGCCGTGGCGATCGTCGGGCGCAATCACCCGTTCGGCGTGATGCTCGCCGCACTCGTGTTCGCGACGTTGTCGCAGGGCGGACTCGCCGTGAATGCCGTCGTGCCCAAGCAGATCTTCGACGTCCTGCAGGCGGTAGTGATCATCGCCGTGGCGGCCTCGGTGCCCGAAGTGCGGCGCGTGCTCCGACGGACGGGGAGGGCGCCGGCATGATCCTCCTCGTCTTTCTCGCGCAAACCCTGCGCATCGCCGTTCCGTACCTGTTTGCGGCGAGCGGCGGTGTCATCTCCGAGCGATCGGGCCTCATCGGCCTTGGGCTCGAGGGGTACATGCTCGGCGGCGCGTTCTGCGGCGCGGTGGCGAGCTACTACAGCGGCAGCGCGTGGGTCGGACTCGTTGGCGCGGCGGCCGGCGGCGGGGCGCTGGCGCTCCTGTATGCGGTGACCGCGATCCGGTTCCGCGCCGACCAGGTAGTGCTCGGCGTGGCGATCAATCTCTTCGTGACTGGCGCGACGCGGTTCTTTCTCAAGCTCGCCTTCCATAGTTCGGCGAACTCACCGCGCGTACCCGGTCTTGGTGTCGAGCAATCAGGTACAGGGCTCGTGACACTCGTCGGCAACCCGCTGATCTGGCTCGGCATTCTCGCCGTGGTGGTGATCGCCTGGCTGCTCTACCGCACGGCGTTCGGCCTGCGCGTGCGCGCCGCGGGTGAGCATCCGACCGCTGCGCTCTCGGTCGGTGTTCCGGTGCACCGCGTGCGTTACATCGCAGCCGCGCTTTCTGGCGTGCTCGCCGGTTTGGGCGGCGCCTACCTCGCGCTCGATCAGCATCAGTTCAGCGCCGACATGACCGCGGGACGCGGCTTCATCGCGCTCGCGGCGACGATCTTCGGCCGATGGGATCCGTTCCGTGCCGCGCTGGCGTGCCTGTTTTTCGCGGCCGCCGAGACGCTGCAGATCCAGTTGCAGGGGTCGCAGGTCATTCCGTCGCAGTTCGTCGAGATGATCCCCTACGCGCTCACCATCATCGCACTCGCTGGCGTGGTCGGCCGGGCAGTGGCACCAGCAGCGCTCGGCCGGGTTGCCGAGTAAAGCGCGTATGGAATTGATGGGGATGGTTGTTGGGGGGCTCGAAGCTAGTTAACTCGAGGGCTGGAGGGCTGGAGGGCTGGAGGGCTCGAAGGGACAGAGACGCCCTACTACCCGTTCGGCATTCCCCGTCCAAGCTTTTGGCCCTGCCGATCTTTCGCACGTCGAACTCGAACACGCGAACCGCCAGATTCTCGAGCCTTCGGGCCCTCGAACCTTCGAGCCCTCGAACCTTCGAGCGCTCGAACCTTCGAGCCCTCGAGCTCCTCGAACCCCTCTAGCCCTCTAGCCCTCCAGATGTCCGACGTCCGCAAGCTCGTTGTCCTGATGATCACCGCGTTCATCGACATGGTGGGAACGCTGATGATCATTCCGCTGCTGCCGTTCTACGCCAAATCGTTCGGCGCCAACGGGCTCGTAGTGGGTATTCTGGTGTCGTCGTTCTCGATTGCGCAGCTGTTGTCGGCGCCGATGTGGGGACGCTTCTCCGACCGCTACGGCCGCCGGCCAGCGTTGGTCGTGGGGATGATGGCGTCGGCGATTGCATACGCGATTTTCGCGTACTCCGATTCGCTCTGGCTACTGTTCCTGTCCCGGCTGGTCCAGGGTTCGGGCGGCGGCACGGTGAGCGTGATCCAGGCGTACGTCGCCGATGCAGTCGAGCCGAGCCAGCGGGCCAAGGGGTTGGGCTGGCTTTCGGCGGCGACGAATGCCGGCGTGGCGCTCGGTCCGGTGCTCGGCTCCAAGATGCTGGTGTTCGGCCATCATGCCCCAGGGTTGGCCGCCGCGGCGCTTTGTGTCGTGAACAGCGTGTTCGCACTCCGGTACCTCGTCGAGTCCCGCGACATGGTAGAGGCGCGTTCGAGTGTCCATAGACCAGGGCGCTCGATGGAAGCGGTGGCGCGGGTGGTCACCCATTCGAGCGAGCCAGCGCCGCGGCTGATCTGGATCTATGCGATCGGGATCGGCGCGTTCCAGGGGATGAACGCGATTCTCGCGCTCTTCCTGGCCGCGCGGTTTGGTGTGACGTCGAACACAATCGGCTACTTCTACACGTACATCGGGGTCATCGCGGTGCTGACGCGGGCGGTGGTTTTGGGGTGGGCGGTCGACAAGTTCGGCGAGGCGCGGCTATCGCGGATCGGGCAGACGCTCCTGGCCATCGGCCTGGCCGCGATCCCGTTCATTCACCGGATGGAAGATCCTGCGGCGTTCGCCGCAAAGCTGGGTGGCACGCTGCCGGTCTCCGCGGTGGCGGCGCTGCCCTACCTGCCGTTGGCCCTGGCCGTCGCACTGCTTCCACTCGGCACGGCATTCACGTTTCCGTGTGTCACCGCGCTACTCTCGCGCGTCATACCAAACAGCGAGCGCGGGCTGTACATGGGCGTGCAGCAGACGTTTGGCGGAGTCGCGCGGGTGCTGTTCCCGATCATCGCGGGGTTCGCATTCGACCGGTTTCAGGAGCTGCCCTTTCTCCTGTCAGCCGGGCTGGTCGCTGGCACGATTCTGTTAGGGCTGGGTATGGAAGACTACACTCGTCCGAAGCATGAACCCGAGGCCGCTCCGGCGGCTTAGTGGTGCATTGCTCGGCAACGATTGCCCCTTTGGAGGTTGGTATGTTCGGTCGCCGCAGCCGCTGGTCCCTGACTCTTCTCACGACACTCGTCGCGCTCGTTGCCACGGCGTGCGGGGGAGGCACGTCGGAACCCAAAGGCAACGCCGCTGCCAGCAAGATCGCGATCGTGTCGGGGAACGGGCAGGTGGGATTTGTGGGCCAGACGCTCTCGACGCCGCTTACCGTGAAGGTCATGTCGAGCAGCGGCACACCGGTCGCCGGCGCCACGGTGACCTTCACCGTCTCGAGCGGCGCGGCATCGGTGTCGCCCGGCACCACGACGACCGACGCCACCGGTGTGGCCAAGACGAACGTCACGCTCGGTTCGAGTGTCGGCACGGTGCAGATCAACGCGACGGTGAATGGGACGACGCTCGTCGCCACGTTCGTCCTCACTGTCGGTACGCCGAATACGACGCTCGCCTGCGCGTCGTCGAGCCCACAAACGCCGGCCGCCGGCAGTGTCGTGGCAGGCATCGCCGGCACGGGCATTTGCCTGGGCGGCGGCGCGACGGGGGGCGACTACGCCCTCATTCCGTTCTACGCCAACCCGGACAACACCGCGAGCACGACGGTCCAGGTGCAGTCGCAGAACGCGGTCGCGCTGACCGTTGCCGACGTGGCGCCGGCGTTCAACGTGCTCGCGGGCGGCGCCGCGGCGCTACCGCAGCGGCTCGCCGTGAATCCGGCACAGGACGCATTCGACGCGAAGCTTCGCCGGATCGCACGCGAACAGCTCACGCCCCTCATTCCGTCGGCGCAGGCACGGCTCCGGCAGGGGCTGAAGCCGAACTTCAATGCCATCCCGCAGGGCGCTCTGCAGCTCAATCAGATCATCACGCTCAACGCCAACGCGAACAGCTCGTGCACCAATCCGATCAACGTCGGCGCGCGCGTGGCGGCGATCTCGAACACGGCGTACATCCTCGCGGACACGGCGAATCCGACGGGCGGCTTCACCGACACGGAGTATGCGGCGTTCGGCACGACGTTCGACACCCTGGTGAGTCCCGTCGACCTTCAGAACTTTGGACAGCCCACCGACATCGACAAGAACGGCAAGGTCGTCATCCTGTTCACGAAAGAAGTGAACAAGCTCACGGATCGCGGCGCCACGGGCGTGGTGGGCGGACTGTTCTTCGAGCGCGATCTCTTCCCGACGCAGGACAACAGCGCCCTCGGCCTGCAAGGGTGCGCGACGAGCAACGTCGGCGAGATGTTCTACGTGCTGGTGCCCGATCCCAACGGCGTGTTCAGCGACAAGCGCAGCAAGACCGACGTCCTCAACCTCACGCCCGGCACCCTGGCGCACGAGTACCAGCATCTCATCAACGCCGCGCGGCGGCTGTACATCAACATCGCGAACGACTTCGAGGTCACCTGGCTCAACGAGGGCCTGAGCCACATCGCCGAGGAGCTGCTGTACTTCCGCGTTGCCGGCCTCGCGCCAAGACAGAACATCGGCGTCGCCACGCTGCGCCTCAACGCCGACGCCTTCAACAACTACCAGGGCAGCAACTTCGGCCGGTTCGAGGAGTTCATTGGCAAGCCACCGCAAACGTCGGCGTATGCCAACAACGACGATCTGAACTCGCGCGGCGCAATCTGGTATCTGCTGCGCTATCTGGCAGATCACCGCGGTTCGTCGGACGCCGACACCTGGCAGCTGCTGGTGAACTCGAAGGTGACCGGCCTGGACAACCTGACGAACGTGTTCGGCGCGAACATCATGACGCAGATTCGCGATTGGGCGACCGCGGTGTTCAGCGACGACGTGCCAGGCGTGACCGACGCGCGGTACCTCGAACAGTCCTGGAACATGCGCGACATCTGGCCGAACCTGCGATCGAGCAGCGGCACGCCGCTGGGCAGATACCCGTTGGCCATCATCCCGCTCGCGGACGCCGCGCCGGCCAGTGTGTCGATCGTGGCTGGCGGCGAGGCATACATCAGGTTCAGCGTGCCGCCGGGAACGTCGGCATCGATCGACTGGACGTCGAACGGGCTGCCGGTGAGTGCGCTCGTGCAGTTTACGCTGGTGAGGACTCGATAGGGGGCGAATACAGAACGGCGGAGAGAATCGGGGTCAGACACCAAGTGGTGTCTGACCCCGTTTTGCTTCCGGGTGGCGAAGAGGGATCAAGACGGGCCCGACGACTGACGGCAGACTTGAGACATCAGAATGTCAGTCAACGACGGACCCCAAGGGCATAGGACTGAGGTGCGAGTACGGGAGAGGTGAGACACGGGCCGAGGTGGCGCCTTTGCGCCGCGGACTGCGAACGACCTGCCGCCGTTTGTCGTTCCCGGTGCGAATCAGCCACCTCGGCCCGTCTCTCGGATCTCCCGCGCTCGCCCCTCACGATCTATGCCCTCCGGTTTGCTCACACCTCGATAAAACGGACAAAAAGGGTCAGAGTCGAATTAGCGTGGCGCTAATTCGACTCTGACCCTTTTTAGGAGCGACGAGCTGTACCGCCCGACGCCGTTGTCTGATGTCGGATGTCGGAAGTCTGCCGTCGGACTTCGGGTAGCGCCCCGACGGCAGCCACGCACGTCGAAGCCAGCCCGAGCGCCGTCAGCGCTTTTCGCTCTTCTCCGCCCCCTTCGGCTCGCTCAGCCCTGGCTCCCCTTCCAGTACCGCTTTCGCGATCTCCACCATCGGCAGCGAGCGATCCTGACTCGTCCGCCGCAGGATGCTGTATGCCTCCTCCTCGGACGATCCCGTGCGCCGCATCAGGACGCCCTTGGCGCGCTCGATCGTTTTCCGGTTCTCGAGCGCCTGGCGCGCCGATGCGGCGTCCTTGCGCGCGGCGGTGAGCTCGCGAGCGCGGGTCGCCGCGAGACGAAGTGTCGAGTCGAGCATGCGCGGCGGCGACGGTTTCGGGAGGAACGCGATCGCCGACGTTGCCGCGACCTCGCGATCGCTCAACGTGATCGTCTGATCGCCGCTGAACAGCACGACACCCACGCCGGCCAGCGCCTCCGTGATTCGCTCTGCGGCTTCGATGCCCGATCCGTCGGGCATGTGCACGTCGAGGAGCACGACATCGGGTGAAACCGCCTTGGCGCGCTCGAAGGCCTCGCGGCCAGTCGATACTTCGGCGACGACGGTGTGGCCAAGCGTCGTGAGAAGCTCGACGAGCAACGCGCGCGCGTTGGCATCATCCTCCGCGATGAGCACGCGAATGCTCGAGACAGAATCGGTCATCGTGTTTGTAGTGGTGTGCGCGACCGAGCGCGCCTTCGCCGGCGCTTCTCGATCAGTCCAGTGCCGCGACATGAGCGAGTAATTCCGAGGTTCGTACTGGTTTGCGGAGCACGAAGTCTCCGGTGGCACCCGCGCCGGCGCCTGGTTCCCATCCCGTGACGACGCCCACGCGAATCGATGGCCATCGATCACGAACAGTCGTCACCAACTCCCAGCCACTTCGATCGGACAGCCCGATATCCGTGACCAACACATCATACGCTGAAGACGCACCATCGAGCAACTGCAGCGCTTCTTCGACGCCGCCGACCGCGTCGACTCGATGGCCATCGGACTCGAGCACAGCGCGCATGAAGTCGCGACTGTCGGTCTGATCTTCCACGAGCAGCACGCGCCGCGCGGCGCTCTGCGGGCGATCGTCGGCCGCGTTGGTGGAGCGATCCGATACAAGTCGCGGAAAGATCAGCCGAACGATCGACCCCGCACCGGGCATCGACTCGATTTCGGCCCGGCCGCGATGTCGTTTCACGATGCCGTATACCTCGGCGAGCCCCAGTCCGGTGCCCGCGCGGCCCTTGGTCGTGAAGAACGGCTCGAACGCGCGCTCTCGGACCTCGGCCGTCATGCCGATGCCGGAGTCGCGCACCTCGAGGCGGACGTCCTGTTCGCCGACGTACGTTCGGAGGGCGAGCGTGCCGCCGCCTTCCATCGCATCGAGCGCGTTCTGCACGAGATTGAGCATCGCTTCCCGCAACTCGCCCGCGATGCCGCTCACCACGGCGCCATCGGCGAGATCGCGTTCGAGGTGCACCGTGCCGCCGCGCGCGCGCTCCGCCCAGATCGGCCGCGTGAGCGCTACGACCTCGTCGCACACCACCGAGAGATCGACTTCTTCCTCGCGCTCACCTTGCAGCGGCTCCTGCCGAATGAACCGTCCCACGCGCGCGGCCGTCGCGGCGCCGGTCTCGGCGGCCTTCGCGATCCGCGTCGCGTAGTCGCGGACCGCGGCCGGGTTGTCGGCGTTGACGTCGAGCAGATACGCCGCCGCCATGATCGGGTTGAGCGCGTTGTTCACGTCGTGCATGACGCCCGCGGCCAGCTGCCCGATAGCGGCCAACCGGCGTTCGCGCGCGCGCGCCTCCTGGAGGGCGAGCACTTCCGCCGTGCGCTCCTGCACCATCCGCTCGAGACGCTCGGCTTCGGTCGAGACCAGCTCGTAGAGCTCGGCCGTTCGCCGCGCCTCTTCCTCGAGCGCCTTGGCGAGTTGCGTCTTGACCGTGACGTCGCGGTCGACGGTGACGGCACCGCGAATTCGCCCGGTCTCGTCGTAGAGCGGATTCGAGCTCACCTCGACCACGACGGGCGCGCCCTCGGCGCCGCGCCGCACGACGAGCGTCTCGCCGCGCACTCGCTCGCCGCGCAGGGCGCGGGCCGTGGGATGCTCGTGCATGAAGAGGCTCGTCCCATCGACGGTCCGTGGACGATCGAGCTGCCAGAGCTCGCGCAAGGTGGGCGGCTCGCCCGACGCGTGATCCTGCACGGCTTGCGTGTTCGACCGCACGATACGCCCTTCCACGTCGAATACGCGCACCGAATCCGGAATGACGTCGAAGATCGACTCGAGCTGCGCCACGCTGCGTCCGAGCGTGAGACGCAGCTCCTCGCGTTCGCTGACCTCGTTTCCGGCAAAGAGGATTCCGCGCGATCCCGGACTGGCGGGGAGCGCGGCGAACGTCGTCTCGATGAGGCGCCGGCCGTCACGGTGCTGAAAGGGAATGCGCGCCGTCGCGGTGCGCGCGCCTCGCAGCGCGGCGTCGATCTGCTCGGTGAGATCGGCCAGCGCGTTGGGAAACGCGTCGTAGATCGACACCCGCGCCAGCGCCACGGCATCGAGGCCCGTGAGCTCACGATAGCGTGTGTTGGCGTTGACGAGACGCAGCTCGCCATCAAAGGTGGCAATGGCCAGCGGCACCGCCTCGAACAGCGCATCGAGACGTACGCCGGCCAAAGGCTGCGGGTGGGGGGCCAGGGCCGTCTCCGATGCTGGATGCGTCATCGAGCGGGCTACCTCATGAGAATTCTGTTCAACTAAACCATTGGCGCGGACTCCCGCTAGAACCGGCGACAACCGATGACGACGCGCGGCCGGGCCGTCACTTGCGCAACAGGCTGAGCGGCAGTCCCACCAGCACGACCATCACCGCCCCGATCACGTTGTGCCAGAGGAACGACACCGACGGCTCGCCGAAGTTCACCGCCGCCACCGTCGCCATGCCGGCGACGAGCCCGAGGAACGCGCCGAGCGCGCGCGCCCGCGGAATCATCGCCAGGAGAAACACGCCGAGGATCGAGCCATAGAAGAACGATCCGAAGCGATTCACGACCTCGATGAGCGAGCCGAGGTTGACGGCGAACGTCGCGACCACACAGGCGAACAGGCCCCAGAACGCGGTCGACGCGCGCGACACGACGACGAAATGCTCATCCGGCGCGTCGCTGCGTATCCACCGCTTGTAGAAGTCGATGACCGTCGCGGTGGACAGCGACATCAGCTCGCCCGAGATGGCGTTCATCGCCGCGGCAATGACGGCGGCGATGAACAACCCGGCCAGGCCGATGGGCAGATTGTCGAGCACGAAGCGCGGAATGATGTAGTTCACGTCCTTCGTCGGTTGGTGGGTGATGCGGCCGGCCAGCGCCAGCGCCTCGCCGCGCAGCGCCGCGCGCTCGAACGGCACGGTCGACGAATCGTAGCGCAGCTTGATGCGCGCGTACTCCGCCGGCGCGACGCGCTCAACCGCGCGCTCGTGCGCCGGGTTGAACAGCACCGGCCCGGGATGGTACTGGTAGAACACGAACACGAGCACGCCCACGAGCAGGACGAGCGCCTGGAGCGGGATCTTCCAGTACGCGCTGATGAGGAGCGAGCTTCGCGCTTCGCCCACCGACTTGGCGGCGAGATAGCGCTGCACCTGGCTCTGGTCGGTGCCGAAGTACGACAGCATGAGGAACGTGCCGCCGATCAATCCCGACCAGAACGTGTACGTGTTCGTGAGGCTGAACGAAAAATCGAATACGCGCAATCGGCCCGCGTTGCCCGCGACGTGCAGCGCGTCGCTCGGCGAGACGGGAATCTTCACGAGCAGCGTGATCACGACGGCGAGGAGCGCGCCGACGATGAGGAACATCTGCTTCACGTCGACCCATGCCACCGCCTGCACGCCGCCGATGATCGTGTACGTGATCGCCGGAATCCCGATCAGCGCTACGGACCACGCCACCGGCCATCCAAAGATGGTCGAGAACACGACGGCTGGCGCGGCGATGATCGTTCCGCACGACATCGCGCGCGAGACGAGAAAGAGAAACGCCGTGAGTGACCGCGTCTTGGCGTCGAACCGCCGCTCGAGATACTCGTACGCCGTGTAGACCTTGGCGCCGTGCAGGAATGGAACGAGCGTCACACCCAGGATCACCATCGCCAGAGGCAGTCCGAAGTAGAACTGCACGAAGCCCATGCCGTCCGTCGCGCCCTGGCCGGTCGTGCCGATCATCGTCACGGCCGAGAGCTGCGTCGCCATCACCGACAATCCCACCGCCCACCATGGGAGGCTGCGGTTGGCGAGAAAGTATCCTTCGGTGCTCGACGTTCCCTTCGATCGACGGATGCCGTGCGTCACGACATACGCCAGCCATCCGATGACGATGACCCAGTTGAGCCAGTGCACGTTATGGCGTGTAGGTGTGCTGGAGGAGCCAGAGGAGCACGAGCGTGATCACCTGCACGGACATCACGCGGATCAGCGTTATGCGGAAGCGAGATCCGTCGTTCATGGCCGGATCGCCGACGAACCCGCGGCCGGACGACTCGCCGCCGTTTGGCGCGCGGCGAGCAGATTGATGAACAGCCGCGCCGCGCCCGGATTGCCGGCGGGAAGCTGGCGGAAGAACGAGAGCGTGGTATAGACGTACGTTCCCTTCCCCACCGGCGCCACGAGCACGGCCGCGTCGTTGGGCGGCTCGCCCTTGTCGTTCATCGAGAACAGCGAGCGGTACTGGCGGTCGAAGGTGCGCGGCATGTAGAGCGCCCGCTCCTGAACCCAGTTCGCGAAGTCCGATTCGAGAATCCTGTTCGG
>DATISA010000247.1:0-15712 GCA_035469245.1 Gemmatimonadaceae bacterium
TCTTGAATGCCATTCAAGCGCTCTCCCAACTGAGCTACGCCCCCTCATCCTTCGCTGCGTCTCGATCGCGTATCCGAAACTCGGACAGCAACTTCGCCAGGCGCCGGACAGGAACCACGAAGTATAGCCGAGGGTATAGCGAGAGTCAACGAATTGGGACTGGCGTAAATCTCAAAGGCCGGTATTTTGCAGCGCCTTTCGTGACTTCTTTCACAAGTCTCGTAAAGGGCCTGCGGGGTGCCAGTACATCGATACCGCGCACGTGCAGCCCAGACTGTAGCCGTGCGGTTCCAATCGTCGACCGCCGCTCCATAGATGCCGACTCCAATGCGCCCGACCGCGCAGGACTAACCGCAACATGACCGAACTCAAGCGTCGTCGCCGCCGCGCGGCCCCCGCTGGGATCGCTCCAAACGAGCCTGAGCGAGACATTCTCGATCAGTACCTCTATGAGGTATCGACGTATCCCCTGCTCAAGGGCACGGAGGAAATCGATCTCGCCAAGAAGATCCGCGCGGGCGACCAGGACGCTCTCCAGGAGCTGGTGAAGCGCAACCTCCGCTTCGTCATCTCCGTCGCCAAAAAGTACCAGAACCGCGGACTGCCTCTCATCGATCTGATCGGTGAGGGCAACGTCGGCCTGCTCACGGCTGCCCGCAAGTTCGATCCCGACCAGGGCGTCAAGTTCATCTCGTACGCCGTCTGGTGGATCCGGCAGGCGATCCTGTCCGCGCTCGCGCGCCAGGGGCGCACGGTCCGCGTGCCCCTCAACCGCACCGCCGACCTTTCGAGAATCATCAAGGCCTCGGAGATCCTGCGCCAGAAGCTCAATCGGGAGCCCAGCCCCGAAGAGCTGTCTCAGCTCACCGGACTCTCCGTCGACGTCGTGCAGTCGCTCGCCGCGCTGAACACAAGCGACGTGCGGCTCGACGCCCCGATGGATCCCGAAGGCGATCGCTCGCTCATCGAGCGCTTCGTCGCCGACGAGATGCCGGATACCGAGGAGGAAGCCATGAACCGCTTCCTCACCGACGAGATCGAGCAGGCGCTCGGCACGCTGCCGCCGCGCGACGCCAAGGTGCTTCGCCTCTACTTTGGCCTCGAGGGCGGTCGCGAGCACACGCTCGAGGAGATCGGGTCGATGCTCGGCGTCACGCGCGAGCGCGTACGCCAGCTCCGCGACCGCGCGCTCAAGCGCCTCCGCGAAGGCGACGTTGGCCGCGCGCTCGGCAGCTTCGCCGCGTAAGAACGATTCAAGCAGTCTTAACAAAGGCCGGCGGATTTCCGCCGGCCTTTTTTTCGTGGTTTCAGACGATTCAACCCTAGCGCACCCGGACTGCGCCGGATCACTTTTCTGATGGCCGCAGTCATCCAACCCTCGAGCCTTCGAGCCCTCCAGCCCTCGAGCCCTCCAGTTGATCCGACTCGTCGACGTTTACAAGTCATTCGGCCCCAAGCACGTCCTGCAGGGATTCACCCTCGACGTGCTCGAGGGTGAGACGGTGGTCATCATCGGCTACTCCGGCAGTGGCAAGTCCGTCGCGATCAAGCATATCGTCGGTCTGCTCGAGCCCGATTCCGGAACAGTGGTCGTGGACGATCTGGAGGTGCCGAAGCTCAGTCGCCGCGAGCTGTACAAGCTGCGCGCACGCATTGGATACGTGTTCCAGTTCGCGGCGCTCTTCGACTCGTTCACCATTGGCGACAATGTCGCGATGGGTCTCCGCAAACAGCAGGAACTGTCCGAGACCGAAATCCAGCGTCGCGTTCACGAGGCGCTGGAGCTCG
This sequence comes from Gemmatimonadaceae bacterium, assembly GCA_035469245.1. GTDB lineage: Bacteria > Gemmatimonadota > Gemmatimonadetes > Gemmatimonadales > Gemmatimonadaceae > JAQBQB01. Next base: position 1,789 of record DATISA010000247.1, read on the forward strand.
TGGATCTGCCGAACGTCGCCGACAGATTTCCGGCGGAGCTGTCGGGCGGCATGCGCAAGCGCGTTGGTATCGCGCGCGCCATCGCCCTCCGCCCCAAGTACATCCTCTACGACGAGCCCACCACAGGGCTGGATCCCGTCACCAGCGCGGTGATCGACCAGCTCATGGTGCGCATGCGCGACACGCTTGGAGTGACCGGCATCGTGATCACTCACGACATGCGAAGCGCCTACACCGTGGGGACCCGGATCGCGATGCTATACGAAGGTCGCGTGCGACAGGCCGGCACGGTCGACGAGATTCGCCAGACGACCGATCCGATCGTCCGGCAATTCATCGAGGGCAAGGCCGACCTCGAGCCAGAGCCGGCCGGTCAAGCGTTTCGATGAACCGGATCCGCGCGCGCGAAGAGCATTCCGCCGGTGGCGTCGTGTTTCGCGTCGACGCGGGGCAGCCATTGTTTCTGCTCATCCGTGACAGCTACCAGAACTGGGGCTTTCCGAAAGGTCACATCGAGCAGGGCGAGCAGCCCGACCAGGCCGCGCGCCGTGAAGTGACGGAGGAGACGGGGTTGGGCGACCTCGCCATCCGCGGGAATATCGACACGATCGACTGGTATTTCCGGTTTCGCGGTCAGTTGATCCACAAGAGCTGTCAGTTCTTTTTGATGGAATCGCTGGAAGCAACGACTTCTCCGCAGCGAAACGAGGGCATCACCGCGTGCCGCTGGATCGCTTTCGACGAAGCCGAGTCCCTCATCTCATACGCGAATGCACGCGAAGTACTGCGGCGCGCGCAGGAGATGGTGACCGCTTCCTCGGCGACCAGATGATCATCATGTCGGAGAGCGTGCCGGAGTCGGTGAACGATGGAGGCCTGTCGTCGCCATCGCTGCACGGGGGCATCCAGTCGATCGCGCTGTTTGTCCACCGCGAGCGCGCTCGTGCCCTGGTCAAGGCTGCCTTTCCGCGACGCCGCACCCGTGTTCTCCTGGCGCGAACGCCAGCCGACTTCGACGCGGTCTTCAAGTCGACACTGGTCGACGCAGCCGTCGTCGACGTCGGGAGCGCGCACGAAGACACCTGGCGCGCCGCCTCGCTCGCGCGCGAGTATCCGAGCGTTCCGTTTTTTGGCCTTGCCGCGCTTCGGGCAGCCGAGGGACCGGCTCTCGCGCAGTGCGCCAGCTACGAGTTCGCGGACGTGCTGGTCGAAGGCGTCGACGACGGTGCCGCTCGAGAAATCGTGACGCACCTTGGTTTTACCGCGCGCTTCGTGCGCGCGTTGCGCGAGCCGCCGCGCGCCCTCTCGCTGGCCACCCCGCTGCAACGACAAGCTTGGCGATTCGTTGTATCCCATGCCGGGCGCCCGGTTCGTACTTCGACGTTGGCCGAGCATCTCGACGTGACGCGCGAGCACCTGAGCCGATCGTTTGCGGCGGGCGGCGCTCCGAACTTGAAGCGGATCATCGACCTCGTTCGCATCATTGCCGCGGCCGAATTGGCGAAGAATCCAGGGTACGATTTGCGGGATGTCGCGACCGTTCTTGGTTATGCGTCGTCGTCGCACCTTGCGAGCACGGCGTCACGCATCGTCGGCACGAGACCGGCGTCACTTGCTCGCTTGCGGACGGTCGACCTCATCGACCGATTCGTAAAAGGGCATGGTCGGAGTAGGGGTTAGTCGCACTGGGTCAACGGTGCGCGCTGGCGCCGTTCGCACCCGCCACTTCGGACGTGAGTTGCCGTTCCAGATAGACGAGGTAACCCGACAGCAGACGCGACACGTTCTGGATGCGGTTGTGCAAGCTCGTATGTGTTTGTGCTGAAATGAGTCCCGCCTGTTTGGCGATGGCAACGTCTGTCTCGAGACGGAGCAGATCGCGGCGGGCACTGCGGTAAAGCTGTCGCTGTTCTGGCGCAGTGTAGCGTCCGTAGCCGTCGGCGATGGCGCCGGCAGTGGCGAGCGCGCGAACCATGAGCTCGTCAGTGACGACCTTGGTTTCCCGTTTCGCGTGCCGAGCGGACCGAACCGTTTCGGCGGCGAGGGCGACCGCCTCTTGCCAGACCTTGAGGTCTCGAATGCTGCCTGCCATGGGAGCGAAGATGGAGGGCTCGAGGCGAATCGCCAGCATCTATTCATTGTGATGCGTAGCGTAATGTCGCTCGCGTACTTGCAGGCCCGAGCGGCTCGCCAGTTGCGGGCATCCAGAGGTCTGCGGTCAGAGTTCGATCTTGCAGGGGACCCCCTCCTTGTGATATTTTTCACAAGCCTCGAGACCCCTTACACGCCGTCCCGAATCCCACCTACATCGTATGGCTACCGACACCACACTGCGCCCTGGCGAGATCAAGGACATCCTCCTTCGTGAGATCGAAGCGGCCGACCTCCACGAGCTCAATGTCGAAGAGGTCGGAACCGTTCTCGAGGTCAAAGACGGCATCGCGCGCATCTACGGCCTCCAGAAGGCGATGGCCGGCGAGATGCTTCAGATCACGTCATCCGAGACCGGCAATCAGGTCACCGCGCTGGCGCTCAACCTCGAAGAGGACAACATCGGCGCCGTCGTCCTCGGCGACTATCTGCAACTGAAAGAAGGCGACGAGGTCCGTCGCACGTCTCGTGTGCTCGAGGTGCCGGTCGGCGAAGCGCTCATCGGCCGCGTGGTCGACCCGCTTGGACTCCCGGTCGACGGACTCGGCGAGATCCGCACGACGACGATGCGGAAGGTCGAATCGCAGGCGCCCGGCATCATCGTGCGGCAGCCGGTAAAAGAACCGCTGCAGACCGGCCTCAAGGCGATCGACTCGATGATCCCGATCGGCCGCGGCCAGCGCGAGCTGATCATCGGCGACCGCGGCATCGGCAAGACCGCCGTCGCGATCGACACGATCATCAATCAGAAGGGGCAGGGGGTCATCTGCGTGTACGTCGCGATCGGTCAGAAGGCGTCGACCGTCGCCTCCGTTGTCGAGCGGCTCAAGGCATCCGGCGCCATGGAGTACACGATCGTCGTGATCGCGTCGGCGTCCGATCCGGCACCGATGCAGTACATCGCGCCCTACTCGGGCTGCGCGATGGCCGAGTACTTCATGTACAACGAGGGCAAGGCGACGCTCTGCGTGTACGATGACCTGTCGAAGCAGGCGGCCGCGTACCGGCAGCTGTCGCTCGTGCTGCGCCGTCCGCCGGGCCGGGAAGCCTATCCCGGCGACGTGTTCTATCTCCATTCGCGCCTGCTCGAACGCGCGGCCAAGATCAGCGAAGATCCGATCGTGGTCGATGGTAAGAACATTCTGAAGCCTGGCGGCTCGCTCACCGCCCTGCCGCTCATCGAGACGCAGGCCGGCGACGTGTCAGCGTACATCCCGACGAACGTCATCTCGATCACCGACGGTCAGATCTTCCTCGAGTCCGACCTCTTCTTTGCCGGCGTTCGTCCCGCGATCAACGCCGGCATCTCGGTATCGCGCGTCGGTGGATCGGCGCAGATCAAGGCGATGAAGACCGTCGCTGGCCGCCTCCGACTGGATCTCGCGCAATACCGCGAGCTCGAGGCATTCTCGGCGTTCGCGTCGGACCTCGACGCCGCGACGCGCCGTCAGCTCGATCGTGGCGTGCGCACCGTCGAAGTGCTGAAGCAGGGGCAGTATCAGCCGATGCCCGTCGAGCAGCAGGTGATGATCATCTTCGCGGTGACCAACGGCTTCATCGACGACGTGCCCGTGGCGCACATTCGCGAGTGGGAGCGCGGCTTCCACGAGTTCATGGCGTCGAAGTACCCGCAGGTCGGCGAAGGCATCCGCACCACCAAGACGCTCTCCAAGGACATCGAGGCCGACCTGCGGCGCGGCATCGAGGCGTACAAGAAGACGACAAACTTGGCGAAGCCGGCGGGCATCACGAAAGCGGACCTGTAGTTGATGATGCCGCTCCTTCACACCCTCACGACCAACGCCAATGGCTAAAGGCCGCGAGCTCAAGAGTCGAATCAAAACCGTCGAGAACACGCGCAAGATTACGCGCACGATGGAAATGGTCGCGACGTCCAAGATGAAGCGCGCGCAGGATCGGGTGACCGCCGCGCGCCCGTACGCGCAAGCGCTGCGCGACGTGATCGCGAGCCTCTACTCGCCGGATCTCGCCGAGCAGTTCCCGCTCCTGCGGCAGCCGGCGCACGTGCGTCGGGCCGCGGTCATCCTGCTCACGGGCAACCGCGGTCTCGCGGGTGCGTTCAACGCCAATCTGATCAAGGAAGCGCGCGCCACGATCGCACGGCTGGAGAGCGAAGGCGTCACGGTCGATCTGCACGCTGTCGGCCGCAAGGGACTCGGCTATTTTCGCTACGTTGGACGGCCGATCGCGAGCAGCCGGACGGACATCACCGACCGGCCCACGGCGGAGGACGCCGCTGGGCTGGTGAACGATCTGACGGCTGCGTTCGCACGCGGCGAGATCGACGCGGTGTACGTGATCTACCCGAACTTCAAGAGTGTGCTGTCGGCACCGCCGGCGACGGTGCAAGTGCTGCCGGTCAAGCCGCCGGAAACGGGCGCCAAACAGCGCGACTACATCCTCGCGCCCGACGCCCAGACGATTCTTGGCGAACTGCTTCCGCTCTACGTACGCAACTCGGTCTACCGCGCGCTCGTCGAGATGACCGCCGCCTTCTACGCCGCGCAGCGCACGGCCATGAAGAACGCGACCGACAACGCGACGGACATTCTCAAGATTCTCGGCCGAACCTACAACCGCGCGCGACAGGCGACGATCACGCAGGAAATCGCCGAGATCGTCGGCGGCGCTGCGGCACTGCAGGGATGAGCTCGAGGGCTCGAGGGCTCGACCAGCATGACTTTCACCTACTAAGGACCGTATGACCACCGCCACCGCAATTCACAATATTGGAAAGGTCGTCCAGGTCATCGGACCCGTACTCGACGTCGAGTTCGAGGCCGAGCACCTGCCCGAGCTGTACAACGCGCTCGACATCTCGGCCAAGGCGGAGGATGGCTCGGACATCCACGTCGTCGCCGAGGTGCAGCAGCACATCGGCCGCAATCAGGTCCGCGCCGTCGGTATGTCGTCGACCGACGCCATCGTGCGCGGGATGGAGGTGGTCGATACAGGGGGTCCTATATCTGTCCCTGTGGGGGCCCCCGCGCTCGGGCGCATCCTGAACGTGCTCGGCGACCCCGTCGACAATGGCGCGCCGATTCCGAAGGACGCGCTGCGCTGGCCGATTCACCGCAAGCGCCCCGACTTCGTGAACCTCGAGCCGAAGACCGAGATCTTCGAGACGGGCATCAAGGTCGTCGACCTGATCGCACCGTTCGTGAAGGGCGGTAAGATCGGTTTGTTCGGCGGCGCCGGCGTAGGGAAGACGGTCGTCATCATGGAGCTCATCAACAACGTCGCCAAGGGCCACGGCGGAAAGTCCGTGTTCTGCGGCGTGGGTGAGCGCACCCGTGAAGGGAACGACCTCTACCTCGAGATGAAGGAGTCCGGGGTGCTCCCGTCGTGCGCGCTGATCTATGGTCAGATGAACGAGCCGCCGGGCGCGCGACTGCGCGTGGGGCTGTCGGGTCTCACGGTCGCCGAGTACTTCCGCGACATGGAGAATGCCGACGTGCTGGTATTCATCGACAACATCTTCCGGTTCACGCAGGCTGGCTCCGAGGTGTCGGCACTCCTCGGCCGAATGCCGAGCGCGGTGGGTTACCAGCCCACGCTCGCGACGGAGATGGGTGACTTGCAGGAGCGCATCACGTCGACGCGCAACGGCTCGATCACGTCGGTGCAGGCCATTTATGTACCGGCTGATGATATTACCGATCCTGCGCCGGCCACGGCCTTCGCGCACCTCGACGCAACGGTCGTGCTGTCTCGCGCGATCACGGAGCTGGGGATCTATCCGGCGGTCGACCCGCTAGCGTCGTCGTCGCGAATCCTCGACGCGCAGTTCATCGGCGACCGGCACTACAAGGCGGCGACTGACGTGCAGCGCGTGCTGCAGCGCTACAAGGAGCTGCAGGACATCATCGCGATCCTTGGCATGGACGAGCTCTCGGAAGACGACAAGAAGATCGTCGGCCGCGCGCGCCGGATTCAGCGCTTCATGTCGCAGCCGTTCTCGGTGGCCGAGCAGTTCACCGGTATCCCGGGCAAGTACGTCAAGCTCGAGGAAACCATCTCTTCGTTCGAGCGGCTCGTCGCCGGAGAGTTCGACAATCTGCCGGAGCAGGCGTTCTTCATGGCCGGCGGCATCGACGACGTCGTCGAGAACGCGAAGAAGCTGCAGGGCTGAGGGGAACGCGAATGCTCAACGTCTCGGTGATCTCCCCGGAAGCGGTGCTCTACGAGGGGCAGACGGACTCGGTCGTCGCTCCGGCCTTCGACGGAGAGGTTGGTATACTCACCGGCCACGCGCCGATGATGACGCTGCTCGGCAAAGGCGTGCTGCGGCTCGGTGACGGGCAGCGGTTCAACGTCGACGGCGGCTTCCTGCAGGTCGTGGACAATGCGGTGCGCGTCGTGACCGAGCGAGCGTCCGCTGCGTGACCGGCAGCTGACGACGCGACCTCAAAGGGCCGGCGATCATCGCCGGCCCTTTTGCATCCCCGCCTCGATCACGGCGTTGCGATGACCTGAATCACGCCGCTGGTGTTGCCGCTCCCGAAGCGCGTCTGCGCCTGCGCCGGGTTGTAGAACTTGAGGTAACCCGCGGTCAGTACCGACATCGTACGCAGCACGTTGACGCTGCCGAGTCGTTCCCTGTCGAGATACACGTGAATCTCGTTGTCGCTACTCATCACCGGAGCCGTCGGCCGCGGCTCCGTCGCATTGGTGTTCCGGATGGCGAGCCACTCGGGGCGGATCAACTGCACGACCTCATAGAGGTTCGAGGCCTGCAGCCGCCGCATGTCGTCAGCCATGATCACGGTCCGATCGCGGGACGAGGTCGGCGTCGTAGACGCGGCTTTCGTTCCGCCGCCGCAAGCGCCGCCGAGCACGACACTCGTCATGACGGCGATTGAATACAAGCGAGACACGGTCCCTCCCAGCGCACTGTGCAATTGAGGACTTTTGACATTGCGCCGTGCACCGCTCGGAAGCAAGACCGTGCATGATGCTTGCTCCCTTGCTTCGGCCAGTGACGGTTGGGGGAGCGAGAGCATATGTACGACGCGTCTTTCGACACCGAGAATAGCGGACTTTCAACGACTGCTCGGCGCTGGCTTTGGATGATTCGAGTGGCGGCGGTGGCCGCGTTGTTTTTAGCGGCCTCGGCAGGCGGTCAGATGCCGGATGCGCCCGTGCTGCAGAATGCCTGGTCGACGCCCGGCCTCGTCGGCGCCGTGGATGTTGGCGGCGGTTCCGGCGGTACGGCGTACGCGGGCGCTGTGTCGTTCGGGGCAGGGGCCCGGGTACAGCTCAGCGGCGGACTCGGCTACCAAACGCGCACGGGAATGAGCTCGAGAACCGTGTACGGGATCCGCGCCGCGCTGCCATTTGGCGGCGCGACGAGCTCGTTCGGGATTGCACCGTTCGCCGGGGTAGGCGGTGGGAGCAGTGCGCGAGGCGACGCGGCGGATTCGGCCGTCAGCACGACTCAGGTGCCCATCGGGGTGGCACTGGGCTGGCGCCGGGCGATTGGTGCCACTCACGGGGTATCGCTCTATACGTCGCCGAGTTACGTGCTGTACTCCGGTGGCTCGAAGTCCGGCGGACTCGTGCGCGTCGGCCTGGGCGCGGATGTAGGCCTCACGAATAACATGGGCGTCACTCTCGGCACGGAGCTGGGCCAGACTCGCCCGCGTGGTGTCGGCGGTCCGAGTGGTGTATTGTTCGGACTGGGCGTTTCCTACGCCTTCGGACGGCGCTAGATGGCTTGTGATTTGCCCATCCTCTCCCTCACGGCGCGCGCGTAACGCGCGCTACACCCGAGAGGCGGTTTGGGCAGCATGACGACAGGCGCGAAATTGCCACCAGTGCTGGTGGTCGATGATAACCACGACAACGCCGAGATCATCCGTCAGTACCTCGAGAATCATGGTTATCCAGTCACGGTCGCCCACAGTGGCGACGAAGCGCTCACGCTCTTCGAGAGCGTGCGTCCCGCGGTCGTCCTGCTGGACGTGATGATGCCGGGTCGGGACGGCTGGGAGGTGTGCCGGCTCATCAAGCAGCACCCCACGCTCGGCCGAACGGTCCGCGTCATCATGGTCACCGCGCTCGACGAATACCAGGACAAGCGCGAGGCGCTGCAACTCGGCGCCGACGATTACGTCGAGAAGCCGTTCGACCTGCCGACGCTGGCTGCGACCGTGGAGCGGAACCTCGCGATGCAGCGCGCCATGGCGTCGTGACCTCACCCGCGAGCGCGGTGTGAGCTCGTCGATTCTACTCACCGACTCCAGCGATTCGGCGTTGGAGAGTGCCGTGCGGCAACTCGATGGCTGGGAATTCGAGCGCGTTGCCGCCGCCGAGTTGCCGAACGCAGTGGCCGCGCGCCCGGGTGTGCGCGCGGTGCTGGTCGAGACGAGCGATCCGGTCATCCTGCGGAACGTGATCGAACGCGCGCACGGATGCGGGGTGCCGGTGATCGTCGCTTGTGCCGACGACACGGCGCGACGACGCGCGGTCGAGCTCAAGGCCGAAGAATGGTTCCGATGCCCCGCCGAGGCCGACGAGATCGCGCAGCGGATCCGGGGCGCGGTGGGTCGAGGGCTGCCGCCGCAGGCGGTGAACACGGACCGCGTCGAGCGTGTCGAGTACGAGCAAATGCTGCACGACTCGCTCACCGGCCTTCCGACGCTACCCGTGATGATCGAGCGGTCGCGGAATCTGTTCAAGGAACGCGGCGAGCTCGTGGTGCTGTACCTCAACTTCGTGCGATACTCGAAGATCGAAGAGATCTACGGCTGGGAGAAGCTGGACGCCGTGCTCGAGACGACCGCCGCCGCCGTGCGCGAGTTTCTCGACGATACGGCGCTGAGCACGTCGCGCCTGATGGTGAGCTTCACCAACGACGACGACTTCATCTTCTTCCACGTGCCGGCGGCCGGTGTGGCGGCGGCCACGGAAAACGAGATCACGGATATGGTCACGCGGCTGCAGCGGCACGTCGCGGGACGCATCGAGACCCAGCACGGTGAAGACGTCGCAGCGCTGTTCGACATTTACGTGGGGCGGGCCCACGTGTACTACAACCCCAAGATCCGGCTGGAGCGGCTGATCTACCGGGGCATTCGCGAGGCGGCGAACGCGTCGCGGTCGATCGAAGAGCGTGAACGGGCGCGCCGTGTCGCCGATCTGCGGACGAGTCTGCGCGACCGCAGCGTCTACATCGACTATCACCCGATCGTGATCGCCGAAACCCAGGAGATCTTTGGCTACGAGGCGCTGGCGCGCGGCGTGATGCGGAGTCTTCGCAGTCCCGAGGTCATGTTCGACGTGGCGGCGGAGGCGGATCTGGTCTGGGAGTTGAGTCGCCTGTGCCGGAGCCGGGCGATCGAAGGGATCGAGACGCGGCTCCGGCCGAACGAATTGCTCTTTCTCAACGCCGATCCGCACGACTTCAACGATCCGGCGTTCAATGAGAACGAGGTCAAGTACCCGTCTCGCGTGGTCATCGAGATCACCGAGCGGACGGCCATCAAGGACTACCCGAAGTTCCGCGAACGGCTCAAGGCGTTCCGCGAGCGCGGCTTCCGCTTCGCGGTCGACGACGCGGGCAGCGGCTACGCCGGCCTCGGCTCGATCGCCAACCTCGAGCCGGACTTCATCAAGCTCGACATTTCGCTGATCAACGCGATCGATACGAATTTTCTGAAACAGAACCTCGTCGAGACGATGGTGAAGTTCGCCAACGACCACGGCGCAATGGTGATCGCCGAGGGCGTAGAGCACGCCGAGGAGTTCAATACCGTGCGCGATCTGGGTGTGCACCTGGTGCAGGGATTCTTCCTGCACCGGCCCTCGACGCTGCCGGCGATTCCGGCACCGTGGCCGGCAGCGACGGCGCGACGGGCGTCGGGCGGCTAGGAGGCGAAAGTGCGCCGACCGGACCAAAAGTCGAATTTAGGGTCAGAGTCGAATTGCGGATTAAGGAATTAAGAATTAAGGGTCAGAGTCGAATTAGCCGACCAACTGCGGACCAAATGGGGTCTGACCCTAATTTGAAGCCGAGTCTGACTCGAGTTAGCCGCGATCGCTAATTCGACTCTGACCCTAATTAGCACCCGATTGGCCGCGATCGCTAATTCGACTCTGACCCTAATTAGCGCGTTTCAGCGCAGCAGTCGCTCGACCAGCTCGTACGACCGGTCCGCCGCCCCGACCCCGCTCCGAACGAGCGCCCGCGCGTAGTCGCCCGCTTCGCGCCGGGACGCCGTGTCGGTGACCCAGAACCGCAATCGGCGAGTGAGGTCCGATTCCGTGGAGGCACTCGCGCCGCCGCCCCGCTGGACGAGGAGGGCGGCGTCGCGACTGGCCTCGTACCGCGGGCCGAACACTACGGGCGCGCCGAATGCCGCCGGCTCGAGGACCGAGTGCAAGCCCGCGGAATGGAATCCGCCCCCTACGTAGGCGATGTCGGCGAGCGCGTAGATGTCGCCGAGGACGCCGACGCGGTCGATCACGACGACGTCGGCCCAGGGTCCCGCCTCGTCGAGCCGCGCGACGGACAGGCCGCCCTGCTTCGCCCACTCGATGATTCGGGTGACGTGATCGGCGGTCGGCTCGTGCGGTGCGATGATGAGGCGCGTATCGAGCTTGCCTCCCCCCGACCGCAGCGCGAGGACCGACGGCAACAGCGCCGCTTCGTCGCTCGGCCACGTCGAGCCGGCGACGATCGTCGCGCGCGTGTCGCGCAATCGCTGCAGCAACGGACTTTCTCGCTCGGTGCGCTGTGCCCGAAGCCAGACCTGATCGTAGCGCGTATCGCCAGTCACCGAGATGGCCGGCGGCCGCACGCCAAGCTGCACGAGCCGGTCGGCGTCCGCGTCGTCGATGGCGCCGACGACTTCCAGCGCCGCGTACGCGTCGCGCAGCACGGCACTCGCCGCGCGCGACCGCCGCGACGAGCCGCGCGCCAGCGTCGCGCTGACCATCCCGAGCCGCACGCCGCGCGCTCTCGCTTCGCGGGTGATCACCGGCCAGACATCGAGCTTGGAGAAGACGAGCGCCGTCGGGGCCAACGCGTCGAGCGCCGCGCGACAGTCGCCGGGCGTGTCGAAGGGGAGGTAGTCGTGAAAGTCGACGTCGAGCCCGCGCGCGAAGGCACTGGCGCTTGGCGAGAAGTGCGTGTACGCGAGCTGCACATCCGGCCGACGTGTGCGCATGAGGTCGAGCACCGGGCGCGCCTGCAGTCCTTCACCCACCGAGGGCGCGTGCATCCAGAGCAGCGGGCGCGTGACGTCGCGGCCCCCCCCCGTCGCGCCCCAGGCGCGATAGCGCGCCCGAATGCCGCGCCTTGCCCGAAGCGAGCGCAGAAGTTTGGATTCGCTGTTCGGTGCCACCGCGGCTGCGCCACGCGCCAACTGCGCGAGCGCGTGATAGCCGAGTTGCACGGGGAAGCGCACGGTGGGCGGGGGCTACTCAGCGCGGCGGCTTCGCCGTCGGCTTGCTCGCGAGCGCGGCGTCGAGCGCGCCGCGGACGTCGGCGTCGGCGCCGGGGAGGACTTTCCCGCCGGCGAAGAACGTCGGCGTCGAGCCCACGCCGGCCGTGCGCGCGCGGTCGTAGTCGGCTTCGATGAGCGGGATCGTGAGATGCTTCTCCATGCACGTTCGCCAGGCCGTCATCTCGACGTGATTCTCATTGGCGAGCGTGTCGAACATCGACGCCGGATTCTGCATCTTTTCCCAGATGCCCTGCGTCGCGAACAGCGAATCGTGCATCGGCCAGAACCGGTCCTGCACCGACGCGCACATCGCCGCCTCCGATGCCTGCTTGGCGAATTGATGGATGTTGAGCGGCATGTTCAGGAACGCGACGCGCACGCGGCCCGTGTTCACGTAGTCCTTCACGATCGACGGGAATGCCGCATCATGCCACTGCTTGCAGAACGGGCACTGGAAGTCACTGGCTTCGACGAGCCACACCGACGCCGTGGAATCGCCGAGGATGCGGCCGCGATCGGCGCGCCGGCTGATGGTGTCGGTAGGCGACGGTGGCGCTACGGCGCCGGCAGCGGTGGGCTGCGTTGCGGCTCGAGCGCTGCTCGTCGTGTCGCTGGCGCGCGGTGCCGCGTGGGAGCAGGCTCCGGCCGTCGCCGCGGCGACGAGGAGTGGGATCAAGTATGCAGGCATGTGCGCGATGAAAAAGACAGGCGCGTTTGGATCGCGTTACGAATCTACGCAGCGGGCTCGTACTCGCCAAATCCTTGCGCCGCAACATCCTCGCGCGCCCAACGACGGGCTCGGGTAGGGCATACGTCTTGCACCCCCGGCAGCGGGGTGCCGCCGCGCGACGCCTCGAACGACCACTGATCTTGCTCGCCGATCTTCCAGACATGGGTACGACGCTGGAGTGGTACAGAGAAGGCGGGCCGCTCATGCTCCTGATCCTCGCCACCGGGATCGCCGGCCTCGGCATCATCCTGGAGCGAGGCTACGTCATCGTGTTCCGCGCCAAGAACAATGGCCGCGTGTTCATCGAGCGGATCATCCAGCTGGTGCGCGGCGGCAAGATCGAAGACGCCATCAAGCAGTGCGCGGCATCTACCGCGCTGCTCTCCGACATGGGACTTCTGATCCTGCGCAGCCGGAGCCGCAACGAAGCGGATCTCGAGCGCGTGGCGGAAACGGCGGCACTGGCCACGCTGCCCAAGTTGACGAGGCGGCTGCACTATCTGTCGACGCTGGCGCTGGTCGCTGGCCTCCTTGGAACACTCGCCGCGGTACTGGCGGTGCGGAGGGCACTGGGCACACCGTCACCGACGGCTTCCGTCGGGCTCGCGCTCAGCCATGCTTTCACGCCGCTCGCGTTCGGGCTCGTGATCGCGATCGTCCTCGTGCTCGGCCGCGCGTATCTCGTGAGCCAGGCTCACGCGCTCACCGAGCAGGTGCGGGAGTTCTCGGCGCGACTCATCACTGCACTGATCGATCAACCCGACGTGCGACTCGGCCATCGCTGATCGCACGGGCACCCATCCACGCTTCGCGCCAGCGCCGTCAGCCATTAGGCTTCTGAAACAGTTGGATGCGCACCACCGTAGTGCACTCACCATCGAGACCCATCGTGCGCCTTCGCGCGATCGCCTTCGCAAGCTCCGCGCTCCTTCTCGCTCCCCAGTCGCTGCAGATCCCGGCGCCGGTCGGGTACGTCAACGACTTCGCGAACGTGATCGCCGCCGACAAGGCGAGCACCATTCAACGCATCATCGACGACGTGCGCGCCAAATCGGGCGGCGAGATCGTCGTGGTGACGCTGCCCGATCTCGGCGGGCGCCCAGTCGAAGACGTCGGCCTGGCCATTGGCCGCCAGTGGAAGGTTGGTCAGGCCGGGAAGCCCGGCGACACCGCCCGGAATACCGGCGTGATCATCCTCGTGGTGCCCAAGGAGACGAGCAGCGACGGGCGCGGCCACGTTCGCATCGAAGTGGGCTACGGCGCCGAGGGCTTCCTCACCGACGCGCAAACGGGACAGTTCCGCGACGAGGCGAGTCCCTATTTCCAACGGCGTGATTACGGAACTGGCATCGAGCTCATGACGCTGCGGGTCGCGCAGCGCTTCGCCGACGAATTCCATTTCACGATCGACAGCAGCTTCCAGTCGCCGCCACCACCGTCCAGAACGACGCAGACGCGCAGCCAGGGTATTCCGCCGTTCGTCTGGCTGATTCTGTTCTTCGTGGTGCTGTCGCTGCTCAGCGGTGGACGTCGCCGCGGCTGTGGGGGGGGCGGATGCCTGCCGATCTTCTTG
>DATISA010000248.1:0-1822 GCA_035469245.1 Gemmatimonadaceae bacterium
ATGTCCTCGAGGCCTTTACCTACGGTTCTGACGAATGGCCCGATGGTGACGATCGCTTCGACGTCGGATATCTCAAGCGTGGGCGACCGCTCGCGGCTGACGGTTATCAACTCGAGAACGCCGACCGGCGTGATGACGCCTGGTTGAGGGACGGGTACGCCGATGCCGAGCATCGCGACCCAGCGGGCTAACGAACGCTGAAGCTGACAGGTGCCGGCATTCAACCGCTCGTGGCGCCTGGCGAAATCGCGACTTAGTCTTTTGGTATTCTGCCTAAGCTGGCCCTGCAGCTTAGCTGGGGCGTTGATATGACTGGGCGGGTGTCAAGGGCGATCAGGTTGTGAGTCGTTGACGCACGACGGTGTGGTGTGGGTCCGAGGCCATCTCGACGGTAATCCTGCTGATATACGCCGATTACCGAGTCGCCTCGGCAGCGCGGCAAGAATTGGATTCGTCGGGAGCAGCAGCACTCTAGGCTCGGGGATCCATCCCTGATGACTGGCCCCATAACGCCGTCGCGCATGCTCGCGTGAGCGCCTCGGGACCACACACCAGTGCTCGATTGCCGTCAGGCCGACGCGGGCACCTCCTGCATCACGGCCCAGAGAAATCCGACGAGTTCGCGCGCGACGGCGACCACCGCGATCTGCGGCCGCTTGCGATACGAGAGATGCGTGAAGCGCTGATGCAGGCGATGCTGGGCCTTCCACGCATGCGCGATCGTCGCCGGCGGTTGGGCGGCTTGTCGGCGCTTGAGATCGACGCTCGTCGCGGGCCGATGGCGATAGCTCCACGCCGCCTGCACGAGTACGTGGCGACAGTGACTGTTGCCCGCTTTGGTGATCGAGCCCAAGCGCTGGCGATCGCCGCTCGAGCTCTCCCGCATCACGAGGCCGACATAACTGGCGAGTTGCCCGGGCCGTTCGAAGCGGCGCCAGTCGGTGATCTCCGTGGCCAACACCATCGCCGAGTGGAGTGAGATCCCGCGGAAACACTGCAGCGTCTGGACGGCGGGCTTGAGCGTCGGCAACTCCGCCAAACGCACGATCTCGCGATCGAGGTCGTCGCGCCGCTGCAGCTTATAGAGGAGGAGCGCGTGGTACTCCCGAAACACGAGTCGATCCGCCGGCGCGAGCGGCGACTGCTCGGTGGTGAGATGCTGCAGCCACTTGAGGTGCGGCGCGCACCAGTTCGTGCCCTCGCGATACACGAAGCCACGGCGGGCGAGGAACTTGAGGATGTAGTGGCGCGACTTGAGGATCTCCCGCTGAAAGGTCTCCCGGCAGCGAACGACGTCGCGCACGCGCTCTTCCGCCTCGGTCGGGATGCGCACCGCCGTCAGCTCCCCACTGCGATAGAGGCGCGCCAATTCGGCGGCGTCATACTTGTCGTGCTTACGCTGCACGCCGGGCCGTTTGGGGATGAGCGATGGCGCGATCACGTCGCAGGCGTAGCCCCACTCGCGCATCGCGCGGTGGATCACATAGCCGGCGCCACTGGCCTCGTAGCACGCGCGAATCTCGCCCTGGTTCGCCGCGCGATCGAGCCAGCGCTTCAGTTTGACGAGATCGTTCGGCAGCCGATCGATGCGCGTGGGCGTCTTCGCGTCGGCCGGCAGCAGGGCGATGGTGATAGACTCCTTGTGCACATCCATGCCGAGATAGATGATTGAACGAGCAGCAGAAACAGCAGCAGTTGGTGACATGGGCTGGTCTCCGTGAACGCGACAGAACGTCAGTCGCATGTGGCTCTGGCAACTCCGGTTCGCACCGAGGAGCTAATCCACGTGAGAACCGGAGGCCAGCCCAGTCATATTTTCTAG
>DATISA010000249.1:0-13842 GCA_035469245.1 Gemmatimonadaceae bacterium
GTGTGTACGTTGGGTAGTGGCGAGATGGCTCGTAGTCATCACGGAATGGGCGTCGGGCCCTCAGCTCGGATACAGCGCGAAGTGGACCAGCTCGCGCGGGGGCTGAGTCAATGGCCCGTCAGCGCGTCGCGCGATCGCGACTGGCTGCGGGCCGGCGGTCCGGACAGTGCCGGAGCGGAAGCAGATTCTGCTTCGTGGGATGGTTCATTCCAGTCTTCAAATCTACCCCGGCGCGGGCAGTGGCGGAAGGGATTCGCTTGACCGCCGAGACTCGCACCGATAAGCTCAACTTCATGTCCCGCTTCATCTTCGCCGCGTTGGTCTCAGCCCTCTTCGCCGATACCTCCACCGCGCAGCAGGTGCCCGGGCGGGATCTCCTCGAATTCCCGTTGGGACTGCTCGCCGAACCGGCGGCCCTCAGCAGCCGCATGGCGGGGTCGCTCTGGAACCCCGCCTCGTCGGCCCTCGACGGGGCTGGGCGCTGGCAATTGGGATTCGCGGGGCTGGCGACGCCGCAGGATCAGGGGGTTCGCCTCGAGATGATCGGAGCGGAGTACCGGGCGAGTCGTGTCATCACGGCGAGCCTGTCCTTCGCGCAAGCCTCGGTGGCCGACATCATCCGCACCGAGACCGATCCGCAATCGATCGCCGGTGAGATTCCCTATGCGACGACGGTGGTTTCCGCCGGCGCGGCCGCCCGTCACGCCAACGCCGCCTTCGGCATCACCGCCAGGTACCGAACCGCGTCGCTCGACGCGGAGCGTGCCGGGGTGGTCGCGCTCGACGCGGGCGCGATCGTCGACCGTGTCGGCGGCACGCCCATTCGCATCGCCGCGTCCAGCTTTCTCTTCAGTCCATCGCGCCACAAGGAGGCGGCGACGTATCTCGCCGCCGCCGACGTGCCGCTCTTCAGGGTCGACACCACGCTCTCCACGCGTGCCGGCTACGCGATCACCCACACCGAAGGACGCGGCGGCGACGGGTACGCGTTCGGCACGATGCGCTACCGGCAATTCGACGCGAGCGCGGGGCTGTCGCAGGCGCGCATGTTCGGCACGACCAACCGCCGGCTCCGACTCGGGGTTGGCCTGCGGTACGGCGGGTACGACATCGCGCTCGGGCGTGAGGACGCCGCCGCGGGCTTCGGCGCCAATTACCAGTTCGTGTTGACGCGGACGGTCAAGTGACGGTCGCCAGGGTCAACCTGCTCGACATGATTCCTGCCGCGGCGCACGAGCACCTCCGCGACTTTTTCACGCGCGCCGGCGAACCGGCGTATCGGGCGAACCAGGTGCTTCGCCGGCTCTGGCAGAACCCGGCCGCCACCTTCGAGGCGATGACGGAGCTGCCCAAGCCGCTTCGCGCCGCGCTCGCCGAGTCGTTCGACTTGCCGCGACTGGAGATCGCGGCGCGACAACGCTCCGTGGACGGGACCGAGAAGTTTCTCTTTCGCCTGCACGACAACGAGGCCATCGAGACAGTGGCCATTCCAGAAGGTGACCGCCTCACGCTCTGCATTTCATCGCAGGCGGGATGCGCCCTCCAGTGCGCCTTTTGCGCCACCGGCGCCATGGGCTTCAGCCGCAACCTCACGGCGTTCGAGATCGCCGGCCAGGTGCGCGAGATGCGGCTGCTCGATCCGTCGATCCACGTCACGAACATCGTGTTCATGGGCATGGGTGAGCCGCTCATGAACTGGAAAGCCGTCGACGCGACTCTCACGATCCTCAACGACCCGCAGGGACTCGGCATTGGCGCGCGACACATCACGGTGTCCACGGTTGGCGTCCTGCCGGGCATCGTCGCACTCGGCGAACGTCCCGAACAGTTTCGGTTGGCGCTCTCCATCCACGCGCCGAGCGATGCCCTTCGGCGCGAGCTCATGCCGATCAACACCAAGTATCCGCTCGCGCAGGTGATCGAGGCAGCCAAGGTCTTCGACCGCCGCGTGACGTTCGAGTACGTGATGCTGGGCGGCGTGAACGACGCCGAAGAGCACGCGATTCAGCTCGCGCAGCTCGCGCGTGAGTGCCGCGCCTTCGTGAACCTGATTCCGCTGCATCCCGGCGGAGCGCGCGGGTTCACGCCGACTCCACCCGAGCGGATTCGCGCCTTCGCGCGCGAGTTGCGATCTGCCAGCGTGGAGGTCGCCGTTCGCAAGAGCCGCGGCGTCGACATCGCCGCGGCGTGCGGCCAGCTACGGGTCGAACGGCTGGGCCGGCGGCCGCCACGTCGTCCCGAGCAGGACGGCGATATCCAGGTAGCGTGAGCTGTCGCGCCGTGTCTTGACGCGGGCTGGCGCAAACAGGCGCGATACGCGCTGTGCCCATTCCGGGTGACCTGAAAGATCGAGCACGATCGTCGTGTCGACCGGCCCCTTGATCGTTCCGGTTTCGACGACATCGAAGCCGCGGTCGCGAAGCAGCATGGTGGCTCGTCGGGCGAGCCCGCGAGTGCTCGTCGCATTCAACACCTGGACGCGAATGCGCACGCTGTCGGGCGCGCGTGCGCCGTCGGGGGCGGATGCGCGCACCGGCCTCGCCGCCGCGGGGGCAGGATGCCGGCTGTGAACGACCGCGCGTGCCCCGAGGGCAACCACGATCGTGAGTACGAACCCGATTACGATGCGTGCTTTGCTCATCGAACCTCGTTCCACAACTCGACGGTCTCCGGAAAGAGCGTGAAGCCCTCGCGCAATGCGTACTCGAGACGCGCACGCAGCACCTGACGGAACACGCCATCGAAATCGTGCGGCACCTGGACGGCCAGGAATGCGCGGTCGCGCTTGGCGAAGTGGCGGCCCGGTTCCAGAAAGTCGGCCATGTAGAGCGCGCGGCCGGTGCGATCCCACTCCGGCGAGCCAACGGTGTGGTAGCGAATCGCCGACAGCACCGACGCATTCGCTTCGCCGCGCGACGCCAGCAGGTTGGCCACAGCCGGCCCGTGCAGCAGCTCTGTCTCGCGGGCACCGTCGCCGGCCAGCGCTCGAAGCTCGTCCTCTGCGGCATCGCGCAGCGCGTCGTGCAGGAGACCGGCCTGGAGCCAGTCGCGCCGCTCGCCCGCGCCGATCGCGATTTCGTCCGCCCACTGGGTGAGGAGCGTCATCACGCGCGCGATGTGCCGGCGCCGCTTGTCGCTCACGCGCGCCCAATCGGGAAGCGCGAGTTGCGCCGGGTTCGTGTCGACCCGCGTGTCCGTCATCGCGCGGACGCCGAATCGCGCATGTCGCGAAGCTCTTTCAGCTCCCGCTGCCAAAACGCGCGCTGCTCGAGACCCGGATGCGGGATGCGCAGATCATCCGTCTCGACCGACTGGCGCTCGAAGCACACGATGTCGAGATCCAGCGTGCGCGAGCCC
This sequence comes from Gemmatimonadaceae bacterium, assembly GCA_035469245.1. Taxonomy (GTDB): domain Bacteria; phylum Gemmatimonadota; class Gemmatimonadetes; order Gemmatimonadales; family Gemmatimonadaceae; genus JAQBQB01. The sequence goes on from DATISA010000249.1 coordinate 3,358, forward strand.
CAGCGTTCGTGGCGCGTGCGACCTTCGCGGGTCTCGATCTCCTGCAGTCGCGCCAGCAGGTCGTGCGGTGCGAGCGATGTCTCGAGCGCTACCATCTGATTCAGGTAGTGTGGCTGCTCCATGCCCGCCAGCGGCTCCGTTTCCTCGATCGACGACTCGCCGAGCAATCGGCTGGACGGCAGCGCGGCGAGCGCCCTGCGAGCGCGCGACAGATGCGCTTCCCGGTCGCCCAGATTCGAGCCGAGCGCGATGTAGGCCACGTCACGCATCCGCGCTGCGATCGACGACGACCTCGACGTACTGGAGCGGTCCGCCGAGCGGCACGTGCGGCTTGCGCACGGCGACTCGCGCGGTTCGGACTCGCGGACTGTGCGCCAGCGCGCCTCTCGCGATCCGATCGCCGATCTCCTCGAGAAAATCGATCGGCCCGGCGCCAAGGACGTCCTTGGCGATGGCGTACAGCGCCCGGTAGTCGATCACGCCTTCACCGTCGCTGACGTGCACCGTCAGGTCGACCTCGATCGGCTGCGCGAACTCGCGCTCGTGGGGCAGGATCCCGACGAGCGCGTGGAAGCGCATGGCGCGCAGTGTGATCTCGGGCATCGTCCGCGTGGACGCTCAGGCTGCGTCGATCGCCGCGCGCAGCGACTTCGCCAGCGTCGCTACGCTCTCGACACTCTCGCCGGCCGCGCGCACGATCGCGCTCCCAACGACGACGCCGTCGGCGATGCGCGCCACCGTGGCCGCGTGCTCGGGCCGCGAGACGCCGAACCCGACGCACACCGGCAGCGTCGTGGCCGATCGCAGGCGGCGCACCGTCTCCGGCAGCTCGCGCGGCAGCTCGTCGCGGAGCCCGGTCACCCCGGTGCGGCTGATGAGATACACGAAACCGCCTCCGTGCGCGGCGATCTCGCGCATCCGCTCCTGAGGCGTCGTCGGGGCGACCAGCCTGATGAATGCCAGCGGGCTCTCACCGATGCGGGCTTCGAGGTCGGGATCCGCGCCGACTGGGAGGTCGGTCACCAGCAATCCGCTGAACCCGGCATCGGCGGCGCGCGACAGCGCGTCGTTCCCCGCCGCGAGGATCGGATTGAGGTAGCTGAACAGCACAAGAGGCACGCGCGGCTGTGCACGCGCCACCATCTCGAGCAGCCGGTCGAAGGTCATCCCGAGCTCGAGCGCGCGCTGCGAGCTCGCCTGGATGATCGGTCCGTCGGCCATTGGATCGGAGAACGGCAGTCCGAGCTCGATCACGTCCGCCCCGGACTCGGCGAGCGCGGCGAGTATCTCCACGGTCCGCGCCGTGTCCGGGTATCCCGCGGTCACGTACGGTACGAGCGCGCGCCTGCCGGCCGCGCGTAGCTGCGTGAACTGCCGCGAGATCGCGTCAGACGAAGTAATCACCGATCCTGATGCCATACCGATCCGGGTCTTCGGTCTTGATGATGGTGCGGGCGAACGCGCCCTCGTCGTTGCGATCGGCCAGGTCCACGACCGTGCCCGGATGGAGCACGTTGCCGAGCGGATCGCTGATTATACGCACGATGGGTCGCGACAGCATGTCGGGCAAAGGATTGGCCGACTGCACCACCGCGAGCTCGAAGGTGTCGAGAATGACCAGCGTGCCGACCGGGTAGATGCCGGTGAGATTGATGAACGCCTTCACGATCACCGGGTCCATGCCGCGCCGCGGATTGTCGCGCATCTCGCGGAGGACGTCGGCCGGCGTGAGCGGCGTGGTTTGATACGCACGCCGCGTCGTGGCGGCGTCGAATCCGTCGGCGATCGCGACGATTTTGCTGTACATGCTCAGCGTGCGGTCGCGTACCATCTTCGGATATCCCGTGAGGTCGTGCTTCATGTGGTGCTCGAAGGCCACGATCATCGCGCGGTACGGCAGTTCCTGCGCGCCACGCACCTGGAACAGCGAGAGTACGCCCATCCACGGGTGGTCCGCGATCTGATGCCATTCCGCGTCGGTGAGCTTTTCCACCTTGTTCAGCACCTCCGACGGCACGCGTGACTTTCCGATGTCGTGCAGCAGGGCGCCGATGCCGAGATCGTACAACTGCATCCTCGTGAGTCCGAGCCGCTTTCCAAGGGCGACCGCGAAGATGCACACGTTGACGCTGTGGGTGAACGTGTACTCGTCGTAGTCGCGAAGCGTCGTGAGGCCGATCAGCGACGTCTCTTCGCTCAGGATCTGGTCGACGATGCCCTGAACGACGCGCTTGATCTTCTTGACGGTCGGCGAGCCGCCCATGCGAACGGAGGTGATGAGCTCGCGCGTGGCGGCCACGCCCTGCGCGTAGGTTCGCTTGGCGCGCTCCTTCGATTTCTCCAGGCTCGTTTCATCCGACTCGTGCGGCGGTCCGAGCGAGAATGACGTGACGCCGGCGCTCTCCAGCTTCTGCTGCATCTCGACGAGCCTGCCCTCCGGATCGTCGTTCGGCGTTGCCTGGAGCAGCGACAGAAAGATCAGCCAGTCCTTGGCCTCGACCTTGGCATCGATCGTCAGCATGCCTACTCCCGCGGCGCGGAACAGCGACAGCAGGTGGCTGAAGCTCGCGAAGTTGTCGAGCTCCAGCCGCAGGCGCGTCTGATTGACGAAGATGAACTCGCCCGACATCCGGATTTCGAGCTCTCGTTCCGCCGCCACGATCTCACGGCTCTGTCCCGTCACGTCGGCGAGTGCCTTCTGCACGGCCGCGTTCTCCACGGGATACAGCTTGACCGCACGCAGCGCGCCGTACATCGCGAAGATCAACTGCCTGCCGGCGCGTCGAAGGTACGACTCGTCGCCGGACTGTGGCTGGCCGCTCGCGGCCTCGGTGACTGTGTGCGTCACGGTCATGCGCTCGCGGCCGTGCCGCGCAGCGCGCGGCTCACGGCGTTCCGTACGACGACGTCCTTCTCGCCCGCCGCTTTGCGCAGGGAATCCATGGCTCTGGGGCTCCCGATGCGTCCGAGCGCCATCGCCGCGCACGCCCGCATTTCCGGGTCCTCGCGACGGCCCAGGAATCCCTTTCCGTTCAGGACCGCGTCACAGTGCGCGATGCCATCCTCGCCGCACAACGCGCCGTAACTCTCGAAGAACGCCATCTTCTCCGTGAGGTCCATGTCGCGGATGGGTTTCCCTTTCACGATCGCCTCGACCTTGGGCAGCGCGGCACGATGCGCGCGCGCGGCCAGCGCGCGTACGGCGGTCATCCTGACGTCGCGCTCCGGATCGTGCACCGCACCCTCGAGCGCCTGGAGGGCGCCGGTCGAGGCGATCTCGGCGAGCGCCTGCGCCGCCATCAGACGTCGCGCTGCGTCGGGCGCCGACAGCGCCTTGCCGAGCGACAGCACCGCGGCTTGAGCTCTTAGCGCGCCGCAGCGACGAATCGCTTCGGCCGAGATCGTGGGATCGGGATCGGAGACGAGCCGAACGAGCTCGGTCGTGTTGGCCGCGGCGAGCCGGCCCGCGGCGTTCTCGAGCGCGACGCGCACGTTCGCATCGGCGCTCTTGCCTAGCCACTGGAATGCCACGGCGAGCACCGTCGGCTCGAGTTGGTCGAACAACTCGGCCAATTCGTCGGGCAACGGCGGCGTTGGCGCTTCGTCGAGCGCCTGGAGCAGCTGCGTGAAGGCTTCGGGCGCGCTCAGACGCATGCCGATCTGCGCCAGGACCGAGCGCTCCTCGGGCGTGAGTGTCGTGCAGCGATTGAGCGTGGCCTTCGATTCACGCAACAGATGCGCGACGGCGCGAAAGTTCCCCGCGGCCAGCGAAAACACGAGCAGGTTGCGCAGGTACTGGATGACTTCGCCGCGAACCGCAGACGTTTGCTGGGTCTCGAAGATGTCGAGCAGGATCGCCGTGACTGACGAGCGGAGGTCGATCCTGTACTCGCGCTCGAGCTCCTTCTGCAGATAGTTGATCTCGGGCGGGTCGAGGTAGTACAGCGCCGTATCGAAATCCGCGACGTTCACCACGCCCGCCGGGCGCGATTCTTCGACCGCCTCGCGCACGCCCCCGGCGATGTCGCTGGCGGCTACTTCGCCGACCGTCGAGCCGTCGGCGACCTCGTCGCCGGTGCCTTCTCCCACGAGATCGACATTCCTGTAATTCAAGAACGAGAAGTCGGCTTCCCACAGCAGCGCTACGAGGTCGTCATCGTCCGCGGTCGCGCGGCGCGCGCGCTGGATGATCTCGAGGAGCGTCACCGCCTCCACGTCCTCGAACCCTTCGCGCATCGTCAGCTCGCGAATCCCGTCCTTGTAGAAGAGCCAGGGAAGGCTATCGAGGGTCTTCGCGGTCGTCGGGTCTCCCCAGACGACTTGTCCATAGACGCGAAAGTCGTTCTCGTCGACGACGAGCGTCAGCTCGCTCATCTCCGTCCACACCGCTCTGAAGCCGGCGCGGAGCGCGTCGATGGCGCGGCGGTACATCGGGTTGTTCGGCAGGTACAGTTGGTGCGCTCGCGCGCCCTTGGCGATCAGACGCATCAACTCCTCGACCGCCGGGTTGGAAAGCGGCTCGGCCGGCGCCTGATTGGGCGTGAGCGGCGCCGCGCGCGTGACTGGCGATGCGCTCGGCGAGCTCACGATCCCAGAAGATTCATCGCGCTGACCTGCGCGACGTCCTTGTCACCCCGTCCGCTCACGCAGAGCAGGACCGGCTCGTCCGCGCGCCAGCGGCCCTTGTTCGACGCGATCCAGCTCACGGCGTGCGCCGTCTCGAGCGCGGGAATGATGCCCTCGAGACGGCTCAGAAGCTGGAAGCCCTCCAGGGCATCGCGATCGGAGACCGCGACGTATTGCGCGCGGCCGGTGTCCTTGAGATAGGAGTGCTCCGGGCCGACTCCGGGGTAGTCCAGCCCCGCCGAGATCGAGTGCGCAGGGTGCACCTGTCCGTGCTCGTCCTGCAGCAGATAGCTGTACGATCCGTGCAGCACACCGGGTCGCCCGCGCGCGAGAGACGCCGAGTGATGTCCCGACTCCAGTCCCTCCCCTGCCGCCTCTACGCCCACCAGTTCGACGCCGGAGTCGCCCACGAATGCGTGAAACGCGCCGATCGCGTTCGAGCCGCCGCCGACGCAGGCGACGACGGTCTTGGGCAGTCGGCCGGTGGCCTCGACTATTTGCGTGCGCGCCTCGCGACCGATCACCGATTGGAAATCACGCACCATGCGCGGATACGGCGCTGGCCCAACGACCGAACCAATGATGTAGTAGGTATCGTGGACGTTCGTCACCCAATCGCGAATCGCTTCCGTGGTGGCGTCCTTGAGCGTGCGCGTTCCGCTCGACACGCCGACGACCTTCGCTCCCATGAGCCGCATGCGAAAGACGTTCAGCTCCTGGCGCCGCATGTCTTCTTCGCCCATGTACACGACGCACTCGAGGCCAAAACGGGCGCATACGGTCGCCGTGGCCACGCCGTGCTGCCCGGCCCCGGTCTCGGCGATGATTCGCCGCTTGCCCATGCGCCGCGCCAGCAGCACCTGGCCTACCGTGTTGTTGATCTTGTGGGCGCCAGTGTGGTTCAGGTCTTCGCGCTTCAGCCACACCGGTGCGCCGACGAGCGCCGAGAACCTGGGCGCGTCGCTGAGTGGCGACGGGCGGCCCACATACGTCGTGAGCATGTGGTCGAGCTCGGCGACGAACGCGGGATCCTGACGCGCGCGGTCATACGCCCGTTCCAGCTCGTCGATCGCCGGAATGAGTGTCTCCGGAACGTACCGTCCCCCGAATGCTCCGAACCGATCGTGAGCTACCGTTGTCATGTCGAAATGGAGGCCTCGAGAACGGCGTCGCGGAAAGCTGTCATGCGTTCGTGGTCCTTGATTCCAGGAGCAGCCTCGACTCCGGACGACACGTCGACGACGTCCGGACTGATTGCCGCGATCGCGCGCGCCACGTTCTCCGGCCGGAGGCCCCCCGCGAGTATCAGACGCTTCGAATGTCGAATCGTATCGAGTCGAGGAGCCAGCCGCTCCCAGTCCATCGCCTGCCCCGAGCCGCCCAGCACCGTGGGGACGAACGTGTCGAGTACGATCCCGTCGCCGTGCGTCGCGAGCTCCGCCGCCGCCGCCGGCAGGTCGCCGTCTTTCACGCGGTGGACGAGCCAGACGTCGCCATCAAAGAGTTTGTGGAGTTGCTCCACCCGAGCGGGGTCGCCGCAGTGAAGCTGCACGACCGATAGCCCGAGCGCTTCGGCCGTGCGAGCGATCTCCGCCGCGGTCTGGTCGGCAAATACGCCGACGCGCGCCACCGTGCCGGGCACGTTCGCGAGGACATCTGCCGCTCGAGGGATCGTGAGAAGGCGCGGTCCGCCCGCGAAGATCACACCCACATAGGCCGCGCCGAGTGCGGCTGCATATTCTGCGTCGAGAGCGCGCGTGAGTCCGCAGAACTTGATGTCAGCCACGCCCGCTCCGAGGCACGCCGGCCAGCCGGCGGACCGCGGCAGCCGGATCGCTCGCCGCGGACACTGCCGACCCGACGAGCACCGCATCGGCGCCGGCGCGGGCGAGGCGCTCCACGTCCTCCCGACTCGACACCGCGCTTTCCGCGATGGCCACGATCGTTTCGGGGATTTGCCTGATGAGGCGTTCGGCGGCGGCCGAGTCGACCGCCAGCGTCTCGAGGTTGCGACTGTTCACGCCAATGACCGGTGCGCCGATGGCCAGCGCGCGATCCAGTTCATCGGCATCGCGCACCTCGACGAGACATTCGAGCTCCAGCTCGGCGGCGGCGTCCGCCATGCGCTGCAGCGCGTCGTGCGACAGCGCTCGGACGATGAGCAATGCCGCCGACGCCCCGGCGGCTTTGGCTTCGAGCAGCTGCACCGGATCGACGTGAAAGTCCTTCTTCAGCACCGGTTGACCGACTTGGCGGCGCACGGCTCGGAGGTCGTCAGTCGAGCCGCCGAAGTGAGCGGATTCGGTGAGCACCGAGATGGCTGCCGCGCCGCCGGACGCGTAGGCCGCGGCTTGCTCGCCGGCCGAGAGACCAGGGTTGATCCATCCCTTGCTTGGCGACTTGCGCTTGACCTCGGCAATGACGGCCACGTGGCGTGCGCGCAGCGCGGCCGCGAACGCCGGCGGGGGCGACGTCTCACGCGCCTGCGCCGCGAGCTCGGCCGTTCTGGAAGACAGGGCCTGGGCTCGCTGTGCGGCTTCGGCGACGATTTCGCCAAGCGTCCCGCCCGGCGGTGTCCACGCACGCAATCCTTGCACTTCGGTCCTTCTTCGGATAATGTGTATTCGGGGCCTGTTCGGGAATGTGCCCCGCACGAACAACCTACATACGCGGAACAGGTGTCGCCCCATGCCGCTCACGAAGCGTCAGCGCGAAATACTAAACTATCTAACGGCATATTCGGAGCAAAACGGCTTTGCGCCGAGCTTCGAGGAGATCGCCGAGAACTTCGATTACAACTCGCTGGCGACGGTGCACGAGCACCTCACGAATCTCGAGCGCAAGGGATACATCAAGCGGCACTACAACGAGAGCCGCGCGATCGAGATTCTGCCAACCGAGGCGACGCCGCGAGCCATCGAGCTGCCCCTCCTGGGTTCCGTGGCTGCCGGCATGCCGATCGAGGCGCTCGAGCAGAATGAAACGCTCTGCGTTCCGGAGACGCTGGTCGGCCGCTCGGGCAGCCACTACGTGCTGCGAGTCCGCGGGAACTCGATGATCGACGAGCAGATCCGTGACGGCGATTTCGTCGTGGTCAACGAACGACAGCGGGCGGACAACGGCGAAATGGTGATCGCGTTGCTCAACGGGTCTTCGGCCACGGTCAAGAAGTTCTACCGCGAACGCGATGGACGCATTCGGCTTCAGCCGGCGAACGAGGCGATGCAGCCGATGTACGTCCACGAGAACGACATCACGATCCAGGGAATCGTCGTCGGCGTACTGCGGCGTTATTAAAAAACTATAACTAGGGTCAGACCCTATTTACGGTCTGGTGCCGTCAGTTGCGCGCGAAGGCGACTCTGAGGCGATCGAGCGCGACGAGTCCGGCTCCCGCATCGATGGCCGACATCGCTGCTTCCACGCCGGCGTCGTAGCCGTCCACCACTCCGCCCACGTAGAGCGCGGCTGCGGCGTTCAGCGCGACTGCCGCCGTCGCCGCGGGAGTCCCTTCGCCGCGAAGGACTCGCATCACGGTCGCGGCGTTCTCCGCCGGCGGACCTCCGGCCACGTCGTCCTGCGTGCCCGCGCCAAAGCCGTAGCGCGTAGGATCGATCGACCACTCCGCGGTGCTCCCATCCCGGATCTCGATCACCTGGGTGGTGCCGAACGGCGAGATCTCATCCATCCCTTCGCCGTGCACGACGAGTGCGTGCGGCGCGTCCAACTCGCGAAGCGCGCCGGCGAGCAGCGGCAGCCGCCGCGCGTCGGACACACCGACGACCTGCCGGCCGGCGCGAGCCGGATTCGCCAGCGGCCCGACGAGGTTCATCACCGTTTGCACGCCGAGCTCTCGCCGGACCGGACCGACATGGCGCATCGCCGGGTGCATCAACGGCGCGAACATGAACACGATGCCTGCGTCGCGCAGCGCGGCCTCCATGACGTGCACCGGGACCTCGATGGAAACGCCGAGTGCTTCGAGTACGTCCGCACTGCCGCATTGCGTGGTGAACGAGCGGTTGCCGTGTTTGGCGACGCGGACGCCGGATCCGGCCACGAGCAGCGCCGCCGCCGTCGAAATGTTGAACGTGTTGATCGATCCGCCGCCGGTGCCGCAGGTGTCGACCAGCTCTTCGGGTTGGTCGGCGGGCAGCGCGACCATGGCGCGCCGGAACGACCGTACGACCGCCGCGAGTTCGATCGGCGTCTCGCCTTTCACTCGGAGTCCAACGAGGAGCGCGGCGACCTGCGCCGGCGTGGCGTCGCCCGTCAGGACGACATCGAACGCGGCAGTGAGCTCGTCCGGGTCGGGCGACTCTCCGGCCGTCAGACGGCGCACGACGGCAAGGACCGGATTGGGCGCGGGACTACCGGACACTGAGCGCCTCGACGAGGCGTTCCGGAAGCTTGGCGTTCGAGGCGACGAGCGAGATCACGAGGCCGAGCAGTCGCACGCGATCGACGTCCTCTTCCTGAAACACGCCCTGCATGGCGCGGTTCGACAGATTCACCACGCCGACCAGCTCGTCGTGGTACACCAGCGGGAAGCTGATGAACGATCCGGTCGTGAAATACTGATCTTTGAGCAGCGGGTGCTGCTTCGCCTCGGTCACGTCGCGCACGAGGAGCGGTTCACGGCTGGCCGCCACCCGGCCCGCGACTCCCTGCCCGATCGTCACTCGAGCGCCTTCCGTGATACCGGGCGCCAGGCCTCGAGCCGAAGCGATGTACAACGATTCGCCGTCGGGGGCGCGAAGCATGAGCGAGCAGCGTTGCGCGTGCATGTCATCGCCGACGAGCGACATGAGACCGTCGGCGAGCTGCCGCGGGTCGTCGGTCGAGACGTCGAGCGTCAGCACCTTGTCGATGAGGTAGATGGTCCGCGTCTTCTGGCGGAGCGACTCGTTCCGTCGGTGCAGCTCGACGTGCGCCTTCTCCAACTGCTCCACCGCGGAGCCGAGCGTGGCGTCGACCGCCGAGGCGCGCTTGAGCGCGCGGCGGGCGTCCTCGGTGGCCTGGGCCAGCTCGCGCTCGAGCATCACCACGCGCGCCGTGTCGCCGCTCAACTTGGCCGCCTGCGTGAGTCGCGATTCGAGCTCGACGAGGCGTCGCTCGTAGTCGCCGTGCACGCGCTGGGTCACGTCTTCGAGCGTGCGAACCGCTTCTTCCCGCGCCTCACGCTCCAGAAAGCGCAGATAGGCGAGCTCGAACAGCGCGATCGCAGGAAGAAATCGTTCTGAGGTGCGCGCGCCAAAGAGCTTTCGCGTTTCATAGAGCACGAGCAGCGAGCTGAGTCTGCCCTCGTAGCGAAGCCCGCGCACGTTCAGCCAGCCCGATTCGCCGAACGCGTCCAGCTGGAACAGCCGCGCGAATTCGTCGGCGCTGTCGCCAAAATCCACGAATTGCCCGCCGGCCGCGATCGCCGTGCGTTCGCGTTCCGGCAGATGATCGAAGGTGGTTTCGAGTGCGACGCTCGTGGTGCGGCCGCCGCTGAGCAGCACGCGGTTGGCGAGCATTTCGCGGCGTTCGTCGTAGTGGATGAGCGCGAGCTGCGCGACGCGATCCACTTCGGCGAGCGCTTCGCCAAGAGCGGCGAGCGCGGCGTCGGGATCGGCGGAGACGGTGAGTGCGTGCGCGAGGGAGGAGAGCGTGCGTGGCGGCATCGCAGGGGCAATGTGAGTACACGCCGCGTGCAAAGTCAATTGCGCGTATCACAACACTGCGCAATTGCTTGACACCCTTCATGGTGCTGGTAGTTTTCCAGCAATGGCCGAGCGCACCGTGCAACTCGTGTTGCACTATGACGGGGCCGGGTTCAGTGGATGGCAGCGCCAGCCGGAGCAGCGCACCGTACAG
>DATISA010000250.1:0-2380 GCA_035469245.1 Gemmatimonadaceae bacterium
TCGGCGCGGAAACGGGCGAGATCGCGCTCGCGACGAACACCACGTTCGGCATCAACCTCGCCGCGTTCGCGCTGCCGCTGGCAACGGGCGACGTGGTGCTCACGCCCGACATGGAGTTCCCGGCGAACGTGTATCCATGGATGCAGCTCGCCGAACGACGCGGGGTGGAGTACCGCCGTCTCGAGTGCCACGACGGCGTGCTCGATCGCGACCGGTTGGCCCGCGAGCTCGAGGACGAGCGCGTGCGCGTCGTGTCGGTGTCGTGGGTGCAATCGGCGTCCGGCGCGCGTGCGGATCTGACGGCGCTCGGAACTCTCTGCCGCGAGCGCGGCGTGTACTTTGTCGTCGACGCGATCCAGGGGCTCGGGCCGCTGACCGTCGACCTGCGGACGACGCCAGTGGACATTTTCAGCAGCGGCGCGCAGAAGTGGCTGCTGGGCCCATGGGGCGCCGGCTTCGTGTACGTGCGCAAGGAGCTCGTGACGCAGCTCGAGCCGCACGACGTGAGCTGGATGGCGGTCCGCGGCTCCGACGACTTCTCGCGGCTCACGAACTACGATCTCACCTGGCGCGAGGATGCGCGGCGTTTCGAGTTCATCACGCTGCCGTATCAGGACTTTGCCGGGATGAACGCGAGCCTCGAGCTGATCCACGAGCTCGGGGTGGACGCCGTGTCCGAGCACAGCTTGCGTCTCGCGGAGATGATCGTGTCGTGGGCCTGCTCGCACGACGGCATTTCGCTCATTACCCCGGCGCCAGCCGAGCGGCACGGAGCGATCGTGTCGTTCAAGATTCCCGACGCGGCTGGGACGAGCCGGCGGCTCAAAGAGGCCGGCGTCGCCCACTCGCTTCGCGAGGGCGGGATCAGGCTCTCACCATACTTCTTTAATACCGAAGAAGAGATCGCGCGGGTGCTGCGGCTCCTCGAGCGCGCGTAAGCTGGTCAGGACCACTCCGCCGGGTGCAGGCCTACCATCGTGAGCCGGGCCCGCTCACCTTTGAGTGTCACTGTTCCGTGATGAGTGGATGTTCAACCCGCCTCCTGCGAGGAGCAATGGCCAGACAGCGAGTAGCCGCCCGCGCCGCAGTCGCAGTTCTCTTGTTCACGGTTTTGTCGAGCCCCTCGGCATACGGGCAGGGCGGCCAGTCAGTCGCGCACCGCGCCAACTACGGCGTCCTCGCCGGAATCAACTTCGCGACTCTTGGCGGAAGCGACGTTCAAGACGCGAAGACGCGCACCGCCTTCAGCGGCGGAGCGTACGCGGCGCTGCCCGTTGGAACGGGAACCGCGATCCAGGCGGAACTGCTGTACTCGATGGAGGGAGCGAAGACGAATACGGGCAGCAACGGCGCGCTGAAGCTCGACTACGTCCGTGTGCCGGTGATGCTGCGCTTCGCCGTGCCGACGGCCGGCACCACCCGCCCGTTCGTGGCGGTCGGGCCCTCGTTCGGGTTCCAAACGAGATGTGAGTTCAGCGGATCGACCGGCGGCGTCTCGGTGACCGAGTCCTGCGACGACGTTGGCGCCACCTCGGGAGACTTCGAGCGAAAGAAACTCGACGTCTCGGGCCGGCTCGAAGGCGGCCTGACCTTCGACACGGGTGGACGACGGCTCATCCTCGGCGGGTCCTACTCGCACGGGTTCACCGATGTGTTCAAGAACTCGGATGGGAAGAACCGCGTGTTCTCCATCTTCGTCGGGGTCGGGCTCTGACCGCGATACGCTGGCCGCTCGACGCGGATACGTCATCCGTCGTATGTCGAATACTCATTCGAGCCGTTTAACTTCTTCTCGCAGTTCATCTGCGTTTACCATCAACTTGCGAGGAGATATGGCCAGGATCTTCCCACCCACCTTCGGTACCGCAGTCGCCTTCGCGCTTTCAAGTCTTCTCTACGGCACGTCTGCGTTGGCGCAGCGTGCGCAGCCGCCGGCGGGTCGACCGACGTTTGGGCTGCTTGCCGGAGCCAATTTCGCGACGCTGGGCGGCGATAGCATCCAGAACGCCAAGACGCGCACGGGCATTGTCGCTGGCGTATACGCCGACTTGCCGATGGCGAACGGCTTCTCCTTTCAGCCGTCACTGCTGTACTCGATGGAAGGGGCGAAGGAATCCGATTCGCAAGCAGACGTCACGCTGAAGCTGAACTACATTCGCGTTCCGGCGATGGTGCGGTACACGTGGCCCATGGCGGGCACGACGCACCCGTTCGTCGCGGCCGGTCCGTCATTCGGATACCAGGCGACGTGCGACATCAGTGGGTCCAGCAACGGTGTCTCCGCCAGCGCGTCGTGCGACGCGTTCACGGAGGGCGTGAGCCAGCGCAAGAAGTTCGACGTTTCCGGTCGCGTGGAGGCGGGCGTCGACTTCGCCATGAG
>DATISA010000251.1:0-64423 GCA_035469245.1 Gemmatimonadaceae bacterium
CCGCCGACTGGTTGGGAGAAGAGGCCTGGCCCCGGTCGCGTCATGCCCTAAATCGACGGACGCCGCGGTTAGAGAAGCGCCGTTAGAGGGCCCGACTATCCGCCGGACTCGACAAGCGGTATTTTCGCCGTCTCATGGCGGCCGAGTACGTCCTTTCGAAGAAGACCGTTCTCGCTGGTCTTCAGTGTCACAAGCGCTTGTGGTGGGAGTTGCACGAGCCGGCGGCCGCCGAGCTTCGCGAGTCGCTCGTCATGCAGCATCGGCTCAAGGAAGGACGGGCCGTTGGCGCGCTGGCGAGGACGTACGTGCGTGGCGGACATCTGGTCGAGCGCGGATCGCGGAGCATCGCCGCGCTTCTCGCTGAAACGCATGCCGCGCTGGCGCGACCCGACGTGCGCGCCGTCTACGAGGGCGCATTCGTCGCGAACGACACGCTCGTTTTCGCCGACATTCTCGAGCGCCATGCCGACGGCTGGACGCTGATCGAGGTGAAGTCCACGACGTCGGTGAGCGAGCAGGAGCACATTCCCGATGTCGCGGTGCAGGGAGCCGTGCTCCGCGCCTGCGGCGTTCGTGTGAATCGCTTCGAGGTGATGCATCTGAACCGGGAGTGCCGACACCCCGATCTCACGAACCTGTTCGTGCGCCGCGACGTGACTGACGAAGTCGAACGCAGACTCGCCGTTCTCGACATCGAGATTGTGCGCCAGCTTCGCGTCGCCATGGAGTCCGCCGCGCCGTCTGTTGACGCGGGCGAACATTGCGCCAAGCCGCGCGAGTGTCCGTTCGCCGACCGTTGCTGGCCGGAGCTTCCGGAGCATCACGTCAGCACACTGTACATGATCCGCAAGCGAAAAGCGGCGGAGTATGTGCAGTCGGGATGGGAGACGATTCACGATCTGCCGGACTCGGTGAAGCTGAGCGCGATCGCGGCGCGACAGCGGCGGTCCGTGCGGCAGGGCGAGATCGTCGTCGAGCACGAACAGCTCGTGCAGGCGCTGGCCAAGCTCGAGCGGCCGATCGCGCATCTGGACTTCGAGACCATCCAGCCGGCGATTCCGCGCTGGCCCGGCTGCCGGCCGTTCGACCAGATTCCGGTGCAGCTGAGCTGCCATATCGTGGATGAATCGGGCGCCGTGCGGCACGCGGCCTGGCTCTTCGACGGTGTGGGCGATCCGCGGCCCGCCGCCGCCCGCGCGATTCTCGAAGCGTGTGCGGGAGCGCGTGTGGTCACCGCGTACTTCGCGCAGTTCGAGCAGGGATGCATTCGGCTCGTCGCCGACGCATGCCCCGAGCTGGCGCCCGAGCTTCGCGCGATCGCCGACGGGATCGTGGACCTGCTGCCGATCGTCCGCGAGAACGTGTATCACCCGGAGTTCTTCGGGAAGTTCAGCCTCAAGCGCGTCCTGCCAGCGCTGGTTCCCCACCTGACTTACACTGGCCTGGTGATCGCGGAAGGCGAAACCGCTCAGGTCCAGCTGTCGCGTCTCATCATGGAGCCGGACGCGATGAGCGAAACGGAACGCGTCGAAGTCAGAGAGGCGCTGCTGCGCTACTGCGAGCTGGATACGCGCGCGATGGTCGAGCTCGAGGCGCGGCTCCGCGACCTCGTCCAGCGGTCGTAAGGAGCACCGACCGCTGGACGAGCCCCTGCTCGGAATTAAGAAATCTTATTGAGCATGTTCTGGGCGGCCAACTCGTGGGCCTGGAATGCCGGCGCCACCTTGGTCACCAGGTCCTTGACCTCCGCGTTCTGGAGGGCAGGCAGCAGGGTCTTGGTCACCGCGTCGATCACGGCTTTGTGGAAGTCGACTTCGTGCTGCAGGAAAGCCTTGTCGAACTCCTTGCCGCGCAGCCCCTCGAGCTTTTTTACCGCGGCCTCATGATCCTTGGCCATCGCGAATTCGGTCGGTGGCGTTGGCGTCACTGACAACTTCTTCGCCAGGTCGCGCCCCTGCTGCCGCACATTGGTGTGATCGCGAGCCAGCATGGCGCCAAAGTCGCGGACTTCCTTGGTCGATCCCTTCTTGGCCGCCAGGTTGCCGGTCTGGATGTCCCAACTGTTGGCCGCGTCGAAGATGGCGACGATGGTCGGGTCATTCAGCTTGGCGTTCGACGCCTGCTTGACCGGTGTCTGCGCCTGCATGGGAAGTGCGATCGTCAACGCGATCGCCGCGCTCGAGGCGGCGCGGCCGAACCAGCTGCTCTGCATGCTCCCTCCGTGAAATGGCGTGTGAACCGTGCTTGGTGATGGCATCCTAGGGGCGGCATTTGGATTTGTCAAGGAAAATCTTGACAAATCAACGGCGAGCTATACTTTTCGATCAGGCGAGGAGGGCACATGCGTTGGTGGGAGACATCGGTTGGCGGCGCGACGCGCGGCCGGATCATAGGACTGCTGCGACGCTCCGAACGGAGCGTCGACGAGCTCGCCGCCGAGTTGGGCGTGACGGACAACGCCATCCGCGCGCAGCTCGAGACGCTCGAGCGCGAGGGCGTCGTGCACCAGACGCGCGTCCGGCATACAGGCGCCGTCGGAAAGCCGGCAACGATGTACGCGATTCGGCCCGACGTGGAGTCGGCGTTTTCGACCGCCTACGCGCCGGTGCTCGGCGCACTGGTGGCTGAGCTGGGAGACCGCCTGAGCGCCAAGGAGCTCGACCAACTGTTTCGAGAGGTCGGCAAGCGACTGGCCAAGGACTCGACGACGCAGGGCCAGTTGGCGAAAGGGTTGGAGGCGCGCGCACGCGCCGCGGCTGCGATCCTCACCTCGCTCGGGGCAGAGATGGACGTCGAGCGCACCGCTACGGGTTTTGTGCTACGCGGTCACGCCTGCCCGTTGTCCAACGCCGTTCGCGCCGAGCCGCGCGTGTGCAGCGCGCTCGAGGAACTGGTCGCAGGCGTGACGGGAGCCCCGGTTCGCGAATGCTGCGACCGGAGTTCCGGCGCCGTTCCGAAATGCCGATTCGAGGTGAAGCGGCCCGCCTAGTGCTATCGCGGTCCGCCTCGCCCGCGTCCGGCTCCCTGGCTGCACAGGTAATCCAGGGCCAGCTTCGCCATCGATCCGCCCAGCGCGGGACCGTATCCGGGCTTGGCGTTGACCTTGCGCTCGACGACCTTGGTCGCCTTCTCGTCGGCGTAATAGATCGTTTGCTTCACGGCGATCGCCGATTTGGTGCAGTCGAACATCGCATCGCTGTGCGACGACGCCCACGGTCCCTGGGGGGTCTGTACCGGCGGGTCGAACCGGACGCGCACCCGAGCATTGATAATGCCGTTGACGGTTTTGATGCTGCGAGGGTACACATAGACGGAGTTGCCGCTCGACGTCTTGCCGATCTCCTTCCACCCCGATTGCGCGGCGAGTGGCGAGGAGGCAGCGAGCAGGAAACAGCCCAAAAGGAGGTTGCGCATCTTTACACTATGGCGCGCGACCTCCTCGTTTGACAATCGTCCAAGTGATATGCCGTTTCAGGCGGCCGCGGGGCCTTAACGTTTCCGCCTTCGCGACGTCGCAAAGGAAATCGGCGTGCGCGCGGGCGTTCGGAGGCGGGGAGGTGGGGAGGCGGCGAGGGCGTGAGGTTCATCACGCCGGGGACGCCGCTCGGCTGACAAGTTTGCACGTGATGCAGCAGTGCCGTTACCACGCTGGCGAGGACACCTGCATGCGAGTGACGAAGCGCGGCGGCTCCGTGCCGCCCCACGAGACGCACACCGAAGCGGACGAGCCGAATCACGCGCCTGCCGAACGTCGGACGCGCCGAGCGTTCGTGTTTTTCGGTGCCTTGGCGGCGACGAGCTTGCTTCCGCGAAAGGCGCACGCGCAGCGCGGTGAGCGGCGCCGCCCAGTCGTCCACGACGGGGCCGATGACGCGCGCGCGCTCGTGCCCAACGAGTCGCTCGCCGCTTTCCCGGAATGGGACAGCAGCGTGACGCGCCTCGTGCGACGTGCCACCCTCGGCATCACTGCCGCCGACGTACGACTCGCCAACTCGCTGGGGTACCAGGAGTACCTCAACTACCAGCTCAACTACCTGCGCATCAACGACGACGCAGTCGAGACATTCGTGCAGCAGAAGTGGCCGCTGATGTCGTTGCCGTCCGATCAGCTGTTCAGCGCCGACGTGGGCCAGGTCCGCACGCAACTCCAGGAATCGACGATCTACCGCGCCGCGTTCTCGCAGCGGCAACTGTATCAGCGGATGGTCGAGTTCTGGAGTGACCACTTCAATCAGGACGTCGACAAGGCCGGATATCTGCTGGTCGCCGACCAGCGCGATGTGATCCGGAAGCTCGCTCTCGGAAAGTTTCCCGATCTGCTCAAGGCGAGCGCCCACAGTCCGTCGATGCTCGTGTACCTGGACCAGACCGCGAGCCGCAACAAGGCGCCGAACCAGAACTACGCTCGCGAGCTCATGGAGCTCCACACGCTGGGCGTCGACGGCGGCTACACGCAGGACGACGTCGCCGAGTTGTCGCGCGTGCTGACCGGCTGGACGATTCAGGGACGCGGCAACTTCGTCTTCAATCCCGCGATTCACGATTGGGGAGCCAAGACGGTGCTTGGCGTCACCATTCCCGCTGGCTCACCAAGCATTGGCGTTGACGGCATCAAGGAAGGCGAGCAGATGCTTGATCTGCTCGTGCATCATCCGAGCACGGCGAGGTTCATCGCCACCAAGATGCTCAAGTGGCTGCTCACGCCGACGCCGAGCGACACGCAGGTCGGCGCGATCGCCTCGGTGTATCGGGCAACCGGCGGCGACATCAAGGCGATGGTGCGTGCGATCCTCAACGACTCGTGGCTGCCCGCCGCGCCGATGAAGCTCAAACGTCCGTTCCACTACCTGGCGTCGGCGCTGCGGTCGACGCAGCCGGCCATCACGTCGATGTCGCCGCTCAACGGACAGCTGACCGTACTGGGACAACCGCTCTTCTCCTGGGATACGCCCGACGGCTATCCGGACAAGATCGAGTACTGGGCCGGCAACATCGTTCCGCGTTGGAGCTTTGGCGTCACGATGTCGAGCTACAATACCGCAACGACGGTCGTCGTCGACACGACGCCGTACCGCGCGGGCTCGCCCGACGCCGCCATCGATCTGATCGATCAGAATTTCTTTGGCGGCGAGATGCCGCTCGCC
Source organism: Gemmatimonadaceae bacterium (assembly GCA_035469245.1). Lineage (GTDB taxonomy): Bacteria > Gemmatimonadota > Gemmatimonadetes > Gemmatimonadales > Gemmatimonadaceae > JAQBQB01. The sequence continues at coordinate 5,145 of DATISA010000251.1, forward strand.
ACGCGAACGGGACTCTTGACCTACCTCAAGGGCGGAACGTTCACCGACGCGCGCGTGCGCGAGACGATCGGCCTGGCGATCAGCGCCAACGCCTTCCAGTGGTATTGAAGCCGCACCGACCGAGGAGAGCCTGACGATGGATGAACTTCACGACGCCGACTGCGGCTGTCAGGAGTACAACGAGCTCACGCGCCGTCAGTTCCTCGCGACGAGCGCAGGGATGTCTGCGGCCGCGCTCTTTCCGGCCTGGTTGCCCAAGATCGTCATGTCCAGGAACTACGCGTCGAACCGCGACATCATCGTGTCCGTGTTCATGCGTGGTGGGGCGGACGGGCTGAGCCTGGCCGCGCCGTTCGCGGACGCGAACTACTACGCGTCGCGGTCGACGATTGCGATTCCGCAGCCCGACTCCACGGCGTCGACCCACGGCATCAACCTCGACGGGTTCTTCATGTTCCCGCAGGCGATGGCTGGCGGCGCCGACGGCACCGGCGGTCTGATGCCCGCCTTCGCGGCGAAGGACCTGCTGATCGTGCACGCGACCGGTCAACTCTACGTGTCGCGGTCGCATTTCGACGCCCAGCGATACATGGAAGTGGGCAAGCCCGTCGACCCGACGCTCGTCAGCGGTTGGCTCGGTCGTCACCTGGCGAGCATTCCGCCGCTCAAGCCCGACGCGCCATTACGCGGTATCGGCGTCGCGAGCGGCTTGCAGAAAACTCTCGTTGGCGGGCCGAAGACGCTGCCGATCTCGAATCCCGCCAGCTACACCATCGGCGGCTCCAGCACGACGCAAGCGCAGCGCGTGGCGTTCCTCGACAGCGACTACCAGATCGCCGATGAGCCACTGCATTCCGCGGCGCTCGCCGCCACCGACACGGTCACGCTGCTCAAATCGGTGAACTTCACCGGCTATGCGCCGGCCAACGGCGCCGTGTATCCCAACACCTCGTTCGGCCGCGCGCTGCGCTCGGTCGCCGTGCTGATCAAGAACGACGTCGGCATCGAAGCGGCGCAGGTGGACATTGGCGGCTGGGACACGCACTCGGCCCAAGACCCGCTTGCAGGCTCGATGTTCCGCACGATGCAGGACTTCTCGAATTCGATCGGTGCCTTCTACGCCGACGTGATCGCGACGGGCTTCACCGTGACGCTCGTCGCCGTGTCGGAGTTCGGGCGCAACGTCCGCGAGAACGGCAGTCAGGGCACGGACCACGGCCGCGGCGCCGTGATGTTCGCGATGGGCAAGGGCATCGCCGGTGGACGCGTCCTGACCAAGAACTGGCCTGGGCTGGCGAGAGAAAACCTCGAGGCGGGCCAGGACCTGCGCGTCACGGTCGACTATCGCGACATCCTGGCGGAGATCGTCCAGAACCGGCTGGCCAATCCCAACCTGGACTACGTGTTCCCGGGCTGGAGCCCGACGATGCTCGGCGTCACGCGCTGAGCGAATCTACTGCACCGATACGCCGCCGTTCATTCCCGGATGGACGTCGCAGACATAGGAGAAGCTGCCGGGAGTAGTGAACACGCGGCTCGCCGTTCCGGTCTTGAGGACGTTGATGTCGGCCGGAGCCCCAGCGGTCGCGGGAGTGAATCGAACGTTGTGGCCCATGCCATCGGAGCCCGGCGCAAAGTTCCAGCGGACGGTGTCGCCGTGCGTTACGGTTGCGAACGCGGGACTGAAGGCGTCGCCGATGGTGAAAATGTCGACAGTCTTGTTCTTCGAGCCCGAGGGGCCCGCAGGTGAATCGGAGCCGCAGGCAGTCAGACCGACGACGAGAACGAACGACAGTACGCGCATCAAAGGATTGACCCGATGAGAGACTCGCGAGCACGACAACTTGTGCGGGATTGGACGATTGGACGAGCGCGGACGTTAGTCGCGCTTGCCACGGTCGTCGGAGTCGTCGCCTGTGGCGACTCCACCGGGCCAAACGGTCAGAAGAGCCCCGAGGGGAACTATACGATCGCGACCGTGAATGGAAAGGCCGTCCCGGCGCCGATCTTCTCCGATACCGGCGGCTACATGCTCGAGATCACGTCGGGCCGGCTCTCGCTCACCGGCGACGGCAAGTACTCGAGCGTGATCGGATTCCGCCAGACGCTTCCGGGCAACGTCTCGAGCTATACCGACAGCACGGGCGGCACGTGGGTGCGAAGCGGCGGCACCGTCCAGTTTACCGAGACGTCCACCGGTCTGACGGCATCCGCAATGTGGGGCAGCGGCCAGATCACCTTCGTCGACAGTACGTCAGGTCCGTCAACCATCTCGCTGGTCTACGCGCTGAAGCGCTGAGCGGGACCGAGCGCCCGGCGGACTACGAGGACTCGTCAGACCGCCTGCGACAACGCACGCTCGTACACGAGGAGCACGTCGGCACGGCTGAGCAGCCCCGCGAACCTGGCGCCGTCGCCGCTCGATTCCACGACCGGAACAGCGTCTACGCCGCGCGCGTTCATCACCGCCAACGCGCGTCGCAGCGTGTCGCGTGGTGACAGCGCATCCACCGGCTCGGCAAGGTCGGCCGCGAGCACCACCGGATCCAGATCGCCGCGCGAGACGATCGCTTCGCGCAGCACGTGATGGCTGATCAGGCCGACGAGCGTGCCATCGGGATCCGTGACCGGCAGTACGCCGTGTTTGCTCTCGTGTGCGGCGTTCACCAGCTCGTCGATCGAAGCATCAGATGCGACCGTCGGCACGGTCCGGTCGATGGCGTCTGCCACGTGCGTGTGATCCATGAGCGACTGATCGACGCCGTGCGATAGATGCTCGCCGCGCGCGGCGAGCCAGCCGTCGTAGAGCCCATGCGCCGAGTAGCGACGCGCGGTGGTGTAGGCGATGACCGCGACGACCATGAGCGGCACGACGTAGGTGTAGTCGTCGGTCATCTCGAATACCATGAAGATGGCGGTGAGCGGCGCGCGCGTGGCGCCGGCGACCATCCCCGCCATTCCCACGAAGGCCCAGGCCTGCGGATCGACGAAGCCCGGAAACACGATCGCGCCCAACACGCCCAGCCCGCCGCCGAGCGCGGCGCCAATGAACAGTGTCGGCGTGAACACGCCGCCCGATCCGCCAAAGCCGAGCGTCACCGCCGTCGCGACGATCTTGCCCGCGGTGATACCGAGCAGCGCGTACCAGGCGAGCCGGCCGAAGATCGGATCGGGAATCGCGAGATGGCCGTTGCCGGCGAGCAGGTTTCGTGACGCCAGCACGATCAGTCCTACGATCCCGCCCGCGACCAGCGGCCAGAGCCAGCGCGGGCCTCGCAACCGCGTACCGAGCGCACCCGCGCCGAGGTACAGTCGCGCGTAGATCGCGGACACGAGCCCGCATGCTATGCCCAGTGCGGGGTAGAGGAGAATATCGAGGGGGCGGGTGCTCGCGGGCTTGGCCGACGCGAAGATCGGCTGGGCACCGAGGAACGGTCGCACCGTGAGCGCGCCGACCACGCTCGCGATGACGACGGGGCTGAACGCGCCAACGGAAAACGATCCGAGCACTTCCTCGAGTGCGAAGAAGGCGCCCGCGAACGGCGCGTTGAACGCGCCGGCGATGCCGGCCGCGGCGCCGCACCCGACGAGGATCTTGAGGTGTCGCGGCTGAAACCGGAGACGGCGTCCAATCGACGAGCCAAGCGCCGCGCTGAGCACCGCGACGGGTCCTTCGCTGCCGGCCGATCCGCCAGAACCAAGCGTGATCGCCGAGGCGATCGTGCGAATCGCTACCGGGCCGGAGCGAATGACGCCGTTACGCTTGGCGATCGCGAGCTGGACGTCGGGCACGTTCTGTCCGGGCGGAATGTCCGTGCGGTGAACGACGAACCACGCGGCCCAGAGCCCGATCCCCGTCAGGACGGGCGCATACAGCGCCTGGCCGACGATCGGCAGATGCGACTCGGGAAGCTGGATGAGCAAAAAGTGCGAGAGGTCGATCAGGCGATAAAAGCCGACGACGGCCAGCCCGCTCACGGCGCCGATGATGGCGCCGAATACCATCAACGTGGCGCCCTCGTCCCAGTCGCGCTGCTCGATCCATTCGCGAACGCGATGGAGCGAGGTCGGGACGAGAAGCGCTACACTCCGCCGTACCACTCGTACCCTTGATCGCTCCAATAACCGCCGGTTCGCTGCGGAAGGAAACGGATGCGCGCGAGGTATTTCGTGTTCTTGTAACCGAGCTTGACCGGCGAGTAGACGCGCGCCGGCGCGCCCCACGCGGGGTTCAGGTAGTGGCCGTCCTGCGCGTAGACGATGAGCGTCTGTGGATGCATCGCGCTCTCGATGTCCCAGCTCTCGTGGTAGTCGTCGTCGAACGACTGGAAGTCGACGTAGTGCGCACCGGCCTGAACGCCGGCGAGCTTCGCGATCTCGGCAAGTCGCACGCCGGTGCGCGTCGCCACCGCCGTCCATCCCTCCACGCAATAGTGATCGAGCTTGTAGCCAACGCGGGGCAATGACGCCAGGTCGGCCAGCGATAGTGAGAGCGGCTTGCGCACCATCCCGCCGACCTCGAGCCGCCACAACCCGCGCGTGGCTTCGTCCCACACCGGCACGCTGTCCGAGATGAAGTAGCTCGGGAAACGTTGGCCGGTGGGCGGTACACCGCCGCGCGGTACGTCCATCGAACGGTGACTCAGTAGGCCGCGCTCGATGCGCTCGTTCGTCCGCTCCGCGAGCTCGAGCAGCGGCTTCGCCGACTTTGGCCCCATCGAATCGCAGGCGGCCAGCACCATCGCGCCAACTGCGCCGCTGCTCGCGGCGAGAAACCGCCGGCGGTCGATCCCCAATCGCTCCGCCGCGTGCGACAACGATGGCGATTGCTCGGGCCATCGCTGCTCGGACTCAGCTCGCCGGCGGCTCATGTGTCTTGGGCAAGAGGTTGACCAACGGGCGCGCGTTTCGCGCCTCGGGAGAGAGCTCTTCCCGGTACCGTCCGGTGATAATCGCCGGGATCGAGTATGGATCGACAGTGAACACCATGAAGATGTGGCCGACCGTCAGCGCGACGAGCAGCAGCATCGACCAGAAGTGCCAATAACGCGCCCACACGTAGCCGCCCATCAGGTTCGTGAGCCACGCGAGCTGCACTGGCTTCCAGATCGCGAGACCTGTCACGACGGCCATGATTCCCACGATCGGCATGCCGAAATACGCAAGCCGCTGCAGCGCGTTGTGCTTGCCCTGTCGCGGATGGTCGTTGCGGACGGCGACGTAGAACTTGACCATGTCCCAGGCGTCGCGGGCGATGCCGCGGCGCGGCACCAGATCGCGCCATTCGCCGTGGAGATAGATGAAGCCGAGGTACACGAGGCCGTTCACGACGAGCAGCCACATCATCGCGAAGTGCCAGTTGCGCGCGCCCGCCAGCCAGCCGCCGAAGGTGAGCTTTTCGGGGATGGCGGTGTGCTCGAACGGATAGCAGCAGAACGTCTCGCCCTTGCGCGCGAACGCGGGGTACGCGTTGAAGATCCGCAGCCCGCTTCCGACCATGATCGTCAGCGCGACGACGTTGATCCAGTGCGTGATCCTGACGACGGCGTGATGGCGCTTCATGCTCCGCCAAAGAGGAGGCCGTACAGCAGCAAACCGAGGACGACCGTGGTGACGACAACGTACATGCGATCCCGCTGCAGCGCGAAGGCGACGAGCGTGAACGCCACTCGGGCGACCGGCGTGGCGATGAGCAGCAGCAATCCCAGTTGCACGATCGACGTCGCTTGGCCGGAGAACGCACCGCTGATGATTGCGGTGAGCGATCGCAGATGTGCCGGCTCGCCTTGAAAAACAGAGTAGCTGGCCGGCGCCGCGCCGTGATGCACCAACAGCATGACGCCGCCGAGCAGCGTGACCGCCGCGGCGAGCAGCACGCCGTATTGCAGCAGCCGGCCGATCACCTGCTCGAGCTCGTGCCCGCTCATCCGCGGCGGCTCGTGCGTCATACGACCCCGCGCAGGCCTTTGTACAACATCTGCACGGCCATGACCACGACGACGACGGTGAAGATCTGGCGCAGCCATCGAGGGTGCACCCGCGTCAGGATCCGCGCCCCGAGGAGCGCGCCGGACAGCACACCGAGCATCACGGGAAATGCAATCGCCGGATCGACGTAGCCTTCATGCAGGTACACGCCGGCACTCGCCGCCGCCGTCACGCCGATCATGAAGTTGCTCGTCGTCGTCGAAACCTTGAACGGCAGGCGCATCATCTGGTCCATGGCGAGCACTTTCACGATGCCCGAGCCGATGCCGAGCAGCGCCGACAGCGTGCCGGCGACGAGCATGATCGCGAAGCCGCCTGGGACGTTCTGGACGGAGTAAGGCTGCAGGCCTTGCATCGTCGGATAAGTAGAATCCAGGCGGAATAGTTCCGCCCATCGGTCAGGGGTTGCGAGCACCTGGTGCTCGGGCACGGGTTTGAGGGACCGATACGCGGTGAACAGCAGCACGCACCCGAAGAGGATTGCCAGGAAGCTCGTCGGGACGACGCCGGCAAGCGCGGCGCCGACCAGCGCGCCCACGGTCGTCGCCACCTCGAGCAGGATTCCCACGCGGACGTTCGTGTAGCCTTCACGCACGTAGGCGGCCGCCGCGCCCGATGACGTCGCAATCACCGAGACCAGCGACGCGCCGATTGCGTACCTGATGTCCACGTGAAAGAACAGGGTCAGCATCGGCACCACGACGATCCCGCCGCCCAACCCGGTGAGCGCACCGAGTAGACCGGCTGCGAACGAGCCGCAAGCCACCAGCACCGCGAGTGTGAGGACAGTCATGGGCGACGAAATGTCGCCAGTCGACGCCTCGTGCGCCAAGGTCGCGCTCGCCAATTCCATCGCGGTGAACCGCACTCGGCTGGCCCGCAATTCGCTTTTGTCGTGGTGTACAAACCTGAGGAGCCGAGCAGTGAGTCGAAGGATGAAACGGTCGAGTTGGGCGAGCACAGCGTCGCTGGTGGCTTTCGTCGCGGTTGCGGCGACCGCCGGCTGCAAGAATGCCAATCAGGCGGGCGGAGAGGTCAGCCGCAATTGGGTCCCCGTGCGGCTGGACACGTACATGGGCGTGCCTGCCGCGGACGCACAGGCTGCAATCCGGTCTCGGCTGGCGGGCCAAGCGCCCGCCCCGGTGCAGGCCGATGCATGGAAGCACGTCAAGAGCCTCTACACGCGGTTCGGCGACAACCTGCTCTGGCTGGACGACAAGGGCGCCCACCAGACCCGGGTTCACGCCCTGCTGACGGTGCTCGCCGGCGCGGACAGCGACGCCTTGCGCCTCGACGCGCTTCCGCTCGCCGATCTCTACCGGTCGCTCAAGACGCTCGACGCGACCAAGCGGCCCACGGCCGCTCAACTGGCCGAGGGCGACATCCTGCTTTCGGCTGCTTACGTCACCTACGGCGAAAACATGCTGACGGGCCAGCTCGATCCGCGGGAATTCAATCAGAGCTGGCACATCAATCGGCAGGAAGAAAAGATCGACAGCGCTCTCACGCTTACCATGCGCGAGGACGACTTCGCCGCTGGGCTCGTGCGCATGCGGCCGCAGGATCCGATGTACGATTCGCTGCGCACCGAATTCGTACGCTATCGCGACGTGGTCACGCGGGGCGGATGGCAGCCGATTCCCGCGGGCCCGCAGCTCAAGCCAGGCAAGGCCGCACCACCCGCGCGACTCGCGGCGCTCCGTGCGCGGCTCGCCGCCGAGGACTATCTCGCGGACACGACGACGGCGCGGACCGACACGGCAGCCGCCACTCAGCGCTCGGTGTACGACCGCGAGCTCGCTGGCGCGGTCGCGCGCTTTCAGGCTGATCACAGCATCGCGGTCGACAGCATGCTCGGCGGCGAGACGCTCGAGTCGCTCAACTATCCGGCGCAATACCGGCTCGGTCAGGTCGCGGCCAATCTCGAGCGGCACCGGTGGATGCCGCGCAATCTCGGAACGCGGTACATCATGGTGAACGTGCCGCAGTTCTACCTGCACGCCTTCGACAACGGCGAGCAGGTGCTCGACATGAAAGTGATCGTCGGGCAGGAGTACGAGGACAAGGCGACGCCAGTGTTCAGCGACTCGATGGAATACGTGGTGTTCCGCCCGTACTGGAACGTCACGCCGGACATCGCGGCGAAGGAGATTTTCCCCAAGGAAGAATCAAATCCGGGCTATCTCGCCGCGAACAACATGGAGGTCTACAACGACCACGGGCGGCGTGCGGTGCGCCAGCTTCCCGGACCGAAGAATTCACTCGGCCTGGTGAAATTCATGTTCCCGAACGACTTCAACATCTATCTGCACGACACGCCGAACGACGAGCTGTTCACCAAGGACGTGCGCGCGTTCAGTCACGGCTGCATCCGTGTAGAGAAGCCGGCCGAACTGGCGGAATGGGCTCTGGGCTGGCCGGCGGACAAAGTGCACGACGCGATGCAAAACGGGTCGAACAACCGCCAGGTGAAGCTGCCGGCGAAGATCCCCGTGTACATCGTCTATTTCACGACGTTCGTCGAAGGCGGCGAGCTGCATTTCGGGAACGATCTGTACGATCGCGACACGCAGCTGGTGAACGCGCTGGAGAATGTGTCGATGCCGTCGCAGGGGACGCTCGAGGCGCAGCGGGCTTTGAGGGAGTTGGCGCGAAACTAGGGCGGTAGGGAGCAGGGCAGGGCGGTAGGGAGCCGCGCTGCGCGCGGCGGTGGGGAGTCGCGCTTTGCGCGACGGTTGGAGGCGTCGGGGGCTTCGCCCCCTCGCGTCGGGAGCGCCTTCGGCGCGATAACCGCGTTTCGAGAAACGCCGCTGTCGCGGGCCGAAGGCCCGCTCCCAACGCGAGGGCACCGGCAGGTGCCCGATGCTCCCAACCGCGCGGCCTTGTGGGCCGCGCTCCCCACCGCCGCGCAACGCGCGGCTCCCCACCAGTCGGCGCGGCTCCTACCAAACCGTTCTCATTCAGACCGGACGCGCGTACAATCATCTCTCCCCAGTTCACTCTCAATGCGCCCACTCGCTCTCGCACTGCTCTCCCTCGCGCTCACCCGCGCCGCCGCCGCCCAGGCCTCCTTTCGCGTCGACGAGACGACCATCGCCGACGTTCATGCCGCCATGCGTTCGGGATCACTCACCTGTCATGCGCTGGTGCAGGCGTATCTCCGGCGCATCGACGCGTACGACAAGCGTGGGCCGGCGGTCAATGCGATCACCGTCGTGAACCCCGACGCGCTCGCCGCCGCGGACTCGCTCGACAAGCGCCTCGCGGCAACTCGACAGATGGTGGGCCCGCTGCACTGCATCCCGATGATCGTCAAGGACAATTTCCAGACGATCGGGTTGCAGACCGCGGCGGGAAATCTCGCGCTCAAGGGATACGAGCCCTCGAAGGACGCGTTTCAGGTGAAGCGCGTGAAAGAAGCCGGCGCCATCGTGCTCGCGAAATCGAACATGGCCGAGTTCGCGTTCAGTCCGTACGAGACGGTGAACTCGGTGCTGCCCGGCTACACGAAGAATCCGTACGCGCTCGATCGTGTCACGGCCGGATCGTCGGGTGGCACGGCGGCGGCAGTCGCCTCCGATCTCGGCGAAGTGGGACTTGGCACGGACACCGGCAACTCGATTCGCGGGCCGAGCTCACACAACGCGCTCGTCGGGATTCGATCGACGATGGGACTCACGAGCCGCGCCGGGATCGCGCCGCTCAGTCTGTTCGCGGACATCGCCGGGCCAATGGCGCGCACCGTCGCCGATGCCACCGTCGTGCTGCAGGTGATCGCGGGCTACGATCCGGATGATCCGGTGACCGAAGCGGTGAAGGGAAAGGCGACTCCCGACTATGCCGCCTCGCTCGTGCGCGATGGACTCAAGGGCGCGCGTATCGGTGTGCTTCGTCAGGCGTTCGAGGCTCCCACGGTCGATCCGGAAGTACGCGCGGTGTTCGACAAGGCGCTCGCCGATCTGCGACATGCCGGCGCGACGGTGCTCGACACCGTCATCATCGCCGAGATGGACTCGATTCGGCGCGCCGGTCGGGGCGACTGCAATCCGTTCAAGTACGAGATCAACCAATGGCTCGCCCAGCAAGGCGACCGCGTGCCGGTCAAGAGCATCGACTCGATCTATCGATCGGGGCGGTACCATCCGTCGATTCAGGCGCGGCTCGAGCGGGCGTTACGCTACGACCAGTCGCCCGATTCCGCGCCCGGCTGTCAGGCGCGTCAACGAACGCGTGATGGACTCCGCGATGCCGTGACGCGCACGATGGATCGGCTGCAGCTCGATGCGCTCGTCTATCCGACGTGGAGCAACCCTCCGCGGCTCATCGGCGACTTGAACACTCCCGCGGGCGACAACAGCCAGGTCTTCTCCCCCACGACGGGGATGCCGGCAATCACGGTCCCCATGGGCTACACGCGACAGAATACGCTGCCGGCCGGAATGACCTTTTTCGGTCGCGCATTCGACGAGCCGCGCTTGATCAAGCTGGCGTACGGATTCGAGCAGACGACCAAATGGCGTCGTGAGCCAGCGAGCACGCCACCGCTCGGGTCAGCTCCGTAGCGGCGTCAACCGCTGATCCGCCTGCCAGAACGCGTAACGGGGAGCCGCACAAAGGCGGACTCCCCGTACGCTTCTCTCCCCCACCTGACGATCCGCGCCCCACCTTCAGCCGCCTGAGCGGCCCTCCCTTTCGCGGTATCGCCGACGAATAGTAGAAGCAGTGTTCGTGCCATGATCACGACCAATCGCACAAACATTGCACTTGGCGGACGCGTCTTTTACCACGCACCGCCATGTCATTCGAACAATACCACGAGCCCCCCGACGAGCTCGACCAGGCGACGCGAACTTTCGCGCGCATGATCATGTCGCTGATCGAAGAAGCCGAAGCGATCGGCTGGTACGAGCAGCGGCTCGCCGTCGAAAAGGATCGCGTCGCGACGGCGATCATGGAGAACGCGCAGCACGAAGAGATGAAGCATTTCGGGATGGACCTCGAGTTCCTCCTGCGTCAAAAACCCAAGTGGCGCGACACACTGCGCGGGATCCTGTTCAAGTCCGGCGACATCGTCCGGCACGGCGACGAGGCGGAAGAGCGCACGGAGACGTAGCACAAAGGCGGTCCGGCTTTTATCATGGCGGCAGCATGTCGCACGTCCTCGCCCGCCGGATGCTTGCCGCGACCGCGATCGCGCTTGCGTTCAGCACCCGCTCCACGTCGGGTCTCGCACAGGTGCCGGCCCCGCCGGCCTCGCCCGAGCTGCTCGCGCCACCGCCTCCGGTGCCGCGTGAGTTTCGTGCTGCGTGGGTGACACCGATCTGGGACCGCGGATTCCGGGACTGGCCTTCGTCGGCCGGACTCACGCCTGATTCTCAGCGCGCCGAGCTGCGGGCGCTCCTCGATCACGCGGCGGCGGTCGGGCTCAATGCAGTCATCCTGCACGTCCGACTGGCCGGCGACGCCCTCTATCCAACGCAATACGCGCCGTGGTCGGCGTTCCTGAGCGGCCAGTCGGGCGTCGGGCCTTCGCCGTCGTACGACCCACTCGAGTTCGCGGTGCGCGAGGCCCATGCGCGCGGGCTCCAGCTCCACGCCTGGTTCAACCCGTTCCGCGCGATGCTTCCGATCTTCGCGGGTCGCGCCGCGCCGTCGCATGTCACGCGGCTGCATCCGGACTGGATCGTGAAGTACGGCACGCAAACATGGATCGATCCGGGCAACCCCGCGGCGCGAAAGTACGTGCTCGAGACGATCCTCGACGTCGTGCGCCGTTACGACATCGACGGCGTCCATCTCGACGACTACTTCTATCCGTACCAGGAAACGCGCACGGTCGTACGGCGCGTGCGGCGCCGTCGGATTCGCGAGACGCGGCTCATACAATTCGCCGACGGCAAGACCTGGAGGAAGTACGGTGCCCAGCAGGGATGGAGCGATCGCGACGCGTGGCGCCGCGCGAACATCGACGATTTCGTGCGGCAGCTCTACCAGCAAGTGAAGGCGACCAAGCCGGCGACGCTGGTCGGCATCAGCCCGTTCGGCATTTGGCGGTCCGGAACGCCGAGCGGTGTCACGGGCCTCGATGCGTACAGCGAGATCTACGCGGACGCACGGCGCTGGCTGTCGGAAGGCTGGATCGATTACATCGCGCCACAGCTCTACTGGGAAGTGAATGGCGAGCAGAATCGCTTCCGCGCACTCGATGCCTGGTGGCGCGGTGAGAATCCGCGGGGCCGATACATATGGCCCGGTCTGTACACGTCCCATGTCTTCGGCGGCGCCGACGCGTGGCCGGATACCGAGATCAAGACGCAGATCGCCACGATCCGCGCCTCTCGAGAGGGAACGACCGACGTGCCGGGCCACGTGCACTTTCGTCTGAGCGCGCTGTTCGCCGACAACGACCGTCTCGCCGGCGAGCTTGCGCCGTCGTACGTCGAGCGCGCACTCGTGCCGCCATTTCCCTGGCTCGGCGCGCAAACACCGGCCGTGCCGGTGGTATCGGTGAGTGACGGTGACGGGCCGGCGAGTGTGACCATCACACCGGGCGACAGCGTATCGGTTCGCTGGTGGCTCGTTCAGTCGCACTCGTCCAACGGTGTGTGGACATCCGCGCTGCGTCCGGCGAATCAGCGGGGCCGCGGCCCGGACTCGTTCAGCGTCACCGATGCCGACGAGATCGCCGTCACCGCGATCAGCGTCACCGGAATGGCGAGCACGCCGGCGCTCCTCGCGCCTGGCGGTTGAGCATAGACTGGATCGCGCCGCCCGGTGAGCCGAGACGTCCCGGGGCCGTTCCATTCAATTCCACAGCCTCGGCGAACGGAGCTTTCTCCATTCACGGATCGATCCGAAGCATCCGCATCATCCGACGGATCCGTTCCGACCCTTGGTTCTTGTGGCCAGACGCGGCGACCACGACCCGCGGCCAGTAGCTCCGACTCGCCGACTCGTGCCAAGTTTATTCCCGGCACGTCTCATCCCTCGAGAACCCGATCTCACATGCTACGCCGACTCACTCTCGCCGGCACGTTCGCCCTTGCACCCGCAATGCTCGCGGCACAACGCGCGCAGTCACGCGCAATCATTCACGAACAGCAACCTGCTGCACTCGACTCCACGCGATACGCGCGGAGCGCGCGCGATCTGCGAGGGATGCGATGGCGACTCGTCGGTCCGTTTCGTGGCGGTCGCGCGGTTGCGGTCGTCGGCGATCCGGCGAATCGGAACGTGTTCTACTTCGGCTCCGTCGATGGCGGTGTGTGGAAGACGACCAACGGCGGCACGAGTTGGCGAAATGTCACCGACGGCGTGTCGAACATCGCGTCCGTCGGCGCGATTGCCGTCGCGCCGTCCGACCCGAACGTCATTTACGTTGGCGGTGGCGAGGCGGACCTGCGCGAGGACTGGACCTACGGCGACGGCATGTACCGCTCGACCGACGCGGGCCGAACCTGGACGCACCTCGGCCTCGACGACGCGCGACACATCGCGCGCATCGTCGTGGATCCGCGCGATCCGGATCGGGTGGTCGTCGCGGCACTGGGACATGCCAGCGGGCGAAACACGACGCGAGGAGTGTTTCGTTCCATAGATGGCGGCAAGAGCTGGCAACGCGTGCTCTACGCCAACGATTCGACTGGCGCCGTCGACGTGGCGATGGACCCGAGCAACCCGCGCATCCTCTACGCGGCGCTGTGGCACATGCAGCGGACTCCGTGGGGCTTTACCGCGGGCAACGGAAGCCTCTGGAAGAGCACCGATGGCGGCGCCACGTGGCGCGACCTGACCGCCAATCCCGGAATCCCAAAGAACCCGCTCGGCAAAATCGGCATTTCGGTCTCACCAGCGAATCCACTGCGGATCTACGCAAACATCGAATCCCCGCCGGAAGATTCGACCGGCGGCATCTTTCGATCGGACGACGGCGGCTCGAGCTGGCAGCGCTCCAATGGCGATCAGCGGTGGATGGTGCGCCCATGGTACTACAACGTCGTCACCGCCGACCCCGCCGACACCAACACCGTGTACGTCATGAACCTGGCGACATGGAAGTCGACCGACGGCGGCCGGACCTTCACCCGATTGCGTGTGCCGCACGGGGATACGCACGAGCTGTGGATCGATCCAAAGGACTCACGCCGCATGATCAGTGGCAACGACGGCGGAGCCACGATCAGCTTCGATGGCGGCGCGACGTGGTCGTCGATCATGAATCAGCCCACGGCGCAGTTCTACCACGTGACCACCGACGATCAATGGCCGTATCGGATCTACGGCGCGCAGCAGGACAACACGACGGTCTCGATTCGCAGCCGTTCCGACAACGGTGTCATCACGGTGGACGACTGGTACCCGGTCGGCGGCGGCGAGTCGGGCTACATCGCACCAAAGCCGGGCAACCCGAACGTCGTGATCGCCGGCACGTATACCGGTACGATGACGCGTTACGACGTGCGCACCAAACAGAGCAAGGACATCTCGGTCTGGCTGAACAACTACGACGGGTGGGCGGCGCGCGACGTGCCGAATCGCTTCCAGTGGACCTACCCCATCGTGTACTCCAGTCACGACCCGCGCGTGCTGTACACCACCGCCAATCGCGTATTCCGTTCGACGAACGACGGCGATAGCTGGCAGCCGATCAGTCCCGATCTCACGCTTCACGACCCGAAGACGCTCGGACCGGCCGGTGGCCCGATTACGTACGACATGACCGGCACCGAGTGGTACGCGACGATCTTCGCGTTCGCCGAGTCGCCGCGGAATGGAGACGTGCTGTGGGCGGGCTCCGACGATGGCCTCGTGCACCTCTCGCGCGACGGCGGCAAATCGTGGACGAACGTCACGCCGCCGCAGGTCGCGAAATTCACGCGGATATCCATCATCGAACCGTCACAATTCGACGTGGGGACGGCGTACGTTGCGGCCAACCGCTATCAGCTCGACGACTTCAAGCCGTACCTGTTCAAGACCTTTGATTTCGGCAAGACGTGGACGGCGGTCACCGGCGGAATTCCTGACGGCGCGTACGCGCGGTCGATCCGGGAGGATCCAGTGCGGCGCGGTTTGCTGTACGCCGGTACGGAGACTGGCGTCTACTACTCGACGGACGATGGTGCCCAGTGGCGCCCGCTTCAGCTGAACCTGCCGCGGGCATCGGTGCGCGACCTCGCCGTGCACGGCACCGATCTCATCGCGGCGACGCACGGCCGCGCCATGTGGGTGCTCGACGACATCTCACCGCTTCGCGAGCTGGCGGACAGCGTGCGAAACGCGTCGGTGCACCTGTTCGCCCCGGACACGGTTGTGAGATTCGCCGGAGGCCACGCGGCCACCACGAGCGCCGGGGAGAATCCGCCCGACGGCGTGATCGTCGACTACTGGCTCAAGTCGCAACTCGGCGACAAGGACACGCTGCGACTCGAGTTCCTGGACGCGAGCGGAAAGGTGATCCGGCATTTCTCGAGCACGCCGCGAGCCGACTCGGTGAAATCAGCGGCGTTCGCGCGCATGGCTGCGCCGGATTCCGGCGGCGCGGCGGGAAAGAGTCCGGGCAAACAACCCGGCGACACGATGGCGAACAAACCTCGCGGATCGCGCGAGCTCGAGGACGATACGCTGGCCTTCACGCCCAGCGATTCGATCGTCACGAACCGCGCGGGACTCAATCGCTTCGTCTGGGACCTGCACTATCCCGACACGCGCCAGGTCAAGGACGTGATCAACGACGAGGGCTCGACGCGTGGTCCCGTGGTTGCGCCGGGCCGGTATACTGTTCGGCTCGTTGCGGCCGGCAAGACGTTCTCGCAGCCATTCGTCGTTCGCGGCGATCCGCGCCTGGAGACGACGCAGGCGGATTACGACGCCCAGCTCGCGCTCGCGCTGCAGGTGCAGAGCAAGACGAACGAGTTGTCCGACGCCGTGAAGCGAATCGTCGACATCGAGCGCGCACTCGACGAGCGCGCCGGCGCGGCCAAAGGACAGTCGTACGCAAAGCGTGTGACCGACGCGGTGAAGCCGCTCCGCGACAAGCTCGAGGCGATCCGCGATTCCCTGGTCGAGATCCACTCGCACGCCGACGAGATCACGCTCCACTATCCAATCCGCTACTACAACATGCTGCTGTCCCTCGCGGGCATGGTGCAGAGCGCCGACGCCGCGCCCACGGAACAGGAAGGCGCGATCTACCGCGACATCGCACCCAAGCTCGACGCCCAGTTGGCGCGGCTCCGCGCGATCGAGGGCACGGACCTCGCAGCGTTCAATTCGCTGATGCGCGAGCTGAACGTACCCGCGATCGTCGTCGCCGCGCCGCCCGTCATCCCGTGATGCGCGCCGCCGTCATTACGCGCCCCGGCGGGCCCGAGGTGCTCGAGGTCGAGCAGCGTCCTACACCGATTCCTCGCGCGAGCGAGGTGCTCGTGCGCGTGCATGCGTCGGCGCTCAATCGCGCCGATCTGGCGCAGCGGCAAGGCCACTATCCGGCGCCGCCGGGCTCGCCCGCCGACATCCCGGGACTCGAGTTCGCGGGAGAAATCGAGGCGGTTGGCGAAGACGCGCACGCTTGGCGCGAGGGCGACCGCGTGTTCGGCATCACCGGCGGCGGCGGGAACGCCGAATATCTCGTCGCCGACGCCGGAACGGTGGCGCGCGTGCCCGAGAGCTTGTCGTGGACCGAAGCCGCATCAGTGCCCGAAGCCTTCATGACCGCGTACGATTCTCTGGTCACACAGGCGCAGGTACAGCGCGGCGAGACGGTGCTCATTCACGCCGTGGGCAGCGGCGTCGGACTCGCCGGCACTCAGCTGGCACGCGCATGGAGCGCTAAGCCCTTCGGCACCGCGCGCACGGCGGACAAGATCGCGCGCGCGCGCGAGTACGGCCTCGACGACGGCGTCGCGCTCGCCGACGACCCCGAGGCCTTCGTGCCGCACGCGGAGCGCTGGACGAACGGCAAGGGAATCGACGTCACCCTCGATCTCGTGGGCGGCGCGTACGTGCCCGCCGACGTGCGCGCCGCGGCGACGCGCGGGCGGATCATGATCATCGGCACGGTCGCCGGCGCGACGGCCACGGTTCCGATTGGAATGGTGCTGCGCAAGCGGTTGACGCTCCGCGGGACCGCCCTGCGCGCGCGCACGCTCGAAGAAAAGCGAGCCGTCACTCAGGCGTTCGCCCGCGACGTCGTGCCGCTCTTCGAAACCGGGACTCTACGCCCCGTCATCGACCAGGTATTCGACCTCGAGCAGATCGGCGCGGCGCACGAGCGTCTGGCGAGCAACGCAACGTTCGGCAAGATCGTCCTGCGCGTGCACTGATCACGCTATTGCGACGGGGCGGGCGGGGCGGGCGGGGCAGACGCCGCGCGCCTGCCGAGCAGCCCGGCGATGAACGGCTCGGCGATGCACTCGTAGAACGTCTTGTCGCCGCAGATCGAATTTCCCTGTCTCTCCACGTACTTCTTGACCTTGGTCGGATACGTGCGGCAGTTCGGCGTATTCGTGCCGCGTACGCAGCCGTTGTAGTGCAGGAGACCCGAACTGACGTCGCGCGCCGTCACCTTGCCGGAGTCGCTCTTGATGTACTGGCTCAAGATGTAGACGCCGTACTTCAAGTTGGTCGAATCGACTGCCAGGTCGCGGCCGAACTTGGAGCTGAGCTCCTTGAGCCAGATCTTGGGATACACCTGCATCAGGCCCACTGCGCCGACGTTCGACATGGCGCTGCTCACGAACAGCGCGTTTTCGGTGAGCATCACACCGAACACGACGGCCGGCGGAATCCCGTTGCGGTACGACTCGCGCACCGCGTAGAACGCGATCGAGTCCGCCCTGGATTGATCCATCCGACCGGTCTTCACGAGATCCGCCGCGAACGCCTGACGATCGCGCTCGAATTGCGGCGACGCGACCAGGCGCGCGAGCGCGCTCGTGTCGCGTGGGGTTGGCGCGACCACCGCTTTGGTCACCGGAACCGTGCGCGTCAGTTGCTGCGCGACCGTCGGCTGATTGGCGAAGATCGGATGGATGCGCTGCACCGCGAACACGATGGCGGCGATGCTGAGGACGATGATCGCCAGGTCGCGACCGGCGATGCCGAACCAGTACACCATGCCGCGGTGCCGCGTAGCGCGCCGCCCAGTCGACGCTGCGTGCCTGCGATCAGCGTCGTGCCGGTGCTCAGGCGAGCCGAGTGCGCGTGTCTCGCTCAGAGCGGAGGTGGGGGCGGGTTCGGACATGAGCCGGCGCCAATTCGCCCGTTACCGACGGCCACCGGCTCGCCGCATATGGTACACGGTGACGTGTTCGTGCCCGGCAACTCCACTGCGCAAGGTCGAGGTCCATTCGTCGGCCGACTGGTACGCCCACTCGAAGGTGTTGTGGGCGTTGAGTTGTGGGATGAAGAAGACGCTCGCGCTGTCGAGGTGCGTCGCACCCCACCGGCCGGACCCGTATGTGTGATAGACACGCCCGACGGTCAGATAGACCCGGCCGGTCCCCGTCGGCTGGCTGAACGCTGAGTCGCGAAAGAACGTGATCTCGGCGGTCGAGTCCGTCGTGAAGTGGAAGCGCTCGTACAGCGGGGTCTCACCAGGCGCCGTTCCGATCCAGCTCCCCTCGAGCCAGTGGAGGTGCGCGAAATCGGTCGCGGCGAAGGGCGTGCGCGGCTGGTCACGCCGCGCCAACTGCGCGCTGGACGTACCGGCGGCGATGGCCACGCACGAGGCCGCCAATGCGAACGTACGAATGAAGAGTCTCATACCTTGTTCTACCCGACGCATCACTCCTCGCTCCCCATCTGCGCCATCCGATCGCAGACTTCGGCGCAGGTTGCGCATATGTCGGCGCAGTGCGAGAGCTGTTCGTCGCCCGCTACGCTTCGGCACGCTTCTTCACAGGCGCGGCAGAGCTCGGCGCAGGCGCCGCAAGTCACGACGTGATACGGCGAACCGCGCAGCATGAAGTTCGCACTCGTCTGACAGATGTCGGCGCAGTCGAGCAGAACGCCGACAAGGTTCACCTCCGTGTGCTCGCCGCCCGTCGCCAGGCAGTGCTGCAGCGTGATCGTGCAGACCGCGTGGCAGTTGAGACACTCCTCGATGCACTCCTGCATCTCGTCGTGCGCCTGCTCGTCCGCGTGCTCGTGCAAATCGAGGTCGCCGCGCCGGCCACTCTCCGCCATGTTCGTCTCCCGTGGGGTTACGGACGGAAAGCGGCACGATGCGTACCGCCGCGTTCGGGCACGAACCCGGCCGCGGCGGCCCGCACCCGCGAGGGCGACTAGAGCGTGTTCAGGTAGGCGACGAGATCCGCCTTCTGTGCGGCGCTGAGGTTGAGCGAAAACAGCGAGTTGTAATGGTTCACGACCTCGAGCAGCGTGGCGGCGCCCCCGTCGTGGAAGTACGGAGCATGCTGGGCGAGCCCGCGGAGCGGGGTCGTGCGATACTTGCCGGTGACGCTGCGCGCGGCGTAGGCCGGGTCCTGCCCGACTTCAGCGGCCGTGTGCAGCACGCCCTTGTTCACGTCCGTGAGCAGCGAGCCCACGTGGCAAGTGGAGCAGCGGGCAGCACCTTCGAACAGGGCGCGCCCGCGACCCGCCGCTACGGCGTCGAACGTTCCTGGGAGCGGTCGCGGGGCCGATAGACTCAATTGGTATTGCAGCAGCGCCGGCAGCAGCGGCGTGACGAGATCCGGATCCTTGGTGATGCTGATACCAAGCCGGGGATCGTGGAATGAGCCCTGACCGTGCATCTGCGTGACTGCCACGTATGCGTTCCAGTACGAGATCGTGTCGTCGCCAGTAAAGAGCTCCCTGCTCACGCCATTGAGGCCGTACGCCGGCGGAATGACGGCCGGAATGTTCTTGCCATCGATGTTGATGCGCGGGTCGTACTTGCCCGGCCCCCAGCCGTTGAGAATCGTCTTCAGCGCCGGCGGGATCGCCGGTGAGAGCGCGACGATCGCGCCGACGTTGAGGTCGTGGTTGGGGTAGCCGTCCTGCCGGTGACCAATGCCCGGCGCGAAGGAATTATCGACCGTGGAGTGGCACAACGCGCACGTGATTCCGAGCCGGACGAGCGAGTCTCTGCCATTCACGGTCTGGACGGTTCCGCGTAGGCCGAGCACCGCGCCGAACTTGAGCAGCGTGACCGTGGTCGCCGGGCTGTCGAGATCGACCTGTCCAGCGGCGATCGCGTCGCGAACGCTCTGCGGCAGGGTGTCGACGTCGACCTTGAGTCCCACCGCGAGCGCGGTTTTGGGACTCACGCCGCTCTGGACGACGACGTTCATCTTGGCGGTGTCGGTCCAGAATCGCTCGTCGTCGAAGGTATTGAAGCGAAAAATCGTCTTCCCGGCTTCGACGAGCGCGGGATTGAGCGGCGTCGGACCCGCCGACGCCGCGACTCCGCCCGAATCACACGCCACGAACGCCGCGGCGACGGCGACGCCGAACGCGACGAGCGACGCCACCCCGATCACCGAGCGCCACGTCGAAGGTGGCCGCGCGTGTGTGTCCAAGTGCTGCTGCATCACCTGACCTCCCGCTGAGGTTGGCTTGCACCCGGCGAATGCCGGGCCTGATATGTCAAGGAATTAATTGACATATAGCGGGAAGAGTTCCCGGCTTGGGGCCGGGCTCGATTTTCGGGGCTCAGACGGCGGACCGCGGCCTCGGCAACCGCCGAGGCCGCAATGACTTAGAAACCCGCCTTGAGTTCTATGAACAGATTTCGCGGCGGAAGGATGTAGTAGTACGACACGCCGCCGCTCGCGTAGCCGCTCCCGTACTTGCGGCTGTTGGTGAGGTTGTTGCCACGCACCACGAGCTCGTACGGCCCGGCGTGCCACGAGGCCGTCGCATCCAGCGTGAGCGCGGCGGGCAGCACGAACCGGGGATCGCTCGTGTTCTGCAGGTATGAGCGGCTCGCGTACCGCGTCTCGAGGGCGAGCCAGGTGTGCGGCGTCGCCGCGAACGCGGCCCGCCCGAAGCTGGTGAAGCGAGGCGTGAGCAGTGGCGCCACGTCGTGGTAGGTCACCGGCGTGTCGCCCGTGGCGTCGGTGTAGCTGCTGATGCGGTTCGTGCTCGCCGACGCGTTCACGTTGAGCAGCAGACGGCGGATGCCGCGGTAGGTGAGGTCGGCCTCGATCCCGCGACGGTAGCTCGCGCCGACGTTCTGGCGAAGCGGCGTGCCGATGTAGCTCAGCTGGCCGATCGGCGCGATCTCGTTCCGGAAATTCATCGAGTACAGGTTGGCCTGTACATCGAGCGTGGCGCCGCGGTGCGTCGCGCCAATCTCGAGATCGTGTACGGTCTCCGGCCGTACGCGCCCGAGATCGCCGACGAATGCGACGTTTGATGTGTCCAGATTGTCGAAGCCCGCGAACATGTCGCTGCGTGCCGGCTCGCGCGTGTTGGAGCCGTAAAAGGCGTACAGCGATGTGGCGTGCGACGCGGCATAGGTCACACCGATCTTGGGATTGGCGAATGTCCAGTCGATGGATTGTTCACCGATGCCGCCGTTCTTGTCGGGCGTATAGCGGAACTTTGCCCGGCGGACTTGCAGGTCGCCGAACAGCGTGGCGGCGCCCGCGGTATAGGCGGCCTTGGCGAATCCGCTCAGTTCCTGTTTGTGACCCGTGTTGTAGTAGAGCGGATTGGCGAGATCCGGGTGCTGAAACGCGAAATGGTGCCGCGCGTAATTGCTCGCATTTCCTCCCAGATCGAGGCGGAAACCCTCGTGGTGGATGGCCAGGTCTCCGGTCACGCCGCCCCAGGTCGCGTTCAGATTGAACTGGTCCAGCGAGTCGAGCTGCACGTCGTAGTCACCGCTGTTCGCGATCCGGTAACCCGTGATCGACAGTGACGCCGACGGCGCGAGCAGTCGCGTATACGCGAGCGACGTGAGCCGCTCGCCAAAGCCGTCGCGCTCGCGGGTGGTGAGTGGATTGATGCGACGATTGGTGTCGAGATCGGTGACGGGTACGGCGAGATAGGCCATGGTGTCGCGCATCGTACCGTTCGTCGCCGTGAACTTGAGAATGTCGTGATCGCCGAAATACCCCGCGCTCAGGAACACCGACTTGCCCTCGACGCCGGAGTGATAGCGATAGCCGTCGGAGTGCAGCGACGACCCGCGCACGTAGAACGCGAACCGGCTCGGCAACAGCCCGCTCTGGTATTCGCCGCTGTAGCGCCGCGATCCGAACGAGCCGCCGGCAAGCTGTACCTGCCCGCCCCGTGGCGACGCGGCGAGGGGAATGGTCTCCATGTTGATCGACCCGGCATAGGCCGCCGTTCCGTTGCTGCTGGTTCCCACGCCGCGCTGCACCTGAACCGAGCGCAGGCTGTTGGCGAGATCCGGAAAATCCGCGAAGTACAGGACCTGATCTTCAGGATCGTTCAACGGAATGCCGTCGAGCGTGAGATTGATTCGCGACTGATCGATGCCGCGCAGGCGGATGTAGCTGTACCCCCAGTAGTTGCCCGTTTCCGCGTACGACGTGAGCGACGGCGCGGCTCCCTGGAGCAGGAGTGGCACGTCCTGACCGAAATAGCGTGGCTGGAGATCCGCCGACGTCAGCGTTTTTTGCGAGATGGGCGCATCGCCAGCGCCGCGGACGGCGGAGATCATCACACGCTCCAGCCGCTGTGCACGGGTCGAGTCGGCTCGAGCGCTGTCACGGCGCGCGACCTGGGCGGTGGCGATGTGCGAGACCAACGTGGCGGCGACCGCGAGCGCGGCCGCGCGACGGCGCGTGTGCGCCGTAGTGGAACGGATGTGCATTGTCTGACTCCCTACGCCGGTACGAGCCGGATCAGGTTCTACGGGACTCTCTCAGCCTGCGCCCCTTGTGGGCAGGCACCCCGGTCAAGTGCGAAACCTAATGCGGCCCCGTCAGGCGAGGTGGCTCTGACTGCCACAGCCAGCGGCGATATCGTGCGTCGAGCCCGGCTGTGTGGCATGGCGCCTGCCCTGACACGAGGCGCTTCGCAGCTCAGCCTGGAGGAACGATGAAACGCACGATCTCGACTATTGCGCTCGCGATTGCGGCAAGCCTTTCGGCAAGCCTTGCTGCATGCGGGCGTAGCGACAATAGGGTGGCAGATACGACGCTCAACAGAGATCTCTCGCTCGCCGCTCAGGCGCGGGGCGATACACTCGACAGCCTGTCCGCCATCGAACGCGCGCGGCAGCCGAACGCCCTCGGCGCGCCGGTGTCGGCGGCCCCGCGGCACACGGCTGCGCGAACGACGACGCGCCGCTCGAGCAGCAGTGGTGGTGAGGTGGCCCGTAGCTCGAGCGGCACGCGCACCACGACATCGAGCAGCGGCACGGTCGTGAAGCACACCAAGCGCGACGCCGCGATCGGCGCCGCGGCCGGCGCGGTGATCGGCGCCACAACGAGCCGCAACAAGGTAAAGGGCGGCGTGATCGGGGCCGCCGTCGGCGGAATTCTTGGCGGCATCATCGGGAATAACGTCGACAAGACGAAGAAAAAGCCGTGACGCCCCGCTCCTCATATGAACCACAAAGCGGGAGTCCGAATATGGACTCCCGCTTTTGTCACGGCGGTACGTCACTCGCCTGTGACTCATTCGTCTTACCGCAGCGCCCGGAGCTACCTATAATTCACGCGGCCCCCCCACCCCACTCCACACCGAGGGTTCATGGCCAAGGAAGAGCCAATACAGCTCGAAGGACAAGTCACTGAAGTGCTTCCCAATGCCACGTTTCGCGTAGAGCTGACGAACGGCCACAACGTGCTCGCGACGCTCGGCGGCAACATGCGCCGCTTTCGCATTCGCGTGCTGCAGGGCGACCGGGTGACGATCGAGGTCTCACCGTACGATCTCACTCGCGGTCGCATCATCTTTCGGCACAAGACCTGACCGAGCGTGTCCCGGCGGCGCTGCCGCAGCCGGTCACCTGTCGATCTTGAGCTCCTTCGCCGAGGCGCGCGTCGCGCCCGGATACGGCACGTTCGGGCCCTTGATCGCCCGCCACAGGACCTCGTTCGCCAGCGTCTCGTCGGCCACATCCTCGATCCACACCTCGAGCTTCTCGGACTCGTGCGCTCCTCGCGTTCCGCCTGGATTCAACTCGTCCAGCGATTGCGCGGGCGTGAGCGCCGCGTAGGGCTTCATGTCGGGCGAATCCGCCCAGATGTCGCGGAGTGGCCGGCCGAAATAGTCGAACTGCGACATCGACTCCAGACCGAGGATCTCCTCGATCGTGCGCAGCACATCCGTGGTGTTGGCGAACCGGTGGATCGTCCCGGCACGGTTGTACGCCGAGATGACGAGCAGCGGCGAACGATGGGCGTCGACGTGATCGGGGCCATTCTGCGCGTCGTCCTCGAGCACGAAGATCACGGTGTTCTTCCAGAATGGTGATTTGGAGACGGCCTCGACGATCCGCCCCAAGGCGAGATCGTTATCGGCGAAGGCGGCGCGCGGCGTTGGGAACCCGGCGCGCGCGTACGAGGTGTGGTCGTTCGGCAGCCGGATCGTCTCGAGGGCAGGCATGTTGCCGCTCGCCACGTACTGCTGGAACTCGGCGAGCCACACGTCCACGCGGTGCTGATCCTTGATTCCCGTATCGAAGCCCGGGTACTGAGGATTGGTATGAGCATTCAAGTACGGCTTGACACCCCGATATCCGGCGGGGAGCTCGCCGCGTCCTCCGCGACCCTCCGGCGCCACGTACTCGCCATAATTCCTGTAGGTGATCCGTTTTTTTTCGGCGAGGTTCCACAGGTACCCGCTCGCCGGCTCGGCGACATCGTCGTCCACGATGCGATTCCGATTCGTCCCCTCGTAGTCGTAGCTCCGGCCCCGTCCCGAGTAGTTGGAAGGAATCGTCTTCTCCACGTAATCCGTCGCGTACGCGGCGGTCGACCAGTTGTGGCCGTCGGGGCTCACTTCCGCGTTCACGAAGAACCGGTCGAACAGTCCGAATCGATCGGCAATGGCGTGGTGATTCGGCGAGAGTGCGCGCGGAAAGAAGGTGAGACTGGCGTCTCCATCGCCTCTCTTCTCGTCGCCGAAAATCTGATCGTAGGTGCGATTCTCCTTGATGATGTACATCACGTGCTCGAACGGCGGATAGCGGTGCTGTCGCGAGGTGTCGGCCCAGCCGTTCGCCGTTGCCACGCGCGCGGTGAATCGCGCGAGCGTCTCTCCGATGGTCTCGGAGAGCGGCACGCGCATGAAGCCGCCGCCGAGTATGGCCATCGAGTACTCGTCGTTTCGACCGGTCGCCGGATTGGGCCCTTTCGGATTGGCGCGTGAGCCGTGGCCCTTGCCGCTAACGGCGAGCAGGGCGTCGCCAACCGGCAGCACGCTCGAGGCGTACCAGCCCGTGGGAATGCGGCCGCCGAGCTTGTCGTCGCCGCGGGCGCTCGATACGCCGGACGTCGAAGCCGAAAGATCGAACACCGCGATCGCGTTCGCGTCGGCCTCCGCGACATAGAGGCGAGTGCCATCCGGCGCGAGGGCCATCGCATTGGGCGTGGAGCCCTCGTGGGGACCGGCGGGGGGTGGATCCAGCAGGCGCGTCACGACCTGTCGCGATTTGGTATCGACCACCGCGACGTGATCGGTGCTGCCGGATACGACGAACAGGCGGCTTCCGTCCGCGTTGAGCAGCAGCGATGATGGGTGACGCGCCACACGCAGCCGCGTGGCCTCGCTCAGCGTTCCACCGTCGGACGGCGTCAGGATCGATACCGTGTTGCCGCCCCAGGCTGACACGTACACGGTTCCGCGCGCGTCGGCGACGACGTCGTACGGATAACGCTCGGTAGCGATTCGCTGCACCACGCGCCCGCTGGACAGATCGATCACGGCGAGCGAGTCGGCAAGATTCTCGGCCACATAGAGCATCGTGCCGTCCGGCGAGACCGCGAGGCCCGCGGGATAGCGCGTACCCGAGCCACCGCGCCCGCGCCTGGTTGTGAGCACGAGGCTGTCGCGAAGGGTGCTGGTTCCGCTGCGCCAGTCGTAGCGGTACACGACGTCCTGATTTCCGCCGGACGAATACAGCGTTCGGCCATCGCGCGCGAAGGCGAGCCCCACGAACGCGGACGCCTGCGGCAGGTCCGCGAGTACGCGCCCCGTCCGTGCGTCGACGATCTCGACGCCCTGCTTGCTGTAGCCGCTCAGCGACAGGACGACGCGGTCTCCCTCCGGAGCGAGACGCATCGTGAGTGGCATGGCACCGATCGCGGCGAGCGGCGCCGCTGGATCGAGCCGCACGCCGGTCGGGAGTCGACTGCCGAGCGACGTCGCCAGAGAGTCACCAGCAGCGGGCGCGCGTGAAGCTGAGGAGGAGGGTTGGCACGCGGCGATGGCCACGAGCAGTGACAACCCGGCGACAGAGCGCAAACCGAGACGCATGAGGGCAGAGGGGTGAGTGGCTCCCATCAGGGACAGTCGTCTCATTAAGATACTGCGCGCGGGCGCGGTCGCTTCCCGCCGCAGCAGGCAAGTCCTTCCACTCCCGATCACGTCCCGCAAGAATGCCGCTCTTTCGCGCCCATCGGGCGCTTGTTGTCCTTACGTCCGCCGGTCTCGCCAGTGCTGCCACCTCCATCCTCTCGGCCCAGGACACGAGCGCGCATGCAGGACATACCGCCGAGGTGCACGGCTTCGTGCAGGTGTACTATCGCACCGGCGATCCAGCGATCAAGGACGGGTATCGGCTTCGTAAAGCCGACTTGAAGTTCAGCGGCGAGGTGTCGCCACACATTCGCTGGCGCGTGGGGTTCGACGCGTCGAAAGTGCTCACGCTGTCGAAAAGCGACGTGACGGTTGGCGACTCCGTGGCGCTGGCCGATGCGTCCGTCGATCAGCGGACTCGCATCCTGCAGGACGCCGCGCTCACCGTTTCGCTCAACAAGTTCGTCTCGCTCGACATCGGCCAGCAGATCCTCCCGCTCAGCCTCGAGGGTACGATCTCAAGCGCGTACATCGAAACGATCGAGCGAACGTTGTTCATCGTCGAGCGGTCGCGCGCCGTGGGACTCGGCGACATTCGCGACATCGGCGCATCGGCGAACGGAAAGCTTCCCATTGGGCTCGAGTATCACGTCGGACTGTTCAACGAGACCGGCGAGAGCCAGGGCACGCTGGACCCGAACGAGCAGAAGGCATTGATCGGCCGGATCTCGTATCACGTGTCGGCGGTCCCGGGGCTGCAAGTCGGTGGATCGGGGGGATTCGAGCCTGGACCGTTTGAACAGCGACGGGAGCGGGCGGGCAGCGAGGTTCAATACAAGACCTCCGCCGTCACGCTGCGTACCGAGACGATGTTCGCGCGCGATGGCGCGCTGCGGCGCTTCGGCTGGTACGGGCTCGGCGCCTGGCGACTCACTGGGAACCTGCAATTCGTCGCGCGTTACGACTCGTGGGATCGCGACCGTTCGTCCGAGTTGTCGACGTACGACGGCTACGAGCGCCAGATCGTCGCGGGCACCAGCTATCTGCTCGACGGCGGCTCTGCCAAGATCGCCTTCAACCTCGTGCATCAGAATTTTCCAAACGTGACGTCGTCGGCGAACGGCACCTTCGCGCTGATCGCGTTCCAGGGACTCTGGTAGCGCCGCTCAGCGAGCGGCGCGCTCGAGGCGGTCGCGCACACCGAGCCACAGCCCCGACTCGGGAACTCGCTCGACCACGACGACGTCGCACCCCGCGTCGTCGAGGGCGTGCAGCGTCGCGTAGAGGCGAGCCGCGTACTCGGCCGGATCGTTCGGCATCGTCACGGTCGTCGGGCTCGGTTCGACCGGCGCGCTGATCACGACGGCACCCGCCCGGTGCCCGTGGGTGCGCTCGAGCTCAACGCGAATTCCCACGTCCGCCGCATCCGCGAGCACGAGCCGTGCGCGTGGCGCATAGTGACGATCGAGCATCCCGGGCGACGGCCGCGGCGCGTCGCCGGGCGCGGCCCCGCCGAGCGTGACGGCCGCGCCGGCGACTGCCTCGATCTGCTCGAGCGAGATCGTCCCCGGCCGCAGGACGACTGGTCGGTCGCCGGAGACGTCGACGACCGTCGACTCGATACCCACCCACGTCGGTCCGCCGTCGAGCACGATGTCCACGGCATCGCCGAGCGACGCGACAACGTGCGCAGCCATCGTTGGCGAAAGCTGCATCGACTTGTTCGCGCTTGGCGCGGCAATCGGCACGCCTGCCGCCGCGAGCAGTGCGTGTGCGACGGGATGCGCCGGCACACGCACGCCGACGGTCGGCAGGCCAGCCGTAACGTTGTCGGGCACGTTCGCACGTTTGGGGAGCACGAGCGTCATTGGCCCCGGCCAGAAAGCACGCGCGAGTTCATCGGCGGTGTCGTTCCACTCGAGCACTACATCGTGCGCCTGCTCGGCGTTCGCCACGTGGACGATGATGGGGTTATAACTCGGCCGTCCCTTTGCCTCGTAGATCCGCTCCACCGCAGCCGGATCGAGCGCGTGAGCGCCCAGCCCGTAGACCGTCTCGGTGGGGAAGGCGACCAGGCCGCCGCGACGGATCACGTCCGCGGCGCGAGCGATGGTGCCCGGATCCGGCTGGCGGGGATCGACACGCAAGAGTTCCATCTCGCCGATCAAACTAGCGCAATGGCGCGTGACTCCGGATCGCACGATAGCTTTGACTCACTTCCATGGAGAAACCTCGGTGAACTTTTTCTTCGTCGGTCGGCGCGTGGCGGCTGCGGGTGTCATCGCGTTCGCGCCGGCAGTCGCGTGGGCGCAGCGCGCCGAACCACCGGCTGCCGTGCGGCACATCCTCGAGTTGGTTCGCCCGACGTTCTCGGGCAAGAACGCCTACGCGCAGGTCGCGTTCATGGATCAGTACTTCCGTTGGCCAGGGAATGCCGGCTTCAATGCAAGCATTGGGCGCATCGAGGACGTGCTGAAGTCCGCGGGCTACGTCGGGGAGCAATCGGCGCGGCCGGGCGCAGTACTCACGTACCGCATTGAACATCGCCCTATGCGCACGCCGGCCTGGGAGCCGGTCGACGCGACAGTCACGATCGCCGGCGACTCGGCGCCGGTTCTGCGGTTGGCCACGAACCGCAACATGCTGGCGATCAACTCCTTTTCCACTTCGGACACCGGTGTCGTCGCGCGGCTGGTGGATGTCGGGAAGGGAAGCGCTGCCGAGTACGACCGCGCCTCAGTTCGGGGCGCCATCGTCCTGGTCGACGCCAACGTGGGCCGCGCATTTGGCGAAGCCGTGCAGAAGCGCGGTGCGCTCGGCGTCCTCGCGTACAACATGCCAGCGTACACGCAGCCAGAGACGCATCGGACGTCCATCCAGTTCGGATCCGTGCCGTACGACTCGGTGCGTAAATCGTGGGGCGTCGCGCTGTCGCGAGACGCCGTAGACAGGCTGCGCGCAGCGCTGGCGCGCGGCGAGACGCGCGTGCGCGTTCGCGCGCGGACCACGATGTACCCATCAGAGGAAGTGACGCTGGTTGCCGAAGTGCATGGATCGGTGGCGCCGAGCGAACGGTACGTCGTGAGCGCGCACGTACAGGAGCCCGGTACCAACGACAACGCGTCGGGTGTCGGCGACCTGACAGAGATGGCACGCGTGCTGGCGACGCTCGTTCGCGATGGGTCGGTCAGCCCCAAGCGCACGATCACGATGCTGTTCGGCCTCGAGATCGCGCAGACGCGCAATTTTCTCGCTGCCGATTCCGTCCGGGCCAAGGGTGTACGCTGGGGACTGAGCCTCGACATGACGGGCGAGGATACGAGGAAGACCGGCGGCACGTTTCTCATCGAGAAGATGCCGGATCCATCGGCGATCTGGACGCGGGGCGACGATCACCACACTGATTGGGGCGGGCGCCCGCTCACCAAAGCCGACCTCGTGCCGCATTACTACAACGACTATCTGCTGGCGCGATGCCTGGACCAGGCGGCGGCGACCGGATGGATCGTTCGCACGAATCCTTTCGAGGGCGGCAGCGACCACACGCCTTTTCTGGAATTCAAAAAGCCCGGCGCCCTGTTCTGGCATTTCACCGACGTCTATTACCACACCGATGGTGATCGCCTCGACAAGGTTTCCGAACAGGAGCTGACGAACGTCGGCATTGCCGCGCTGTCGTCTGTCCTCACACTCGTGTCGGCGGACGGCGTCACGTCGCGCGCCCTAGTCGCGGAGGTCGAGCGAGCCGCCATCGCGCGTCTCGACACGGAGCTGGGCCTCAGCCGCACCGCGGTCGCCGCGGGCGGTCCTCGCGCCAACGAAGAAGACATTCTGCGCACGTGGACCGACTACTACGTCGCGGCGCTGCACACGATGACCGACATCGAGGTGGGCGGCTCTTCCAGGGAGACGCTCGCCGCGATTGACGCCGCGGCGGCGAGAGTGAAGCAGGCGGGCGAGGGCCGCGTCGCCCAGTTGGCCCGCTGACGTGACGGACATTTGCGCGTGGCTTGCGGCGCACGGCACGAGCTGCCTCGAGGTCGTGGCGGTGCTGTTCGGTATCGTGAGCGTGCTGCTCAGCGTTCGCGAGAACATCTGGAGCTGGCCGACCGCACTCGTCAACGTGTCGCTGTACACGGTCCTGTTCTACAAGACCGGACTGTACTCCGACATGGGACTGCAGGTCGTGTACTTCGCATTGTCTCTGTATGGATGGTACGAGTGGTTGTACGGTGGAAAGGGGCACACCGCGCTCGCGGTATCGCGCACACCGGGCAAGGTCTGGCTGGTGCTGGCGGTCATCGGCGTGGCGTTCTGGGCCGCCGACGGCTACGCCACGTCGCACCTGCCAGGCGTCGCGCTGCCTTACGTCGACGCGGCCACGACCACGGTGAGTCTCGTCGCGCAGTACATGATGACGCGGAAGTACCTCGAGAACTGGGCGCTCTGGATCGCCGTGGACGTCGTGTACGTCGGCATGCTCATATTCAAGGGCTTGAATCTGACGGCGTTCAACTACGCCGTATATCTCGGCCTCGCGGTGATGGGCCTCGTCACCTGGCGGCGATCGCTGCGTCAAACGCAGGCAGCATCGGCGGCGGCAGGCGCGCCGGCATGATGCGCGTCGTGCTCACCGGCTCCGAGTCCACCGGCAAGACGACGCTCGCTGGCCGCCTCGCCGAGCACTTCAATGCCGAGCTGGTTCCAGAGTTCGTGCGAGGGTATGCCGAGGCGAAGGGCGGCATCATCGAGTTCGAGGATCACGGACCGATCGCGCGAGGACAAATCGCGCTCGAACACGAGTACATCGCGCGTGGAGCCTCGCTCGTCGTGCAGGACACCGATCTGTTGAGCACCGTCGTGTACTGCGAACACTACTTCGGCAAGTGTCCGGACTGGATCCGCGATGCGGCGGTCGTGCGACAGCCGGATCTGTATCTGCTGTGCGAGATCGACGTCGACTGGGTGCACGACGGCGTGCGCGATCGCGGGCACATGCGCGAGGCGATGCAGGAGTTGTTTCG
This sequence comes from Gemmatimonadaceae bacterium, assembly GCA_035469245.1. Classification (GTDB taxonomy): domain Bacteria; phylum Gemmatimonadota; class Gemmatimonadetes; order Gemmatimonadales; family Gemmatimonadaceae; genus JAQBQB01. The sequence goes on from DATISA010000251.1 coordinate 36,605, forward strand.
GGAGGCGGTGCGGACGTCGGGCGTGGCGGCGGCGGTGATCAGCGGCGGGTGGGGAGAACGGTTCCAGCGCGCCGTGGATGCGATCGACGCGCTGGTGCTCGCGGGGGGCTGACTCAATCCCTGTTGTCGCCTTGCAGTCAGGATCGCCCGCCGCGCCCGGAATGCCGCCGGCCGGCTGCGAACGCCACAAGAACGATAAATGAACGTCGCCGGAAACGCGTCGTGAACGATGGACGAACGGAGCCTCGGTAGTGTCGTCGCAACCGACATCGCGAGGCCTGTATGCCCATGGTACGATGCACAATGAGACTGGTGATGACGATGTGTCTCGGTGGCGCAACTGCGACCGCCTGCGCCACGTTCCGCAGCAGTAACACCGGCGAACTGCGGGAGCGCCTGATGTCGTCCTCGGACCGACACGGCGCTGCGCGACGGTCCGACGTCGTCACCGCGACTGAGCTGGGGTCCGTTCCCGCCGCGTCGACCATCGAAAGCCTCAGACGACTTCGACCCGAGTTCTTCCGCCCGGTTCAGTCGGCACTCGATCCGCGCGGCGCCGGTGCGATCAATCCAGCCGTGTATGTCGACGAGGTATATAACGGCGGACTCGAAAGCCTGGAGACGGTGCCGAAGCGCGCCGTACTCGAAGTTCGCTTCCTTCGCCCCATGCAAGCGGTGGAGCGATGGGGACCGAGCTGCCCGTGCGTCGCGGGCGTCATTCAGGTTGTCACCAGGAAGGAGCGCTGACCGCGCTCACCCCGCGCGGCCCTCGACGGCGACGCGCGATGGTCCGCGCGCGAATACTGTACGGATGCGAAGGAAGAGAAAGATCGCTACCGCCGCCAGCGACACCACGAATCCCCACCACAACCCGGCGGCGCGCATCGGGGTGCGAAAACCCAGATACGCGCTCACCGGCACGCCCACGAGCCAGTATGCGCCGAGCATCACGAACAGCGGCGCCGTCGTGTCGCCGGCTCCGCGCAGCACGCCGGCGCCAACGGCCTGACCGCCGTCGAATACCTGAAACACGCCCGCAATGGGAATCAGCAGCGCGGCGAGTGCAACGACGCGCGCGTCGCCCGTGAACGCGTGCGCGAGCACGCGCGGTGCTCCGAGAAACGCGATCGCGGTCATGGCCATGAAGCCGACGCCGCACAGATACGCCGCGCCGATCGCGGCGCGCGCGCGATGCTCATCGCCCGCGCCGATCGCGTGCCCCACGCGCACCGCCGCCGCCGAGCCGACGCCGAGCGGCACCATGAACGTGAACGCGGCGAGCGTGATCGCAATCTGGTGCGCCGCCATCTCGATCGTCCCCAGGACGCCCATGAGCAGGCCAATGGCGCCGAAGGCACCCGCCTCGAGCGCCTGCTGCGCGCCGATCGGCATGCCAAGCCGCAGCATGTAGCGCATCGGCGCCCAGCTCGTGATGCCGCTCCTGACCGGCAGGAGCGGATGGCGCAATTCGCGCCACGCAAGCAGCAGCACGAGCAGAAACATCACCCACCTGCTGATCGCCGTAGCGATCGCGCTGCCCGCCACGCCGAGTGCCGGGCTTCCCAGGTGGCCGTACACGAACACCCAGTTGAATCCGGCGTTGGTGAGATTGGCCGCGATCACCGTCCACACGATTGGCGCCACGCGGTGCATCGCCTGCAGCGTTTGGCGGAGCACCACGAACAGCAGATAGGGCAGCACCCCCACGATCGAGATGCGCAGATACGCCGCGGCGTCGCCGATGATCTCGGCGGGCTGGTGAAACGCCACGAACACGCCGCGCGCTGGCGCGAGGAGCAGTGCCGTTCCGACGCTCAGCGCGACGGCGATGATCAGACCGCGCTGCATGGCGCGAGCGACGGCCTCATGGTCCCCTGCGCCGACCGACTGCGCCACGATCGGATCGAGCGCCATGAGTGTGCCGGCGGCAAAGATCGAGACGTTGAAGAAATACAGGTTTCCTAACGCCACGGCGGCGAGCACGCGCGCGCCCACGCGCCCGACCATGAGCGTGTCGACGACGCCCATTCCCATGAAGCCGAGCTGCACGAAGACGACCGGAACTGCGAGCGCGACGGTTGCCCGTAGTTCGATTCGGGCGTCGCTACCTTTCGCGAACATGCGTATCTGGCATCTCGTCACGGTAGCGGGCTTGGTGGCGCCGCGCGACTCCGCGGCCCAAAGCGTCTCTGGAATGGTGCAGGCGATCCCGGTCGTGACGCGAGCCGATCCCACGGCGACGCGCTCGGCGCTCACCGAAGCCTATCTCACGCAGCCCGTGGCCATGGGGCACGCCGCATGGAGGGACCTCCGGGGGATCGCGACGCTGAACCTCGAGGGACTCACGCTCGAGCGCGGCGAGCTCACGACGGGTGGGTACGGAGAAGGCTACGTCGATCGACGGCATCCACACGCGTACGTCCACGAACTGCTCGTGGGCGCGGAGGCATCACGCTCGCGCTTCGGCGCGTCGCTCTTCGCGGGTCGCGGCTTCGCGCCGTTCGGCAGCGACGACCCAATGGTGAGGCCATTCGAGAAGTATCCGGTGAATCACCATCTCGCTCAGGTGCTGGAGCGCATCGTCGCCGTGGGCGCCGTGCGCGCGGGGCCAGTCATTGGGGAAATCGGAATCTTCAATGGCGATGAGCCGGTGTCGCCCGGCTCGTCCCCGAATTTCGATCGCGTTGGCGACTCGTGGGCGTCACGATTGACCGTGCTGCCACTCGACGGCGCCGAGTTGAGCGCGAGTGTCGCGAAGGTCACCTCGCCGGAAGTTCGTGCAGGCGGCGGGCTCGATCAGCGCAAGGCGAGCGTCGCCGCTCGCTTCAACCGCCAGACCGCCGAGACCTGGCGATACGCGCTCGTCGAGTGGGCGCATACCGACGAGCGCGCGCTCGGTGCGACGAGGACCAAGCTCACGTCGCTCCTGGGCGAGGGCGCCTATTGTCGCTCCGGCGTGATCGTCGCGGGGCGGCTCGAGCGGACGGATCGGCCTGAGGAAGAATCGCTCGCCGATCCATTCAGGACTCCGCGACCAGCGAACGATCTGTCGAACCTCGGCGTTTCGCGTTGGAGCAACGTCACAGTGTCCGTGTCGAGCCCGGCGCTTCGCGCCGGCGTCCTGTCTGGCCGGCCATTCGTCGAGGTCGCACGAATGCAGGCGTCGACGGGGACGCCGCCTGGAATCTTCGATCCCGGGCTGCGATATGGGGGAAGCCGAATGTGGATGCTCACCGCGGGTGTCCGGCTCCGCGCCGGGATGATGCACGATCGAATGGGTCGCTACGGCGTCGCCGTGCCCAGCATGCGCGCGGGAACAGGAGGGCATGGCCCGGAGTCTGAGATGATGCCGGGGATGTCGATGAACCCTTCATCAGCCGAGAGCCGATGCGCGATGTGATCGTGAGAGGTTGGTGGATCTTGCCGTTGTCCGTTTCGCTCGCCGCCTGCGGAAGCGACTCCGCCACGTCCCCATCGGGCGAAAAGAACCCATTCAATCCCGCGGCGTGCACCGCGATCGACCTTGGCAGCCGTCCCGCGGCGCTGTCCATCGCACCCAGCGCGCCCAAAACGCTCCCGGTCCTTGGCAACGGGGCGGAAACTGCGCGCTATACCGCCGAGATCGCCGTTCGCGGCACGATCGCATACACGACGACCTGGAACTTTCGAGGCGCCAATCCTGGCAACAAGATCAACATCTGGGACGTGAGTGGAAACACGCCCACGCTGCTCGACTCGGTGATCGTGAGCGGCGCGACGACACTTGGTGACGTTGCCGTCAGCGATGACGGAGCCCTGTTGATCGTTGCGACCGAGCGCAACGGCGGTTCGATCGTGATCTTCGATCTCGCCGATCCGAAACACCCCAGGCTGCTCTCCCGATTCACCAACTCGCACACCGATCCCGGCGTACACACCGCGGAGATCGGCCGCGTCAACGGAAAGCTGTACGGGTTCCTCTCCGTCGATCCGGCGGGGACGATCAAAGCGAGACTGGTCATCGTCGATCTGAGCACGCCCACCGCTCCTCGAGAGGTCTTCACCCAGGAGTTCGCGACGTCGTTCATCCATGACACGTTCGTCCGCGATGGGCTGCTCTTTCTCGCGCTCTGGGACAATGGACTGCAGATCTGGGATCTGGGTGGCTGTGGCGATAACGCCTCGCCCGAGAACCCGCGCGTCCTGGGCGGCGTGACGACGGTGAACGGGCACGTTCACAACGTGTGGTGGTACCACGACGCGAACGGAGGCAAACGATTCGCCTTCGTCGGCGAGGAATTCGGCGGTTCCATTGGCAGCTCGTCGTCCGGTGACATCCACGTGGTCGACATCAGCGACCCGACGCAGCCGCAGGAAGTCGCCTTCTACCGCGTCGACGGCGCCGGGACGCACAACTTCTCGGTGGATGAAGCGAAAGGCGTGCTTTACGCCGCGTACTACAACGGCGGCGTGCGAGCCCTCGACATCCGGGGCGATCTCGCCTCGTGTGCGGTGACCCAGCGCGTCACGACGGCTGGCGGAGTCACTCGCTGCGACCTCCGTCTGATGGGCCGGGAGCTCGCCACGGGCCTCCTGGACGTCGGCAAGCCGGTGTACGTGTGGGGGGTCCAGTACCTGGGCGGAAATGTCTACGCCTCGGACATGCTGAACGGCATCTGGAAGCTCGGCGCCGCCAAGTGACGGCGGCCTAGTTGTACGCAATTCGTAAAAACTGCGCGGCCAACCGGTTAGCCACGTGTCCGGCGGAACTTTTCGACGGGTTTCTTCGTTGACAATGTTGTCGGCGAATCTTAGTGTCAGGGGTGTTGGACCCACCGGGGGAGCGTGGCTCATGATTCGGTCCATCCTCAGCCTGCAACGGCGACTCTCGGCGCGCTCGATCGTGCCATTGTTCATCGTGATCGCTGGCGTGAATGCGCCGACCGACCCCACGCGGCGCCCTACTGGAACCGGCTATGGTGGCGTGCTCCCGGTGCCGACGCCCGCCGGCCCGATCGCGATCACGTCGCGCATCGATCCACTGCTCGAGCCGCACCATGATTCGCGAATCCAGCGCGGTCGCGTATTATATGCGCCAGGCCACGAGCCGGCGGCTGCGGTAGCGGCCAAGGCGCACAAAGTGCCCTGTCCGGAGCGACGTCTCGTCCAGGGTCGTGGCCAGCCGTCGCCGAATTCCTGATACTTCGCCCTAAAATCGTCTCGATGCCACGTTTTCGTACCGCGGCTGCGGCCACGCTGCTCGTCGTCCCGATGGTCGCCGGTGGTTTCCTGCTGCAGGAGACTCCGGCCCGTGCCAACGCCGCACTCTTCGACCAGGTCATGTCACTGGTTCGCAATCAGTACGTCGACTCGGTCCCCGTTGCGCTCGGCTACGAAAAGGCCGCTCGTGGCCTGGTGCGTGAGCTCAACGATCCGTACAGCGAGCTGCTGTCCCCCAAGCAATCGGAGGACTTCAACCGCAACACCGGCGGGCGCTATGGCGGCACCGGCATGACGATCGTCGAGGCGTCGCCGGGCGTCTTCGTGGTCGAGCGCGTGTTCCCCAACACGCCGGCCGAAGAAGCGGGCGTTCGCGAAGGCGATCACATCGTGGCCGTGGAGAACACGCCGACCGCCACGCTCGATATCAACAAGGTCTCCGGGATGCTGCGCGGCGAGCCGGGTTCGCAGGTGATGGTGACCTATAGCCGCCCGTCGGTCTCCGAGCCGATCAAGATCAAGTTTACTCGCCGGATCGTACGCATCCCGGCTGTCCCTTTCTCCACGATGCTGGCCGACCATATCGGCTACATCCCGCTCCAGACGTTCAACGAGAACGCGGCGGACGAAGTCGCCCAATCGGTCGAGAAGCTCGAGAGCGAGGGTGCCAAGGGCATCGTCCTCGACATGCGCGACAATGGCGGCGGCATCGTCGAGCAGGCGCTCAAGACGTCGAGCTTGTTCCTTCGGGACGGGCAGGAGATCTCGAGCGTACGGTCGCGGAATCAGCCCGCCGAGGTGCTGCGCTCGAGCGGTCGACACCTGGCGCTCTCGACTCCACTCGTCGTCCTCGTCGACGGCGGGTCGGCGTCGGCCACCGAGATCGTCGCGGGCGCGTTGCAGGACCACGATCGTGCGCTCGTCATCGGGACGAACTCGTTCGGCAAGGGGCTCGTACAGTCGGTGTATCAGCTCCAGGGTGGGTATCAGCTCAAGATCACGACCGGCAAATGGTTCACACCGAGCGGGCGCTCGATCCATCGCGAGCGCAAGCTGCTGCCCACCGGCGCGTTCGTCGAAGTCAATCCGGACTCGTTGGCCACCAAGGCGCGTCCGATGTTCAAGTCCGACGGCGGCCGAGTCGTGTACGGCGGTGGTGGCATCCGACCGGACATCCTCGTCCCGGACGACACGATCACGACCGCCGAGCGCGACTTCCTGCGCGCCGCTACACCCCAGTTCCAAACGATTAACGGCGTGCTGCAGAGTTACGCGCTGGAGCTCAAGGGTACGGTCCCGCGCGACTTCAAGGCACCGGAGTCCTGGACCGCGGAGCTGATGCGCCGGGTTGCGAGCGCCGGAGTGAAGATCCCGCCGGCCAATGACAGTGCAGGCCGCACGGTTCTGTCGCGTGATCTCGTGAATCGCGTGGCGAGGATGTCGTTCGGCGACGCAGCGGCGAAGGCCCGCCTGCTGCCGGAAGACCATCAACTGGTCAGGGCTGTCGAGCTCCTGGAGAAGAGCACGACGCAGGCGCAACTGCTGGCCGCCGCTTCTCCGGCGCAGAGCTCCGCCCGAAAGTAGCGCGGCGGCGTATCTTGGTGCCGTGAGCGAACCACTCGCGGCACCGCACGCGCACCACCTGCGTACCGCGCGCACGGCGCGCTACTACACGCTCGGCGGCGAGGCCGGCGTCGCGGCGCGCGCGAGCGTGTGGTTCGTCCTGCACGGATACGGCCAGCTCGCCGGGGAGTTCATCCGCTACTTCGCGGACCTGGCATCGCCGGATCGCCTGATCGTCGCTCCCGAGGCGATGAACCGATTCTACCTGGTGGGAGTCGACAAGGCGCCGGCGCACGAGCGGCCGGTCGGCGCCACGTGGATGACGCGCGAGGATCGGGCGTCCGAGATCGCGGACTACGTCGAGTACCTCGACGCGGTGTACGAGGACATCGCCGGATCCGCGGTGGGCGATGCGGTTCGCGTGAGCGTGGTTGGATTCTCGCAGGGCGCGGCGACGGCGACTCGCTGGATCACGCACGGACGTTCGCGCGTCGATCGGCTCGTCCTGTGGGGCGGGCTGATCCCGCCCGATACCGATCTCGCGAACGGTCACGGCGCGCTCCGCCACGTGCCGCTGACGATCGTGGTCGGTGAGCGCGATGCCTACGTCACCAGCGAGATGCTCGCCGACGAGACGGCACGATTGGAGGGCGCGCGGGTTCCGTTCGAGCTGATCCGGTTTGACGGCGGCCACGCCGTCAGCCGGTCCGTATTCCCGAAGTTGACGGGAGAGCGTGCGGGCTAACGCCGCTTTCGGTCGATGAACCTCGACAGTTCGCGCCGATCCTTCTTGGTCGGCCGGCCTTTCTCCTCATAAACGAACGCGGCCGGCGCGAGCTTGAGCTGGGCGGCGAGCCGCTCCCGTGCTTCCCGGCTCGCCGCGGTTTCTTCGTAGAGGGTCTGTGCAATGGACGCCGGGCCCCTGCGATCCGACAACGCCCGGACGATGAGAGTATGCTCATAAGGCCCGAGCCGGACGCGCACCTCGTCGCCAGGCTTGATGGCCTTGGCCGGTTTGGCGCGTTCCCCGTTGACCTCGACCTTGCCGCCGGCCACGGCCTCGGTGGCCAACGATCGCGTCTTGAAGAACCGGGCGGCCCACAGCCATTTGTCCAGCCGGACGCGGTCGGCCTCGTCGTGCATCATGACCCAACCCGCTACATTAATTGATTGATGAATACTACCATGCTCGGCTACGTGCACCGGTATGTAGCACCAAGCGGCGACGATCCGCGGACGCTGCTGCTGCTGCACGGCACTGGTGGCGACGAGAACGATCTGATCCACCTCGGTCAGATGCTCGCGCCCGACGCCGGGCTCTTGAGCCCCCGTGGCACCGTCAACGAGAACGGGGCCGCGCGCTTTTTCCGCCGGCTCGCCGAGGGCGTATTCGACATCGAGGATCTGCACGCGCGCACGAAGGACCTCGTCGCGTTCGTGGAGGGTGCGGCGGCGCACTACGGGTTCGATCCGGCCCGAGTCATCGCCGTGGGCTTTTCCAACGGCGCCAACATCGCGGGAAGCGTGCTGCTGTCGTCGCCCAAGACGCTCGATTCCGCGGTCCTGTTTCGGCCCATGGTGCCCTTTGTGCCCGACCAGCCGGTGTCGCTCGAGGGCAAGCGCGTCTACATCGGTGCTGGGGAGAACGACCAGATCGTCTCGCGGCTGCATCCGCAGCGGCTGGCGGAGATGCTGCGCGTGCTCGGCGCCGACGTCACACTGAGCTGGCAGCCGGCGGCTCACGCGCTCACGCGGGCGGACGTGACATCGGCGTACGAGTGGCTCGAGGCGCCCAAGAACGTCGTGTAGCCGCCTCCATCGGGAGGGTAGGACCCACATGACAAGAGCGATTCGGCTAGTGCTCGCCGCCATTGTGTGCGCCGGAGCCCCGGCCGCGGCGCAGAACGCAGTCCCCGATTCCGCGCTGCGTCAGATCGACGCCGTGTTCTCGCGCTACACACCGGAGACGCCAGGCTGTGCGCTCGGCGTCTTCGAGAATGGCCGTATCGTGCTCGAAAAGGGCTACGGCTCAGCGAACATCGAGTACGGGGTGCCGTTCACGCCGACGACGCCGACGATCATGGGCTCTGTGTCGAAGCAATTCACGGCCGCCGCGATCGCGCTGCTCGCCGAGCAGGGCCGGATCTCGCTCGACGACGACGTGCGCAAGTACGTCCCGGAGCTCCCGGACTACGGCAAGCGGGTCACGATCGACGAGCTGGTTCATCACACGAGCGGCATTCGCGACTTCTGGGCGCTCGTCGAGGCGGCGGGCATGCGCTTCGACGACGGCTACAGCGTGGGTGACGTGCTGTCGCTCGCGGCACGACAGCGGCATCTCAATTTCGATCCCGGCACCGAGTACGCGTACAGCAACACCGGCTACGTGCTGCTCGGCGTGATCGTGCAGCGGGTCACTGGCAAATCGCTCCGCGAGTTCGCCAACGAACAGATCTTCCAGCCGCTCGGAATGCGCGCCTCGCACTACCACGACGACCACAACCAGCCGGTCCGCGGCCGCGCCTCCGCGTACAGCCCGGTGGCGGGTGGCGGGTGGCGTATCAACGTCTGGAACAACGACATCGTGGGGCAGGGCGGCTTGATGACGACCGTCGAGGATTTGCAGAAGTGGGATGAGAACTTCTATACGGGACGGGTAGGCGGGGCTTCATTCCTCGCGCGGCAGCTCACCCGCGGTCGGCTCAGCAGCGGCAAGGAGCTCGCGTATGCGTTTGGCCTCGAGATCGGTGAGTATCGCGGGCTGCCAATGGTCGAGCATGCGGGCAGCACGGGCGGCTACCGCACGGTGATCACACGGTTTCCCGCGCAGCACACCACGCTCGTCGCGCTCTGCAATGTCAGCTCCGCGGATGCACCGGGCATGGCCCACCGCGTGGCCGACGTGCTGCTCGCGGGCACTTTCACCAAACCGGCGCCCACGCCGCTGGCGCGACAGGCGGCGCAAAAGACGGCCGCGACAGTTCCGTTGACGCCGTCAGAGCTTTCGGCGTTGGCCGGCAGCTATTACTCGGATGAGCTCGACGCTACTTATGAGCTCACCGTATCGGGGTCTAACCTCCTGGTGCGCCGCCCTCGCGCGCCGGTCGACACGCTCCAGGCCAGCGGCCGGCGGACCGTCCGCGGTTCGGGCTACACGCTCCGGTTCGCGGCGGCTTCGCCTGGTGGTGGCGGATCGCCGAGCTTCACGTTCGACAACGACAGGGCTCGCGGGATCGAGTTCGTGCGCCGACCCTCACGGTAGCGCTTGTTTGGAGCCAATCGAGGTTCTATGTTACTGACTCGTCAGTAACATACACTTTCGATTCCCTTGGCCGATCGGAGTATGTGTCGGCCTCGCGAGCAATGACCGCTTCCCCTTCACATCAAGAGCCGCGTTGGCGCAGACTGCCCGAAGAGCGTCCGCGGCAGATTCTCGAGGCTGCTCGCGAAGTTTTTGGCGAGCACGGACTGGCGGCCGCCCGCCTGGACGACATCGCGAAGCGCGCCGGCCTCTCGAAAGGCACCATCTATCTGTACTTCCCCAACAAGGAAGAGCTGTTTCGGGAGATGGTGCGGCAGATGGTCGTGAGTCAGATCGAGCAGGGCGAGCAGGAGCTCAGCGCGATGAACGAGGCCGCGACCGAAGTGCTCACGCAGTTCCTGCGCAGCTACTGGCGATTCATTCGCTCGCCGCAGTTCGCGCCCTTGTTTCGCCTGATCCACGCCGAGATCCACAGCTTCCCGGATCTCGCGCGCTTCTATGCGGAGGAAGTCATCGCCCGGGTCCATCGGCTCATCGCCGCGATCATCACTCGCGGAATCGAGACGGGTGAGTTTCGCCAGCTCGACGCCAGAGTCGCAGCGCGCATGGTCACCGGACCCTTCGTCATGCACGGACTCTGGTGCACGCACCGCGAGTGCTTCACGTCGGTTGCAAAGGGCAGCGACGAGCAGGTGTTCGGCGAACTGATGCAGTTCACGCTCAACGCGATCAAGGCCCGTCCCTAGCTCCTCCAGGAATTCGTTTTGGCGCATGGAATTCTCCCGATCAATGAACGCTCAATTTCCCAGGATCATCCGTCTCGGCGCGGCGTTGTCGTTGCTCGCCGCGCTGCTCGCCTTCGCCATTCGCGCCGCTGGGGCGCAGGCTCCGGAGACGCGCCGACTCTCGCTCGGCCAAGCGGCTCGACTTGCCGCGGCGCAGGCGGCCGGCGTGCAGGGCGCGCAGTACCGGGCCGAGCAGGCCCAGGCGCGCGTCACGCAGTCTCGCGCGGCGCTGCTGCCGCAGCTCGAGGCGGTTCCGAACTGGAGCAGCCACACGCTGAACAGTGCCAGCTTCGGCTTCAACTTTCCGGCAAAACCGGGCGAGCGGCCATTGCTCGATCCCAATGGCCAGATCATTGGACCGGTCAAGTTCTGGGATCTGCGTGGACAGGCGTCGCAGGCCGTGCTCGATCTCGGAGCAAGCGGCCGGGTACGCGCGGCCCGCGCCGGCGCCGCAGCCGCGGGCGCCGACGTGGCGACCGTCGCGGAGCAGGCGGCCTTCGTCGCGGCGAACGCGTACGTACGAGTCCTCCGGACGGAGGCGCTCGTGCAAGCGCGCACCGCCGACTCCATCCTCGCGAACGATCTCGTCCAGATCGCGCGCGATCAGCTCGAGGCGGGCGTGGGTGTGGCGCTGGACGTCACTCGCGCCGAGTCGCAGCGCGCGGCTGGTCGCGCGGCGCTCATCGCCGCGCGCAACGATCGTGATCGCGCGCGACTCGAGTTGCATCGCTCGCTCAACCTGTCGCTCGACGTACCTGTGGAGTTGTCGGACTCCCTCACGACGGTCGTGGCGGCTGACGTTGGCACGGAGCAGGCGGCGATCGACCAAGCCCTCCGAGCCAGACCGGACGTCCATACCGCCGAGCTGCAGCTCGCCGCCGCCCAGCAACAGATCGCGGCCGTCCGAGCGACGCGATTGCCGACGGTCGGCGTGTTCGCCAACGACGGACCGACCGGCCTCGAGCCTCAGCACTTCCTCAATACCTATACGTATGGCGTACAGGTCACGTGGCCGATGTTCGAGGGCGGACGCCGTGCCGGGCAGACACAGGAAGCCGAAGCCGCGGCGCGCGAAATCGACGTTCGGCGACGCGACCTTCGCGAACAGATTGCCGTCGACGTGCGGAGTGCGATGCTCGATCTCGCATCGGCCCGCGAGGAGGTGGATGCCGCGCGCGACCGTCAGCGGTTCGCCGAGCAGGAAGTGGATCAGGCGCGCGAGCGTTTCCGCGCCGGAGTGTCGGGAAACGCCGACGTGATCACGGCATCGCTTTCGCTCAACGCCGCCCGCACCGGGCTGGTCGACGCGCTGACGGCGTACCAGACGGCGCGCGTGGCGCTGGCGAAGGCGGAAGGAACAGTTTCACAGCTTCGTTAATTCGACCTTTTCGAACATCATCCGACCATGGCAACAGTAGTCAAGCAGAACACGGAGCCGCGTGAAACGCGCAATGCCGAGCTCGACGTGCCCGAACCGAGGGGACGCCGGCGTGTCGTACTCCCGATCGTGCTCATCCTGCTCGCGCTCGGCGCGGTGTGGGCGTTCAAGCGGTGGAGCTTCGCGCGCGCGCACGAGTCGACTGACGATGCCGCGGTCGACGGCCACCTCGTACCGGTACTCGCCAAGGTCGGCGGCTACGTGCAGTCGGTGACGGTGAGCGACAACGACCACATTCGCGCCGATTCGCTGCTCGTCCAGATCGATCCCGCGGAGTATCGCGTTCGCCTTGCCCAGGCCGAGGCCGATCTCGCGGCGGCCCGCGCCGCGGCGGGAACGCGCGGTTCGAGTGGCCAGGCGCAGGCGATGGTCGAGCAGGCCGCGGGTCAGCGCGCGTCGCTCGATGCCCAGATCACCGCTGCGCGCGCGAATGAGACCAGGGCAAGGCAGGACCTGGCGCGGATGGAGGATCTCGCCGCCAAGCAGGTAATCTCGAAAATGCAGCTCGACGCGGCACGCGCCGCCGCCGAAGCCGCTTCGGCGAACGTCGTCGCGCTCGAGCGACAACGCTCGGCGGCCGGCGGCTCGGTCGCCAGCGCGCAGGCAGGCGTGCGCCTCGCCGAGGCGCGACTGCAGGCCGCCCAGGCGGCGCGGGACAACGCCACGCTGCAGCTCGGATACGCGGCTGTGCGCGCGCCGACGGCCGGGATCGTCTCGCGCAAGCAGGTCGACCCGAACCAGCTCGTGCAGCCGGGCCAGCCCCTGCTCACGATCGTCGCCGACACCGGCGTATTCGTGACGGCGAACTTCAAGGAGACGCAGCTTGCCGAGATCCGCGTCGGCCAACCCGCCGAGATCGATATCGACGCATACGGTGGCGCGACCGCGGTCGGTTGCGTGGAGAGCGTGAGCGCGGCTACGGGGTCGAAGTTTGCGCTGCTGCCGCCGGACAACGCGACCGGCAACTTCACCAAGGTCGTACAGCGCGTCCCGGTGCGGCTGCGTGTCAAGCAGGGACTCGGCAATGACCGTCCGCTGCGTCCGGGCATGTCGGTGACCGTGCACGTCGATACCAGGCAGCCAGCGGGTAAGTGCTAGGAAGCAATGGGCACTGACGCACGAACAGTCACCTCGGGGCCTCGCGGGACCGCACAGATTCTCGTGCGGCCGGTGGCGCCCGCGGGACCAGCCGCGCCCGCGGCCGATGAGGACAAGTACAAATACAAGTATCTGATTGCCATTGCGGTGACGCTCGCCGCGGTGCTCGAGCTCATCGACACGTCGATCGTGAACGTCGCGATCCCGCACATGATGGGGAACCTGGGCGCGACGCTCGACGAGATCTCGTGGGTCTCGACCGGCTACATCATCGCGAACGTCATTGTCATTCCGATGTCGGGCTGGCTGTCCGGCTATTTCGGGCGGAAGCGCTACTTCACGACGTCGATCCTGCTCTTCGTGGCAGCCTCGTTCTTCTGCGGCGCGGCGACGTCGTTGGGTGGTCTGGTGTTCTGGCGGGTAGTGCAGGGAGTGGGAGGGGGTGCGCTGCTCTCGACCGCGCAGACGACGTTGTTCGAGTCGTTCCCGCCGCACGAGATAGGAATCGGCCAGGCGATGTTCGGCGTCGGCGTGATGGTCGGACCGACGCTCGGTCCCACGCTCGGCGGATGGATCGTCGACAACTACAACTGGCCCTGGATCTTCTACATCAATGTGCCGCTCGGCATCATGGCGGCGATGATGGTCGCCACGTACGTCCACGACGCGGCGCACCAGGAGCGCGCGGAAAAGATCGACTTCCTGGGCTTTCTCCTGCTCGTGGCCGGAGTCGGCTCGCTCCAGTGGATGCTCGAAAAGGGCGAGCGCTACGACTGGTTCGATTCGCGTCTCATCACCATGCTCGCGATCACGTCCGCGCTTTCGTTCGTTCTGCTGCTCTGGCGCGAGCTGACGGTCGACGAGCCGATCATCAACTTCCGCGTCTTCAAGAGCCGGCAGTTGGCGGCGGGCGTGAGTATCGCGGCGGTGCTCGGACTGGCGCTGTTCGGGTCGATCTTCGTGCTTCCGGTGTTTCTTCAGAACCTTCACGGGCTCACGGCAAATCAGACGGGCCTCGTGATCCTGCCGGGCGCGTTGGCCTCGGCGGTCACGATGATGTGGGTGGGAAAGAACGCCAACCGTCTCGATGCGCGGGCAACCGTGGCCATCGGAGCTTCGCTGTTCTTTGTCTCCATGTGGCTGCTCTCACGGATGACGCTGTCGAGCGGACCCGAAGAGACGTTCTGGCCGCTCATTCTGCGCGGCGTGGGGCTGGGTTTGATCTTCGTGCCGCTGACGAACGCGACGATGGCCGAGCTCAAGCTCCGCGAGCTGGCGCAGGGCACGGGCATGTTCAACCTCACGCGCCAGCTCGGCGGTTCACTCGGCATCGCGATCATGGCGACGCTGCTCACGCGGTTCACCAAGGAGACAAAGGCGGTCATCACGGAGCACGTGACGATCACCGACCCGCTCTCACTCGGCCGGTGGGACTCGATCACACGCGGTCTGATCTCGCGCGGCATGGACCCGATCACCGCCAAGCAGCAAGCGCTCTCCATTCTGGATCATCAAATCCAGGCGCAGGCAAGCGTGCTCGCCTTCTCGCGAATCTACATTCTGAGCGGAATCATCCTGCTGGCTGCACTGCCGCTGCTGTTTCTCTTTCGAACGGGGAAGGGTCGTGGCGCGACGGGGATGGCGCACTGATCGAATAGCCTCGTCCGCGAGCCACGACGGGCCACGTCGTCTCCACCGTGTCCCCCCTGACGCCCACGATGATGTCGTTGAGGTGCACGACGATGCAGACGTGGTTCGGAATGATTCGTACGAGCTCGCCCACCGCGGGTCGCCAGCTGCTGTTCGAGAGATCGAGAATGCCATGCTCCTCCGACATGCTCTTCACCACGACCTCCGCGTGCCCACGAACCACGCCGAAGCCGTCGGCGCCGTCCGCGCGCATTGGCTCTCGGCCGAGCGCCTTTGACCCGGCGTCGACGACGGCCTGCCCTGGCACCGCGGTGCTCACGACGCGCGCGAGCACGGTGAGCGCGCAATCGTCCCAATCGCACGCGCCGATGGCCGCAGTCGTGCGATCGTTGTAGACGTACGTCCCCGGGCGAAACTCGGTCACTCCTTGCAGTTCGTGCGTGTGCCACATGGTGGGAGTCGAGCCGCCGCTCACGACACGCGGGTGCAGTCCCGCGCGATCGAACGCATCTATGAGCTGGCCGAGGGTGGCGTTCAGCTCGCCGAGCTTACGCGCCTGCTGGTCAACGGCCTCGCGAATGTGCCCGGGATAAAACGCGATGCCCTCGAACGTGAGTGGCGGCGCCGCCTGCACGGCTCGTGCGAGAGCGATCGCCTCATCGACCGAGGGAACGCCAACGCGGTGCATGCCGAGGTCCACTTCCACATAGACGCCAACCGGGCGATCGGCTGCCGATGCCGCGGCGGCGATGTCGTCGATTGCGCGGCGCGAGTCGAGCGCGACGGTGAGGCGCACATCGGGCGAGATCGCGGCCAGCCGTGACGCGCGTGGCGAACCGACCGGCGGGTACGCGACGAGAATGTCCCCGCAGACGTCGCTCATCAGCTCCGCCTCGAACGGAGTGGCGCACGTGACGCCGACCGCGCCCCGCCGCAATTGTTCGTGAGCTACGCGAGGCGATTTGTGCGTCTTTATATGGGGGCGAAGCGCCAACGCGTGCGACTTTGCGTAATCGACCGCACGGTCGAGATTACCCGCCAGTCGATCGAGATCGACAATCGGGACGGGCGTTTCGAGATCGGCGATTGTAGACGGCATGGCTGGGACGACTCTCATTCAATGGAGACTGTAAATGATGCAGCGCGAGCGGCAGTGGCAACCGATTCGGCTGGGAGCCGAGGTCCCGACTCCAGCGGGCGCGTACTCGCCGGCGGCGCGCGCCGGCGGATTCGTGTTCGTGTCGGGCCAGATCCCGCGCGACCCGGTGACCGGTGAGCTCGCCGGCGACGACATCGAGTCGCAGACCCGCCAGGTCATCCGCAATGTCGAGCGCGCGCTTGGGGCAGCCGGAGCAACGTTGTCCGACGTGGTCTCGGTGATCGTCTACCTGGCCGATGCCGACCTCTGGGGCGCCTTCAACGCGACGTACAAGGAACTCATGCCTCAGCCGTATCCCACAAGGACCGCGGTGGGTGCACAGCTTCGGGGGATCCTCGTCGAGGTGAGCGCCATCGCCTACGTCGGGCAGACGTAACGCCGGCGTCGCTCCGGAGCCTTAACGTCCGACCTCCACCAACGTCTACCGCTACGAAGGCGCTCCGAGCGCCGCTACTCATCAGTTGGTGGAGGTTCATCGTGATCAATATCCGTTCGACACTGGCCGCGGCCGCGCTCGTCTTTGGCGGCGCCGTGGTCGCGTCCGCGCAACAGCCGACCCCGGCTCCGGCGCAGGGTGCGCATCAGCAGCGCGCCGGCCGCGCAGCGCGCAACCAGCGGGGCCAGTTCCGCCCGGCTGCGATTCGTCATCAGCTCTTCAAGGGCATCACGTTGAGCGACGCCGAGAAGGCAAGCGTCAAGAACGTTCAAGCGAAGTACGCGTTGCAGATGAAGGCGATTCGAGAGCAGCTCAAGCCGCAAATCCAGGCCGCGCGCGAGGCGCGGCAGCGTGGCGACACCGCGGCGCTCAAGGCAATCTGGCAGAAGTCGGGCGCCGAGCGCGAGCAGATCAAGAACCTGCTCGAGTCGGAGAAGAACGATCTTCGTGCCGCGTTGACGCCGGCGAACCAGGTGAAGTTCGACGCGAATGTGAAGCAATTCGAGCAGCGTGTCGCAAAGCGGGCGACGCGTGACTGGAAGAAGGGTGACCGGGCAACCGCGGCCCAAAAGCCCCGCGGCTAACTCAGCGCGGCTTCCGGCGCGCGAGTCGAGCGAAGCGTGCGGGTGGGCACGTTTCCTCCTCCGCGTCGATGAAAACAACGGTCTGGAGCTTCGGCTTCAGGCCGTTGTTTTTTGTCTCCAGGCGGAAATACAAGCGGGGGATCGGGGAGCCTTCCGCGATCCCCCGCGATGTTCAAAGTTCTCAGAATCCGGACGGCGGGTAGCGATCCACCGCGTACACGACCGATGGCTTGGTGGAGCTCGCCGCCTGGCTGCCCGCGACCGACGGCGGGAACGCGAACGCGGTGAACGCGCTTCCCGCGATCGTGCTCCCGCCCACTGCGGTGAGGTTGTTCGCCCGGTCCGCCGGCGCGCCCGCCGGCGCGGTGGCGTCGATCATCGCTGGGAGCGCCGTCGAGCCTGAGGCTAGGACGCGCACCACCAGCGCGGCCGGCGCCATGGTCACCCACTTCGATGCCGTGAACTGCGCGACGCCCGACACGAACGGCGACGCGGGGAGCGGCGATGTGCCGCCGGTGGAGGAGCCGTACGCGTCGACCGACGCCGCGGCGCCCGCGTTGATCACCCGCACGGCAATGTTGCTGCCCGGGTCGGAGTAGTCGTCTTGCAGGATGTAGAGCTTGGCTTGCTTGTTACGCAGCGTGCCGGCGGCCATGATCGTATAGTGCTCGCCCGGCGTGAAGTTGTACGTCGTGTCGAACAACACGACCTGAGTCTGGGCGATGTCGTTGCTGGTCTGAAAAAGTCGCAGGTGGCGGGCGCCGGCGCCGAGTGCCTGATAGCTCGTCCCTGGATACACGTCCCGGTACTTCATTCCCAGCCCCACGGGCGAATTCTCGATGACGTCGACGAATCGCCAGTCCATGGCGCCGGTATCCGACACGGCATGGACGAAGCGAACGGCGGCGAGCGGCACCTTGTCCGCGTACGTGGGCCCGGTGTTCTTGTCGCACGCAACGAGGGCCGCCAGTGCGGCGCACAACACGGCGAAGCGAGATGCGCTCATCTGGAACACTCCTCCGAGAAGTTCATGGTCGCGGTCGAGATCACGGATGCAGTGGGATGCGGATGGAGATCGGCGTCTTTCCGGAGTCCGCCGGCGGCTGCTCCGATCCGCCGCCCGACAGGCTGCGAGACGTGAATACTGCCAGAGCAACGCCTGTGGCCACCGTAAGCGCGGCGGTACGCACGACCGACAATCGCCGGATGCGTACCGATCCGACGAGATCGCGGTTGATCCGGCTCTGTTCTCCCGTCCACAGCGCGCTCGATCCGGTGAGGTGCGACACGCGATAGACGTTGATGATGAAGTTGCTGTCCTGTACTCCGACGAGGCGGCCTTGTATCTCGGCGAGCCCCGGCCCGAACCGCTCGGCGAGAGACACGCGGCCGCGGTCACTCACACCGAGCGACACGTCTTCGCCGACTGGCGGTGCGGTCTCCACCGGGATGTAGTTGTAGCATCCCTGCGATGCGCTGAGTGCCACCACCAACAGTCCCATTCGGGCCGAGAATCGCATCATCAGAATCCGTACGTCCCTTTGGTGGCCGCGCTTCCCGAGCTGGCGCCGAGGCTATATGACGGCTCCTGCCGTGCCTGCATCTCCTCGTACGGCACCGGGTACTCGTACGCGGTGCCCTGAATGAGATCTCCCCAACCGCGGCTGTCGGCCCACCAGCGCCCAAAGCTCGTGTAGGCCGTCTCCATGCGCTTCTCGTATTTCATCGCCTCGAGGATGTCGCCGCACGACACCGTGCCGGCAGGCGACGGCACCAGCGGCACGCAGGCCTTGCCCCCGGGCACGGCTTGCGTCGCACTCGTCACCACACCACTGAGCGCGGGCAATCCATTCGGCACTCGAGTGAGATCGATCTTCGCCGCGGCTTTCGCGATGTTGCCCGTTCGGATGTACGCCTCGGCCGCCAGTAAGTCGTTTTCGGCCTTGGCGAACTCCGGAAATGCTCCCTGGTTGCTGTGCAGCCGGATGTACTTGAGCCGGAAGAAATCGTAGAACGAGACGCCCCAGCCGTCGCCCGGCACTTCAGCCAGCGTGCGGTTCGTGATGTAGGGTTTGGATGTGAAGTCAACCGGCGTCGTCGATGCCTTCTGCTGCGCGGCTCGTGTGTCGCCGCTTGGCCACCGTTTGTCCGGCGTCTTCACGAGAAAGTAGCCGTTGCGCGATGCCATCGGAGCCGCGATGAACTGCGCGTACGCCCCCGACGTGTCGGCCATCCCGAAGTACAGCATCGACATCTCGCTCCAGCCGGGATCCACGTGCATCTGGCTGCTGTTGAAGCCGATGTTCCATCCCGTCGTGCCGCCAACTTGCACGAGAAGATCGCTCTGGATTCCGTTCTCGGTGTCGTCGACGATCGACGCCCAGTCAACCGCGGCCCGCTGCGCTGGCGTCCGTGCCACGCCGGCACGGAAGCGCGCGCGATATGAGCGCACGAGGCGCGTGAAGTCGGCGGCGGACAGGCTCGTGCCACTCAACCAAGCCGGTGGCGTGGGAAATCCTCCGGTGTTGCTCGCCGCCGGGTCCTTCGCGACAGCCACTGCGCTGTCCAGGAAGGCAATCGCCGCCTTCATGACGTCCGCGGCGCCGCTCAGGGATGGAATCTCGTCGCTCGTCATCCCAGGCTTCACGATCGCCGCCGAGTCGTAAATCATGGCGAGCCAGCCCAGGTTCGCGCCGGCGACGAAGTAACCAAACGCCTTGGCGCGCAGATCCTGGGCATGGGTGCCAAGCGACTTGTCCGACGCGTCCAGCTTCGTCAACGCGTCGAGTGCGTTCACCGTCAGGCGCGCGCCCCGCGACAGTGCGCTGAACTCGTTGAAGACCGTGGGCGAGCCGTTGCTGTTCGGGATTGGCAGCCGCGGAATGGCGACGCGGATGCCCATGTTGAAGTTGTTGAGACTCGAGTAGCTCTCGAGCGCCATCACCTCGACCTCAGGCATCAACGAGTTGTTCGTGATCGCGTTGTGCGTGCTCTGGTAACCGCTGGCGATCGTCGCCTCGATCGACGCTGGCACGGCGAATACTCGGCCAACGTCGGGGTTGCTCAGGTTCTGGACCGTCAGGTCACTGTTACAGGCGGCCGCCGCCACGAGCAGCAGGGACGCCGATGCGATCCTGGATGTCGCGTTCATCATGGTCCTCGGTGTCGGCTTGCGGTGGCGGGTCAGAACTTCGACTGAACGGTGAGCGTGAACGTGCGCGTCGGCGGGTACGGATAGGACTGGATACCCAGCGCGGCGCCGGCGTTGATGTTGCCGCCCGTGTCGCCGATGTCCGGGTCCCAGCCCGTGTACTTCGTCCACGTGTAGAGATTGCGACCGAGCACGGTGATCGACCAGTCGCCCCGAATTCTCGGGATGCGTCCGATGTTGTAGCTCGCCGACATCTCGCGGAACTTGACGAACGACGCGTCTTCGAAGGTGAGGCTGTTCGGCCCCAGCACGTCGTAGAAGCCGCCAACGCCGGCCGAGTGGTCGGGCGACGGCGCGCGCCAGTAGTAGCCGATCGGTTTGGCCGCCTCGACCGACTTGCCGCTCTGGTCTTCATCGGCCGTCATGAAGTCGCCGAGCGACCAGTGCCGATCCTCGTTGAAGACGTGGTTGCCATACGACTTCTCGAATAGCGCGTAGACGGCCAGCCGCCTGAAGCTGAAGTTCTGCGCGACGCTCGCCTTCCAGAGTGGCAGCCCGTTTCCGAGGGGTTGCAGCGCCGGGTTGGCCGACGCATCGCGGAGCACCTGCAGCATGCCCCAGTGCACGACGGGCTGGCCCCATGGGTTGTTGACCGTGCCGCCCGCCTTGAGGCAGTTGGTCGCCCCGGTGATGTTTGCCACGGGCACGCCGTTGACGATGCAGCCGTTGCGCTGCGCTTGCCACAGGTTCTTGGTGATGCCGTCCTTGTACGAGTTGCCCTTGCCGACCCAGACGACGTAGCCCTCATCATTCTTCTGCCATTCCTGGCCCGGCCCGCACTGCGCCGCGAAGTCGGCCGGCAGCTGGGAGCACGACGTGACGAAGCTCTTGCCGTACACGGTGCCGTACCGCTCGCCGACCGCGTAGTGCACGCGAGCGTTGTCCACCGACTGGAAGAAGTCGGGGACGTCCATCGAAGTGATCTTCGCCCGGTTCTGGTCGTAGTTCAGACGTGCCGTCCACACGACGCTCCGCTTCGCGATCAGCGGGATGTTGAGCGACGCTTCCCACGTCTTGCCGTCCATCGTGCCCGCGTTGAGCCACTGCGACGAGAAGCCCGACGACACCGATGGCGGCACTTGAAGGAGCTGGTCGTAGGTGATGTCGCGCGCATAGGTCAGCGACAGACCGTAGCGATGCAGGATCTCGGCGTCGACGCCGTACTCCGTCTCGATCGTCGTTTCCGGCCGCAGGTCCTTGTTGCCGAGCGTCGTCGCCGTGATGGCGCCGCCGGTGCCGATGCTGAAGGCTTCGTATTGCGCCGAGAACGACGGCCGCCCGCCCGCCGTGCCCACGGCGCCGCGGAACTTCACGTCGTTCAACAGGTTCGTCGGCTTGAACCAGGGCTCGTCGGACAACCGCCAGGCGAGAGAAGCGCGATAATAGCTGTGCCAGCGCTGCGCGGCGCCGAACAACGAGCTGCCGTCGTTTCGCCACGCGCCGTCGAAGATGTACCGATCCTTGAATTCGAGATTCAGCGCGGCCGACGCGCCGACCGCCCTGATCGTCGTCTGCCCGTACGTCGCGTTCTTCGACGCCGTGGCGTTCGTCAGCGTCAGCAGCCCCGGAACGGCGAGCGTATTGCCGCTCCCCGCGTTGGACTCGCTCTCCTGATCCTCGTACGTGTACCGGAAATTGACTCGCGATGCCAGGTCGCGCCGAATGTCGTGCCTGATCGTGGAGCCAAGCGCGACGTTGTACGACAGGTCGGTGCCCGCGCTCGCCCCGATGTCACCGTCGTTGGCCGGACCGGGCGTCGTCGTCCGGTAGCCCTTGTCATCCTGCGAGATGTTGCTGCTTCGACGGTTGTCGATGCTCGTCGTCGCATCGAACACGAGCCACGGCGCGACCGTGTACGTGTTGGTCATCGTGCCGAGGAACCGGTCGGCGTGCGTGACCGAGTACGCCTCCCAGTTGTCGTACAGCGGATTGTAGTTCTGGCTCGTCTCCGCCGTGGGATCGGGACGGATGTACAACCGTCCTTTGCTGTCCTTGGCCAGCAGGTCGGTGTTCGGGTGCTGCCGCGTGAGGTTGAACCAGTTGCCGTCGGGATACGTCTGGCTGCGCGAGAAGTACGTCGAGATCTGCGTACTCAGATTCCCGCCGATCTGCTGGTCCACGTTCAATCGCGCCGACTGCCGCCTGTAGCCGCTCAGGAACTTGATCGCGCCCTGGTTCACGTTGTTGTTGAACGACCCGTAGTATCCGGTGTTGCCGATGCGTCCATTGAGATCGATGGTCGAGCTCAGGTACGGATTGTCGGTGGCAGCCTGGTTAATCGGGTTCCAGGTCACGGGCCATTGATTGGCCATGAAGAGGCCTTTCAACTCGGCCTTTGACGGCGCGTTCGCGATGCCGAAGTCGCGCTCGAACAGATAAGGCGTCAGCGAGGCGAGATCGCCCTGATCGTTGATGCGGAAGGCTTCCTGGAGCAGATCGACGGTGCGCGAGCACGAGGGCAACCCCGACTGCTTGATGCAGAACCGGGTGTTGTCCTCGTTCATCGTCAGCATGTGCGTCCGCGCATACTGGTAGTCGCCGTTCACCGAGCTGAAGCCCTGTTCCTGGCGCGCGTTGATGTGCATGCCGGGGCTCGCGTTCTTCGCGCTCTTCGTCGTGATCGAAATGATGCCGTTGCCGGCGCGCGAACCGTAGAGCGACGATGCGGCGGCTCCTTTCACCACCTCGATGGTCGCGATGTCTTCGGGATTGAGATCGCTCGTGCTGCCGTTGAGAATGATTCCATCCACCAGGATCAGTGGGCCCTGGCTGCGGCCTGACGCGTTGATCGACCGAGGACCGCGCAGGATGATCGACGGCGCTGCTCCAGGCCGACCGCTCGTTTGCACGATGGCCGCGCCCGGCACCTTACCCGCCAGCTCCTGCAGCGGATTCGTCGTCGGCACCTGCAAATCCTGCTCGGCGTTGAGCGCGGAGACGGTGAACGTCGTCTTCTGCTGCTGCGTGCCGGCAGTCATGCCGGTGATCACGACTTCCTGCAGCCGGTTGATGTCGCGCTTGAGCTCGAAGTCGAAGGTCTGCGCGCCCGCGCGGATCAGAATCGATCGCACCTGCTGAAGATGTCCGATCGCGCGCGCGCGCAGCGTCACCTGCTGACCACGCACCCGCTCGGCCGGAATGACCATCGTGTACCGACCGTCCGCGTTCGTAGCCACGGAAACGTTCATCTCCGTGATGTACGCGTTGGCGTTGTCGATCGGTTGCCCCGACTCCGAAGTGATGCGGCCGGTGATCGTCGCGGCCTGGGCGGCCGCGTTCGGCGCGAGGCCGGCGATCAGCGCGATGACCAGCAACGCGGCCAGCGAGAGCGGGCGGTGGACTGCGCAGGGCACGCACGAGCGATTCATGTTCACCTCGGAACGTGGGAGAATCCGTGTGACTCCATGCTTCGGCTGCGACTGGGACCGCTCGTCTGATTCGAGACGGCCTATTTCCGTGCTGATACGGCTCTCATCGGCCGTGAAACCCGTCCGATTCTGGAGCACAGTTGTCGACTCCGCAAGACGCCCCCCATTGACCCAAGCCAGGAGCGAGCGTCGCGGCTTCCGCGCGAGGGGGCCGTTCGAGCCGCCGCCGGGACCTTATGGGCGCGCCAAGCGGATGTCCGGCACCTCGAGCACGATCGGCGAATCGCAGTACATCGGAACGAGCGCGTACGGCCAGCGATGCCCCGCACCGAGCACGTACCACGGCCGCAGCGCGGTCTGCGCGACGCCACGAAGTCGAGCGACTCGAACAGCGTCGCCTCTGTTCCTCGTCATCCTTCAGTGTTCCGGAAGCCGCACGCGGAAAACACTGGACCGTGCGCGCGCGATCTGGCAAGTTGAAGCTCCCACTCCCACCCGCCCATTAACGGAGCTCGACCGATGCGTTCGTACACGCTCGTGGTGTTCGTGCTCGCGCTTCCGGCGATCGCCGCGGCGCAACAGCCATCACCGACCAGGCACGCCTTCACGCCAGCTGACTGGTACAAGGTGACCACGGTGAGCGCGCCGGACCTCTCGCCGGATGGGTCGAAGGTTGCCTTCGCGGTCACGACCGTACGAGAGGCTGAAAACCGCCGCCACTCCGAGGTATGGGTCGTACCGACGCAGGGCGGGGAGCCGGCTCGCTACACGTCTCCGGGATTCGAGAGCAGCAATCCGCGCTTCTCGGACGATGGCAAGCTCCTCTACTTCACCTCGCAGCGGGCTGGTGGACGTGGTACACAGTGGGCGCTGCGCATGGATCAGCCCGCGGGCGAAGCGTTCCAGCCAAGCGGCGCGCCACAGATTCGTACCGGCTCGTCGCCGGCCGATCGGAGCTTCACGATCGTCACGACCGGCGGTCGCGGTGGATTCGGCGGGGGCGGACGTGGTGGTCGCGGCGGACGAGGCGGCGCACCCGATTCGACCGCGGACTCGACGAGCGCGAGCGATCCCTACGCCAAAATGCGCCCGATCTCGCGACCGCCGTACAACGCGATCACCAAGCCCGAAAATCCGGCTCGATTTGACGGACGCCAGATCGTCGAGATGCTCTACAAGGCGAACGGCCAGCCCGAGTTCATCGCGGGCCCGCGCACGACGCCCCGCCGGGACACGGCGCGCGTCGAGCAGCTGATCCTCGAGCGTCCCGGACAGCCGAACAAGCAGATCACGAACACGAAGTACTCGCATCGCAGCCCCGTCGTGTCGCCCGACGGAAAATGGGTCGCGTTTCTCGCCGATGCTCGCCTGCGTCCCGATTCGATCGTCAACGCCGAGCGCGATTCGATCGCGAAGCTCGCGCCGGATCGGAAGCGCGCCGAGCTGCCGTCGAACGACAGTGAGATCTTTGTTCTCCCTGTCGCTGCCTGCGAGCAGCAGGCGTCGGGCTGCACGCCGCGCCGCATCGAGTACGCGGGCAACGAGACTCAGCTCGCCTGGTCGCCGGACAGCAAGCGAATCGCATTCGTCGGGCAGCCGGCCCGCTTCAAGAATCAGCGCCTGTTCGTGGTGAACGCGGACGGCGGCAAGCCCGAGGACATCCTCGGATCCTGGCAGTACGAGCCCGGCGAGATCGTTTGGCTGAACGACGGTCGCATCGCGATGATCACGTCGACGGGCGGGAGTCGGGGCGTCTACAAGATCGATCCCGCCACCCGCAAGATCACGACGGTGCTCGGCGGACGTCGGCAGGTGAGCGCGGTCAACTTCGACAAAACGCAGCAGCACGTCGTCTACGTCTCCACCGATCTCACGCATCCCACGGAGCTCTTCATCGCCAACGCCGACGGCACCGGCGAGCGCAAGCTCACGTCGTTCAACGACAAGGTGAACTCCGAAGTGGCGTGGGCCGACGCCGAGCGAATGCTCGTGAAATCGGTCGGTGGCATGGAGATCGAGTCATGGTTGATGAAACCGTACGGGTACACGGCGAACCGGAAGTACCCCGTCGTGCTGTACATCCACGGCGGCCCGCACTCCGCGTACGGGGAGAATTGGTTCGACGAATTCCAGAATCTCGCCGGCGCCGGGTTCCTCGTGCTGTTCACGAATCCGCGCGGCTCGAGTGGCACGAACACCGAGTTCACGTACGCGAGCCGCGGCGACTGGGGCGGCAAGGATTTTGAAGACTTGATGCGAGCGGTCGACGTCGTCGCCAAGCGCCCCGACGTCGATTCGACGCGCATGGGAGTCACCGGTGGATCGTACGGCGGCTTCATGACGGCGTGGGTCACGACCAAGACGAACCGGTTCAAGGCCGCCGAAACGGATCGCATGATCAGCGAATGGACGTTCTGGTATGGCGCATCGGACGCACAGGGCCTCACCGAAGGCGAGTTTTTCGGAAAGCCGTGGGAGAATCAGGTGATGTACGACACGCTCTCGCCGATTCGCCACGTGAAGAACGTGAAGACGCCGACGCTCCTCGTGCAGAGTGAGGAAGACTACCGGACGCCGATCGGGAACGCCGAGCTGTGGTTCATGGCGCTCAAGAAGCAGGGCGTGCCGGCGGAGTTCGTTCGCTATCCGCGCTCCAATCACGATCTCTCGCGGACGGGCGAGCCGTGGCTGCTCGTCGATCGCCTGAGCCGCCTGCGCCAGTGGTTCAATTACTGGCTCGTCGACAAACCGTCGGCCGCGGTACAGGCGGGAGGAGTGAAGAAGTAGCCCGCGCGACTGGAGCGACGCTTCGCGTCGCGATCCTCCTTGCTCTCGCCGCGGCCTTTGCCTTCGCGTGCGGGAGCTGCTCCGAGGTCGGGGAGGCGGATGGGGAACGCGACGCTGACGTTTGGCCGACCGGGGACGCCGCGCTCGCGCGGGCGATCGCGCAGAGCGATGTGCTGGCACGCGCGCAATCCGCGATCGACTCCGGCCATCCGTGGCGCGCGACGCAGATCGTCGCGCCGCTGCTTCGCGAGCCAGCGCAGCGCACGCCGGCCGCGCTCATGGTCGGCGCGCGAGCGGCGGCCGGCTGGAACGGGTGGCCGGAGGTCGATCGGCTGATTGGAGGCGCGCCATGGGTCGACACGGCGTTCGGCGGTGAAGGGCGCGAGTTGCTGGCGCGCTCGGCGCTCGAGCGGAACGCGGACACCACCGCGCTCGTCCACGCGGCCGCCGCCGCGCGCGATGCACGCGATCGCTCGTCGCGGGCAGCGCGTTACGTGCTGTTGGCGCGCGCACTCGAGCGAAATCAACAGTTTGACAGCGCGACGGCGACGTATGCGCGTGCCGCGGACGCGTTGCCGCGGATCGAAGATTGGCTCGAGCTCCGTGCCGCGGGAAACGAGCGCGATTCGGCGGCGCGCGCCAAGCGACTCGAGCGCGTGGCGCTCGCCACCGCAAAGCCGCGCGTCGCCTGGACGGAGGCGCAGGCCCGCGAGCGATTCGGCGATCTGCTCGGCGCGGCGACGCAGTATGCGACGCTCGGCGAGCCGGTGCAGGCGCTTCGGCTTCGGCTGGGCGCAGCCGCGGACGATGCGTCGCGCACGGCCATCACCGCGGAGCTCGTGTCATTCATTCGCGCTCACAGTGGCTCGGGCGACGCGCGTGGCGCGATCGACGTGCTCGACAAGACGTCGACAAAGCTCACGCCGGCTGATGAGCTGATCGTCGCACGTAGTGCCGCGATCTCCGGGCCGGCGGCGCGCGCGGCAAGCGGTTTTGCCGAGGCGTTGCGCGCACCACAGCTCGTGACGGACAACGATCGGATTCTCCATGCGGAAGTGCTCTCGCGCCTCGGCCGCAATCGCGACGCGTTGTCACAGCTGTCGCAGGTGCGCGGTCCGCTCGCGGCGCAGGCTGCATACCAACGCGCACGAATCCTGCTCGCGCAGGGGTCGGCCTCGGCGGCCCGCAGCGCGTTGCGAGATGTCGTGTCGCGCTATCCCACGGAAGTCGGTGTCGCGAGCATGGCCCTCTATCTCCTCGCGGATCTTGCAACCGACGC
>DATISA010000252.1:0-40135 GCA_035469245.1 Gemmatimonadaceae bacterium
GTCCGCCCGGTCCGCTCAAGCCGGCGAGCTTGGGATTGGTGGCCGCGTCGCACGCGGCGATCGCCAGGACGGCCGCAAACGCGATGATCGACTGCATGCGCATATCTTCCTCCTCGAACAGGAAACGTGCCGCCGTTCTCCGGCGATTGAGAAATCCACACCCTTTCGGCGGTTGGGGCTGTGACGCAGGGCATGGATCTGATGGTCCTGCCTGGCGTACGAACCCGTCCAGCCGCCGATCAATTTCTTTGCACATGCCTGACGCCGACCTGGTCCTGGTTATTGACGACGAGCCGCAGATCCGACGCGCCGTCCGCGACGCCCTGCGGGACGTCACCGCCAACGTTAACGAAGCCGCCAATGGCTCGGACGGCGTAGACGCCGCCTCGAGCGGCCGGCCAGATCTCGTCGTGCTCGATCTGGGGCTCCCCGACATGGAAGGCGTGGAGGTGTGCCGCGCCATCCGGCGTCGCTCAGCCGTGCCGATCATCGTCCTCTCTGCCCGCCACTCCGAGCTCGAGAAGGTCGACCTGCTGAACGCGGGTGCCGACGACTATGTCACCAAGCCGTTCAGCGTGCTCGAGTTGGCGGCGCGCGCCAAAGCCCAGATCCGGCGCGCCAAGACCCTGGCTGCCACGGCCGGCAGCCTCGGCCCGGTCACGATCGGCAATATGCTCGTCGATACGGTGAATCGGCGCGTCTCGCGCGATGGCGTGCAGATCCACCTCACGCCCATCGAGTGGCAGATCCTCGCCACGCTGCTGGGCGCGGCCGGCCGGACGCTCACGCATCAGCAGATCTTCGACGCCGTGTGGGGTCGCGAGTTCGGGAGCCCCCAACAGTACCTGCGCGTCCACATCACCAACCTGCGCCGCAAGATCGAGATCGATCCCGCCGCGCCGCAGATCGTCATCACCGAACCGGGCGTCGGGTACCGCGTCGAACTGCCGCGTTGAGCATGTCGCGCCGACGGACACTGGCCCATTGGATCGGCTGGTTCATCGTCACCGCGGTGGCCACGGCCATCATGGTCCAGATGCGTGCTTCGTTCGACCAGGTGCACGTCGTCCTCGTCTACCTGCTCATCATCCTGTTCGGAAGCGCGAGCGCCGGACGGCCGCTCGGGTTCACGCTCGCGATACTCGGCTTCGTGCTGATCGACTACTACTTCCAGCCCCCTTACAGCGAGTTTGGCGTCGGCAAGCCGCTCGATTGGGTGGCGCTGGGAACGTTCCTCGTGACCGCGCTCGTGTCGGCCCAGCTTCTCGCCCGCGCCCGTGCCGAAGCCGAAGAGGCGCGCCGGCGCGCCGTGGAAGTGGAATCCTTCGCGCGGCTCGGCTCTGAGACCTTGAGCGGCGGTCGTGCGGAAGACGCGCTGGAGCGAATCGCCGAGGTGGTTCGCTCCACGCTCGGCATGTCGAACTGCACGATCGAGCCGACGTCGACCAGCGTCGAACGCGAATGGGTCACGGCGCCCGATGGCCGCGTCGAACGCGTAGTCCTGCCGCTGGCTGTGCAAAACCGCGTCGTAGGGGTCATGACGCTCAGAAACGACCCTGCCGTGCATCTCGACGGCGCACAGCACCGTTTCCTCGAGGCCATCTCCTATTACGCCGCTCTCGCCCTCGACCGCGTGCGGCTCGTCGCCGAGGCCGAACATGCCGAGGCGCTCCGGCAGGCCGACCGCCTCAAGGACGTGGTCCTGGCTTCGGTGTCGCACGATCTCAGAACTCCGCTCACCACCATCAAGGCGCTGGCGCAAAGCGCGGCGTTACAGGGGAACGATTCGGCGGCCGCGATCGAGGAGCAGGCGGATCGCCTGAGCCGACTCGTGAACGATTTGCTCGACCTGTCGCGGCTCAAGGGCGGCGGCTTCGCGGCGCATCCCGAGATCAACACGGCGGAAGATCTGATCGGCGCCGCCGTGCGGCAGACACGCGGGCTAGTCGCCGAGCATCAGCTGCGAACGGTGATCGACCTCGACAGTCCGGCACTCGTGGGAAGGTTCGATTTCGCGCAGTCGCTGCGCGTGCTCTGCAACCTGCTCGAGAACGCGGCGCGTTACTCGCCGGGGCACGAGCCCATCGAGCTGGCGGCGCGGCGCGAAGGCGAGATGCTCGTGTTCACGGTGTCGGACCGCGGCCCCGGTGTGCGCGACGAAGATCTGCCGACGATCTTCGAGCCGTTTCACCGGGCGCGGAATGCGCCGCCGGACGCCGGACGCGCCGGACTCGGCCTCTCGATCGCGCGGACGCTGGCAGAGCTCCAGGGTGGAACCGTGGCTTACGCGGCGCGGCCCGGCGGTGGGAGCGTGTTCTCGCTGCGTCTTCCGGCAACCGAGGTCGGTGCGGAGGCGCTGGAGCAGACCGCCTGACGGCGGTCCATCTTAACGGAATCTTTGTCCAGCCGGGTCTGCGCACGTCGTACCTTCCTCATGCGCCACCGACTGCCCCCCAAACGTCACTCGGTGGAATGCAAAGACGACAGGAGTTTGGGTGTACGCGCCATGACGGGTGGGTGGGAAATCATGCGTGTCGCCCAGCTCCTGTTCGTCCTATCAGGGGCACAGGCTCGTCGAATCAGCATTTGATCGACGCCGGTCTCGAACCTTTCCGGTCGAAGACGACGTAGCCGAAATACTCCGCCGTGTAGCGGCCGAACTGCGGAAAGGTCGGGAGCATTTTGGGATCGGCGCAGCGCGGATTGACGTCCACACGGCGGACCGACTTCGGCGGGGCGTCTGCCTGCTGGATCGTGACTGTCGCGCGCTCCGCGGTGTGGCAGGAGTAGTCCGGATTGGTGCCGACCGACATGTCGCACAGTGCGCGATCGTGCGGCGAGATCCGAACGAGCAGTGTCGTGGGTGCCGGGCCGGTGCGGCTGACCTTGAATCCCAGCTCCTGCAGCCGCTCCAGGAATGCCGCCTCGAGCTCCGACGGCGCGCCGTATCGTCGGTCGGGATCCGGAGGCATGGAACCCCCGTTCCCCCACTCGAACGTGATGACGCACGGCGCGGCCTGGCAGGCGACCGCGGTCGAGTCCTGGGCCAAAAGCCGCGCAGCGGATACGGCGGCGAAACCGAGCGCAATGAGTGCAGCGCGCATGTCGTCTCCTTCGCGCGCGGTGTGCGCGCTTTTCGGATCACAACGGGCCACGATTCTCCGGGATAATAGGATGGCGCGCGCGGGACGGCTACCGTAGGTTCCCCGCACCCACCCACCGCGGATTCAACCCTCGAGGGACACGATGCGGCATTGTCTGATGTACCACGGCAGTTTCGAGCGCAACCACGAGTCTCTAAAGCCTGGCGCGACGACGTTCCAGGGCACCGACGGCGCGTCGCATCCGCTGCCCGAGGTTCCTGCGGAGGTTGACGGTGTGCGCGTGGGGTACATGGAGAAGCCCGGCAAGAAGTTCTGCGCCGTGCGCGTGGTGCACGGCGCCAACGATATCGTGCTGGAGAACGAAGTCCTGCTCGACCCACCGACCCACATGGGCTACGGCAAGCGCTTTGGCCCCGAACCCACGGTCGTCGACGACGAGATCATGGCCCGCCTGCTCGCCGACATCATGGCCAGAAATCCCGGACAGAAGAATCAGCTCGCCCGCATCCGCTCGAGCTTCTCCGTGACCGGCGGTCAGCCGCGCCGCTGAGATCCCGATGCGTCCGCACGTCGCGCTGCTCGGATTCGCGGTCGCCGCCACCGCGGCTGAGCCAATTGGTGCGCAGGCCACCCGACCCGCTCCGCAGACCGAGTCCGATGCCTACACGCGGTACGAGCTCCTTGCGCCGGGCTCGGCGAAGTTCCGGATCATCTACGAGGTGACGGCGACCACGCCCGGCGCGACGTACTACTTCAACCCGATCCGGAAAGGATCGGTCGCGACGGACGAACGGGTCACCGACCGCGCGACCGGCAAGCCGCTCGAGTTCGACGTCGTGGGGAGCGCCGTCGCCAATGCCGGGGGCGTGCGCAATCGAGATACGACCCAGACGTACATCCGGGTCAAGCTCGCGCGCCCGGTCCCCGCCGACGGCGGCGAAGCGCGCGTCCTGATAGAAAAGACCTACGAGGACGCGACGAGCTATTTCATACGTGGTGACACGCTGGTCTTCACGCGTCCGCTCGGCATCAAACGCAACTCGGTCGTGCTGCCCGCGGGCTATGAGCTGATCTCGTCCAATTTCCCGTCGCAGGTGCTCCAGGAGCCCGATGGACGCGTCGGCATCAGCTTCTGGAACAACACGCCCGCCGAGGCGCCGGTCACACTGCGCGCGCGTCCGGTGACCGGTCTGTCTGCCGGGACCTCGAGCGTGGCCCGCCGACTCGGCGAGCGGGCGCGCCAGAATCGAGAGATCGTGTACGTCCTGCAGCAGCCCGAGACGCATGCCTTCGATCTCTATCACGACTACACCGAGTCGCGTCCCGGAACGAGCACTTACCTCAACGAAGTGCGCGCGGGCAGCACGGTGTCGAATCCGCACGCGCGCAATCTCGACACGGGCGACGATCTCAAGTGGGAGATTCTCAAGGGCGAGGCGATCACCGCGGCCAAGCTCGACGTCGCCAACGTCACGCCGCAGAGCGAAGTCGTGGTGTTCCGCTTTGCACCCGTCAAAGCCGGCGAATCGATCCGGATTCGAATGTTCGAGACCTACACCGACTCCGCGCGGTACAAGGTGGTTGGCGGCGAGCTCGTGTGGGATCGGAGCTTTGGGCGTCCCTTCAACGCTGTCGTGCTGCCCGCGGGATGGGTGCTCACGAACAGCACGATCCCTGGCACCGTTTCGACGCTCCCCGATGGGCGTGTGCGGCTCGATTTCATCAATCCGCGGCCGGATGAGATTGCGGTACTGATCACGGCGAGGCGAAGGGGACGATAGGCTCGTTCGCGCCGGGCCGCGCGCCGTGTAGGCATCAAGAACCGAACTGTTGAACGGATGCTCCTGATGAGGCGGATGCTTCGGATCGGCCGGTAAGCGCAGAAAGCTCCACGCGCCGCGGCTGCAAAATCTGAATAGAACGACCTCGGGATGTTTCGGCTCGAAGGAGCCCTGCACGCCCGCGAAACGATCCGAAGCATCCGCCCAACCCGAAGCATCCGTTCCAACCTTTGTCTCTTGTGGCCTGTCCGAGGTCGCACCGCGGCGTGGCTTGCCCGAGGTCGTATCGGCAGCATCCGCCCCAAGGTCTAGCCGCCGCCCCGCGAGCGCGCCTAGATTTGCGGCCCGGCTCGACCGTAGCCGGCCGATGTGGTGTGGCGGTTTGGAACTTTCCGGCTCGACGAGCGTTTCGGGGGCTGGTCCACGCACCAGGACACTCCCGGAGGATGATGGCGATGACCATCTCGGACGTGCGAGTCGCGCCGAGCTCGCTGCTGCAGCGATTGCTCGACGTTCGGCGGCAGACTGAAGCGCTCTGCGAGCCGCTGCAAACCGAGGACTACGTGGTCAGCACGATGACCGACGTCAGTCCCACCAAGTGGCACCTCGCGCACACGAGCTGGTTCTTCGAGACCTTCGTGCTGGCGCCGTTCGATCAGAGCTACGTCGCGCTGAACCCGAAGTACGCGTTCCTCTTCAACTCGTACTACGTGCAGGCCGGCGAGCGCCAT
The DNA here is from genome assembly GCA_035469245.1 of Gemmatimonadaceae bacterium. GTDB lineage: Bacteria > Gemmatimonadota > Gemmatimonadetes > Gemmatimonadales > Gemmatimonadaceae > JAQBQB01. The sequence continues at coordinate 5,617 of DATISA010000252.1, forward strand.
TGCCGTGCACAGCGCGGCCTCGTCACGCGTCCGACTGTCGCCGAGGTGTACGCGTATCGCGCTTACGTGGATGAAGCGCTCGTCGCGCTCGTCAACCGCATCGGCGCGGACGAGTCGCATCCCGCGCTGCCGGTGATCGAGCTTGGTCTGCATCACGAGCAGCAGCACCAGGAGTTGATGCTCACCGACATCAAGCACGTCTTCTGGATGAATCCTCTGCGGCCGGCGTACGCGCCGCGGCCACTTCACCACGAGGCGGAACAATCGGCCAGTACCTGGCGCACGGTGCCGGCCGGCATCTATCGCATCGGCCACGACGGCCACGGGTTCGCCTTCGACAATGAGAGTCCGGCGCACCGCGTGTTCGTCGACGAGTTCCGTCTCGCCGATCGACTCGTGACGAACGGCGAGTATTTCGCCTTCATCGAGGATCGCGGCTACCACCGGCCCGAGCTGTGGCTGTCGAACGGATGGGCAAAGGTTCGCGAGGAAGGCTGGGAGGCGCCGCTCTATTGGGAGCGCACGAGCAACGGATGGACCGAGTTCTCCCTCGCGGGCATGCATCCGGTGAACCCCGCGGAACCGGTGTGCCACGTCAGCCATTACGAGGCCGACGCGTTCGCGCGCTGGGCCGGCGCGCGGCTCCCCACCGAAGCCGAGTGGGAGATCGCGGCGTCGCGCGAGCCGGTCGACGGGCATTTCGTTGAGGCGCGGCTCTTTCATGCGGCGCCCGCGCCGCGTTCGCGTGATGGAATCCGCCAGCTCTACGGCGACGTGTGGCAGTGGACGCAGAGCGCCTATCTCGCGTATCCGGGATTCTCGCCGGCGCCAGGCGCGATTGGCGAGTACAACGGAAAGTGGATGAGCGATCAGTGGGTGTTGCGCGGCGCGTCCTGCGCCACGCCGCGGTCGCACGCCCGTCTCACGTATCGCAACTTCTTTCCGTCCGACGCCCGTTGGCAGTTCATGGGCATTCGTCTGGCGAGGAATCCATGAATCTGTCGCGACATTCGGAGCTGCCGCTTCGGTCGATCGCGCCGGTCGAATCGCGCGAGCTGTTGTCGGACGTCGTGAGCGGTCTCACGTCGAGCCCCAGGACGCTCCCGGCAAAACTCTTCTACGACGACGAGGGTGCGCGGCTGTTCGAGCGCATCTGCACGCTCGACGAGTACTATCTCACGCGGAGTGAGCTCTCGATACTCCGCCAGCGCGTCGGCGAGATCGCCGAGCTGGCGGGGCCGCACTGCGCGCTCGTCGAGTATGGAAGCGGCGCCGGCACCAAGATACGTCTGCTCCTCGACGCCCTCCGCGCGCCGGCCGCCTACGTGCCGATCGATATTTCGCACCTGCAACTCGCGCGTGTCGCGGAGGATCTCGAGGCGGACTATCCCGACGTCGCGATTCGTCCACTGTGCGCCGACTACACCAGACCGCTGGTGCTGCCACCGTTGCCGCAGCACGCGCGAAAGCTGGCGTTCTTTCCCGGCTCCACGATCGGCAACTTCCACCCGGCCGAAGCCGCGGCCTTCCTCACCCGCATCCGACGCACCGTCGGAGCGGGCGGCATGCTCGTCCTCGGCGTCGATCGGCGAAAGGACCCGGCGGTGCTGAACGCGGCCTACGACGATCCCCACGGCGTCACGGCCGCGTTCAACCTGAACATGCTGCGACGCATCAATCGGGAGATCGGCGCCGACTTCGACCTCCGGCGCTTTCGGCACCTGGCGTTCTTCAACGACCGCGACAGCAGGGTCGAGATGCACCTCGTGTCCACCGAGGATCAGACCGTGGACATTGCCGGCACCAGCATCGAGCTCGCGCGTAGCGAGACGATCTGGACTGAATCCTCATATAAGTACGATGAAGAGCAGTTGGCGAACGTCGTCGGCTCGGCGGGATTCACCATCGAGCGGCTCTGGACGGACGCCAAGTCGTACTTCTGGGTGAGTGTGCTGCGAGCGTCATGAGCGACGGTGATCGCGCCCGCGACGTGACCTGGGTCGACGTCGGCGAGGCCGCGGCGTTCCGCGGCCGCGCGCTGTCGCCCGTGATGGTCGGCATGACGAGGGTCGTCATCACGTGCGTCGGCGGCGAGCTGGGCGCGCTGTCCGGCGTGTGCAACCACGCCGGCGGCCCGCTCGCCGAAGGTCGACTCGAGGGTGAGTACCTCGTATGCCCGTGGCACAACTGGAAGTATCACTGGTCCACCGGCCTGGGCGAGCCCGGATACGAGGCCGATGCCGTGCCGTCGTACGCGGTGAAAGTCGAGAGCGGACGACTGTTCGTGTCCGCCGATCCCGTGACGAAGCGGACCCGCGGCGCGCACGCATCGCACCCGCTCACGCGTCGCGTCTCGCGCCGGCCGGGAGGCGTCCGGGTGGTCGGGATCTCCACGACAAACATGGACGTGAACAACCCACGCTACTCGACGTCGGACGCGCTCCTCGCCGAAGCGATCCACTACGCCTCGTCGGCGCTGCACGTCGAGACGCAGACGATTCACCTCGCCGGACTGCGCTTTCGACCGTGCGAGGGCTACTACTCCAAGAGCGCGCACGCCTGCACATGGCCCTGCTCGATCACGCAGATGGATCCGAGCGATCAGATGGAAGCGGTCTACGAAGCCATCGTGCACTGGGCCGATGTGATTCTCGTCTCCACGCCGATCCGCTGGGGAAACGCCAGCTCGCTCTACTACCGCATGGTCGAGCGGATGAACTGCGTGCAGAATCAGGTCACGATCGCCAACCGCGTGCTGATGCGGAACAAGGTCGCATCGTTCATCATCACGGGCGGCCAGGACAACGTGCAGGCGGTCGCCGGCCAGATGCTCGGCTTCTTCGCCGAGATCGGTTGCCACTTTCCGCAGTTCCCGTACATCGCGCACTCGCGCGGCTGGTCAGCCGAGGACATGGAGAACAACGTTCGCCAGGTGATGATGAGCCCCGAATTGCGCGAGGGTGCGCGCAGCCTCGTCACGCGCGCCGTGGACATGGCGCAACTGCTCCTCGATCACGAAGAGGCGCCGCACACCACGGCGCGCGGCGGCCGCAAGGCGCATCGCCTCGTCGCCGAGGAGATCGGCGTCGATCAGGGCGAGGTGGCGCCGGCGATCTGAGCAGCGCCAGCCACGAGCGCGCGACAGGCCGCTATCGCCGAGTCGAGAAACGCGTCCACCTGCGCCTGTTGATCGCGGCGCGTCGAAAGGACTTCGATGCGCGAGCCGGGGAGCACGGCGCCGAGCCATTCGTGCGTGTGCCATGAACCACCGCCATCCAGCGCCGCCGTCAGCGCATCCGGCGCCGGCTCGGGGTGCATGTTCACATAGAAGTACGGCTCGTCGTAGTAGACGTCGCCGGGCTCGAGCCCAACGCCCACCGTGCGCTCCGGTCCCACGGTGATGAGCGTGGCGATGTCGAAATGGTGCGGCCAGCACCGCACTTCGCTGCCGTCGTTCTCAACCTGGATGCGCGACAGCGCCGACGCGCCAAGCCCGAACCAGGCCGCCAGCTGCTTGAACGACTCACCGGCGCTCGCGTCGAACGGTGCTCCGTCGTCCACCGCGTGATGCGGAATCGTGTAGTGGCGCGCCAGCGTGAACCGCGCGGCATCGGCGCCCGCGTCGCTGATGCGCTCGCGAAGCCATCGTGCTGCTTGGTCGATCGTTCGGCCATGCAGCGGCAGCGTACCGAGTAACCCGTTTCCGCCGTTGAGCATGCACAGCGCGAGGTCCGCCACGCGGACGCCAATCCGAAATGGCGGGTCGCCGGGCACGACGCCCGACGCCAGCACCCCGGCGCCCGACAGCCACTCGAGATTCGTATGCCTGTCGTCCGAGCGGGGCGGCAGATAGGATATGCCCATCGCCGTCGCGAGCTGCGCAGCGTGGTGCACCTGCAGCCGCGCATCGGTGAGCTTGGTCGCCAGTTGTGGATCGATCGTCGTGGGCACGGTGGGGCTCCGGTGTGGTCGTCCAAAATGATCCAGGTCGGCGAATGGTTCCAGTACCGCCCATATCGTACATTGCTACCGTATGCGCTTCGCATTGATTTGCGTCGTGTGTCTTGCGGGCATTGGTGCATGTCGCGGTCATCGGTCCGCTCCTGAGGCTGCGCGGTTGGCACAAGCCCCGCGCTCGGTCTTCACCGACAGTGCATTGCACGCCAAACTGTGCGAACCGCTCAAGCCGGGCGAAGATTGGCGGAGTTTCTGTATGCCAAAGGATCAGTCGGCGCCGCGGCCGATGCCGAAGACGCCCTGACCGCTGAGGACGCTGAGCACAACGACAGATCGTCCCACGCGACGTTTTTGTCCGTTGTTCCGTTTGCGTCCGCGTTCCCTGTCGGTATGGCCGGCGTGGCGCTCGAGGCCCTCGCGCCACGATCGGCCGTAACGATCGAGGCCGACGGACACGAACGGACGAACAGACACTGACGAAGCACTGCGGATGACGACGCGACGGAACCCGGTGGAACTAACGCGGATGGCACCGCCTTTTGAAGGGTGTGCGGCCCAGTACCTGCCGCGTCCATGTGGAGACCCTGATGCGACAACATATTACCATTGCACGCGTGCTCGCGGTGATCGGCGTCGTGTTCGCCGTGGCCTCCCCCTCCCCCGGTGAAGCGCAGACCCATGCATCGACACGAGGTGGCCATCCCATGACCGACTACAAAAAGCCGAGCGATCAAGAGCTGAAAACCAGGCTCTCCGCCACGCAGTACGACGTGACGCAGCACGAGGCGACCGAGCGGCCATTCCAGAACGAGTACTGGAACAACCACGAGCCCGGGATCTACGTGGACGTCGTGTCGGGCGAGCCGCTCTTCAGCTCCCTCGACAAGTTCGACTCGGGAACCGGTTGGCCGAGCTTCACAAGGCCCCTCGAGCCGCAGAACGTCAAGACCAAGGTGGACCGAAGCTTGTTCATGACGCGCACGGAGGTGCGTTCCGCGCATGGTGACTCGCATCTGGGCCACCTGTTCGATGACGGCCCGAAGCCGACGGGCATGCGCTACTGCATGAACTCGGCGTCCATGCGCTTCATCCCGGTCTCCAAGCTCGAGGAAGAAGGCTACGGGCAGTACCTGCCGCTCTTCGAGCACGCCAGGAAATAAGAGCGAGACAGTCGTGCAAATCGGAATCGTCGGCGCCGGCGGAATCGGCAGCTACTACGCCGGACTGCTGAGCAACGCCGGCAGCAGCGTCAAGCTCGTCGCGCGCGGCGAACACCTGCAGGCCATCGAGGCGAACGGGCTTCAGGTCCGAACGCCAGATCGGTCGTTCGTCGCGCGACCCGCGGTCGCCGCGGACAGCGCGCTCGTCGCCGACTGCGATGCCGTGATCGTTGCTGTGAAATCGTACTCGCTCGCCGAGGTCGGGCCCGGCCTCGCCGCCGCGGCGGTGAACGGCGCCGCGATCGTGCCGTTGCTGAACGGCGTCGACGTCGCGGACCGGCTCGCGCAGCTCGGCGTGCCGCGTGGCTCTATTGTCGGCGGGTTGGTTCGCGCGAGTCTCGTGCGCATCGCGCCGGGTGTCGTCGAACGAAAAAGTCCGTTCGATCGGGTGACGCTCGGCGAGTTCGACCGGCAGCCCAGCGATCGCACTCGGCAACTCGTCGACGCGTTCGGCGCCGGCGGGACAGGCGCCAGTTTGAGCGACGACATCGCGCTCGATCTGTGGCGAAAATTCGCCTTCATCGTTCCGATGAACGTCGTGTGCGGCCTTTCGCGCGGCCCAATCGGTCCGGTCATCGCGTCGGAGCGCGGGCGTGCGCTCCTCGCCGGATCGCTGCACGAGCTGGCCGAAGTCGCGCGTGCCGGCGGCGTCGCGTTCAGCGAAGCGGACGAAGCGCAGATCGGCGGTGAGCTCCTGGCGCTCGTCCCCGGCATGCGTCCCAGCTTCCTGGCCGACCTCGAGCGCGGCGGGCCCACCGAGCTCGATCTGCTCGCCGGGGCCGTGTCCCGACTCGGGCACCAGCGCGGCGTACCGACGCCGATCCACGACGTGGCGACCGCCGCGTTCGAGATCGCGACGAGGCCGTCGTGACCGAGGAGCGCAATCGCGACTTCGAGCGAATTGCGCTCCCGTTTCTGCCGACCATCACACGTGTGGCGACGGCCCTCACCGGCGGTGGTCCGGACGCCGACGATCTCGTACAGGAGACCTTTCTGCGTGCGTATCGCCATTGGCACACCTTTCAGCCAGGAACCGACTGCAAGAGCTGGCTGTCGACGATATGCCGTCACGCCTTCGCCGAGCAGCGGCGCCGCGACGTGCGGTCGATAGCGGTCGAGGATCAGGAGCTCGAGTCGCTGGCCGCGGCGCGATTGCACAACTTCGCGCGAGCGAGCGGCGTCGACGACATGTTCAGCCGCCTCGATCTGGGGCCGGCGATCGCCAAGGCGATCGACATGCTCGAGCCGCACTACCGCGACGTGGCGCGCCTCGCCGACATCGACGACTTCAGCTACGACGAGATCGCGGCGATTCTCGACATTCCCGTCGGCACCGTCCGCTCGCGGCTCTTCCGAGCGCGGCGGATGCTTCAGGAAGCGCTCATCGCCTACGCCGTCGACGCCGGCTACGCCCGATCATCCAATCCTTCCATGCCGTCACAGCCATCGGCTGCGGAGCGACGCCGTGTCTAATCGATCCGAATGCGAAATGGTCGTTCGCCAGCTCTGGCCGTATCTCGACGGCGTGATCTCGGAGCCGGAGCGCGAGCGGATTCTCGGCCATCTGGAGAAGTGCACCGACTGCAGCTCGCACTTCGAGTTCGGACGCCTGTTCCTCGACGCCGTCGCCGCGGCGAGTCCAAAGCTCGATCGCAACGAGGCGCTCCGAGAGCGAGTGATTCACGCGCTCGTGGCGGAGGGGTTCGTACCGGCGGGCGAGTAGGGGAACGGCGGGGAACGGCGCCACGGATCGCGACCCAGCGGGATCGCTGCGCCGGTCAGGGAGGGCATAGGCGGTGAGATGGTGAGTGCGGGAGACGCGAGACACGGGCCGAGGTGGCTCCGTCGCGCTGCGGACTTCGAACTACAAACTGCGGCAGTGGTGGCCAGTACGGTGGGTACCTCGCAGCTCCCGCACTCGCCCCTCAGACCTATGCCCTCCCTGACCGGCGCGATTCACCAACCCCCGCGCCACACTCAGCCGTTCGCCGTTCCCCTAGCGCCCAACCTCCTCCCCCAACCACGCGAGACTCTCTCGCACGTGCGTGCTCCAATAACGCCATGTGTGCGCGCCCGGCCACTCGGCGTACCAGTGCCTGATCGCGAGCCGGCGTAGCTCCGAGTCGAGCGCGCGGTTTTGGTCGATGAATCCGTCATCCACGCCGCAATCGACGAACAGCAGCGGCATCGGTCCGCCACGGACGGCGAGCTGCTCGGCGATGCGCGCGGGGTCGGCGGCGCGCCAGCGCTCAATGTCCGCGCCCCAGAAATGGAGATATCGCGGCCAAAAGCTACCCGCCGTCGGCTTGATCTCATCGATCGTCGTGGCGTAGCGCGCCGGCGCGGCGAAGGGACGCGATCCCACGTACAGCGGCGACACCACGCCCGAGTGGCTGGCGGCGGCGGCAAACACGTCGGGGAAATGAAGCGCGATGCTCAGCGCGCCGTATCCGCCCATGCTCAACCCACCGATGCCGCGGTGCTGCCGGTCGGCGCGCGTGCGATAGTGCGAGTCGACGTACCTCACGACGTCGCGCGCGATGTACTCGTCGTAGCGCGCATTCACGACGCAGTAGCGGTCGGCCGCTTCGACGCGGAGGCTGTCGGCGCAGGTCGCGTATGGGACGGGATCGACCCACGTCGTATACCAACCGTCGTCGCCATCGGGCAGGACGACGATCATCTCCGGCGCCCCGGCCTGCGCCAGCGAATCGGCCGCGACGTCGATGCTGCCTTTCGACAGCCAGTCCGTCTCCGTGCCAAACAAACCGTGAAGGTAGTAGACGACCGGATAGAGTCTCGTGCTGTCGCGTCCGTACGAAGCTGGCAGGTAGACCACCGCATGCTTGCGGACCCCGAGCGCCTGCGAGAAGAACACGTCTTCGTGCACCGTGCCGGCGACCGGAACGTCGTGCGCTGGAACCGGCGTCGGATGCGGCGCGGCCGAACCGTGCGCGCACGCGATTCCCATGACTGCCACAAACGCGAATGACTGTGGAGATCGGGACAGCTGACGCGACATGCGACCCTCCCCCTCCCGTACACGATTTGACGGCACACGGCACCCAGCGATGCGCCGCGGCGGGCGGATCTATCATAGCCCGCGTGTCAATCGTCGCGTGCCGTGGGCCCCGCTGCCGCGCTCAACAGCGATCCAGTCGTCATCGACAATTTCGCCGCCGCATCACGGCTTCGCGCGCCGGTAAGATTGGTTCGGCATGTCGTCTGCACACTCTAACTGACCACCTTTGGAGGAGTGTGCTCGTATGGACCGGAACGGATTCTCTGATGACGCGACGCCTTCGAGTGGGCCCGGGGCAGGCAGTTCGCGGGATTTCAGCAGCACGTCGGGCTTTGGCAACACCGGTGACTTGACTGGATCGCAAGGCTACGCCGCCGGCACCACGGCCGATGTGGGACAGGCATTGCCGAACAGCACGAATCAGCCGTCGCAGGGCTTCACCGATCGCGCGCGCGACATCGCCGGCACGGCGCAGGAGAAGCTTGCCGACGTCGGCTCGACGGTGCGTGAGCGCAGTGGACAGGCGAAGAACTCGCTCGCCGACGCGCTGCATTCGGGCGCCGAGAAGCTGCGGCAGCGCACGACCAGCACTTCGACCAGCGGCTCGACGAGCCAACTCGCCGGCGCCACCGATGTGGGAAGCGTGGCCGTCACCACCAACAGTCGGACGGCGCAAGTCGGCAACAAAGTGGCGAGTGGGATGGACGCAGCGGCGGATTTCATTCGCGACGCCGACCTCGACAGCCTCAAGACCGGTGTCGAGCGCCAGGTGAAAGACCATCCAGGCCGTACGCTCCTCATCGCCGCTGGACTCGGGTACCTGTTGGGCAAGGCGTTCCGCAACAAGTGAGAACGCCGAGAGAGGATACTCTCATGAGAATCGACGGTCACAACGGCACCCGCCCGTTGGGTGCCTTGCTCCGGGATCTTGCCGAGGGAAGCGCGTCGCTGGTGCGGGGCGAGGCGCGGCTCGCCAGGGTCGAAGTCGGCGAGATGGTGAGCGCCGCGGGCAAGGGCACCGCGTTGGTGGCGACGGGCGGCGTGCTGGCGCTTCTCGGGGGCCTCTCCGTCCTTGCCGGCATCGTGCTGTTGATCGGTGATCAATGGCTGCCGGCCGATCTGTACTGGGTCGCCGCGCTGATCGTGCTGGTGATTGCGGGCGGCGTGGCGGCCTGGCTCGCGAAACGCGGGATGACGCTGTTGTCGCCCTCGCGACTGGCGCCCACTGAGACGATGACGACGCTCAAGGAGGACAACGAATGGTTGAAACAACGGCTGACGTCCGGCGCGACATCGAGCTGACCCGCGAGCGGATGTCGAGCACGCTGGCCGAGCTGGAGCAGAAACTCAACGTCGCCCAGGTCGTCCGGGAGCACCCGTGGCCGTCGCTGGCACTGGCCTTCGGCGCGGGCGTTCTGCTCAGCGGTTCGGGCGCCGACATCAAAACGGCCGCGGTGACGGCAACGGCGACGAAGGGCGCGAGCGGCAAAGTGGCCAGTGCGCTCGACGACATCGTGGCCAGCCTCATGCGCGGCGTGCACCAGGCGCTCGACGACCGCATCAACGGCTGGGTGGCCGAGGTCAAGGGCGCCATCGGCGTACCCTCTCGATCGCGCGCCGCCATCCCCGAGCGCGCTGACTGACGGCGCGAACACAACGGCCCCGGCTTTCGCCGGGGCCGCTGGTGCGTTCAGCTCGATTGGGCTATCGAAGATCTCTAAAATCCTCGAGGCACGTTCCCTCGCCGCCGTCCAGGCCGGCTCGGAAGTTCGCCATGCGCTGCTCCTTGGTCCCGTGGCTTTCCCGCGCGAGCCGCGCGTGGATGATCCTGTCCGACCGCGGATTGCCGGTCGATTCGAGCGTCGGATCACCCGATAGCGACATCCCGAAGAACGCCTCGTCGATATCGCCGGCCTCGAGCGATCCGTCACGCTGCGACTGCTTCGCGAAGGCTCCCGCCAGACAGTCGGCGGTGGACTCGTTCTCGTACGAGTCGCGCGACCGATACCCGAGCTGCATCGCCACAGCATGCCCCATCTCGTGCGCGATCACGCCGACCGCCGCCATGTCGCCGTCGGTTCCCAGCGCGCGTGAGGCGAGCTTGGCCATGCCCGCCGTGAACACCTCGTCGTAGTAAATGGTGTTGTTGTTCGGGCAGTACTCGGCGTTCTCCGGGCGGATCACGCCACAAAGTGTCATGATCGTGTGATCGTAGCGCGCCACTCGCGGCGGGGCGAAGCGCTCGCCGATCTGCCTGAAGTCGTTGCTCCACATTTGAACGAGCGCGCCGTACGCCCCGGCGATCTTGCGGTTCGCTTCGGCGACGTCGTTCTCCGTCACTTCTACGGTTGGCGTGCCGCCCGGGCCGGGCGCGCTCGGCGCGAAGTGCATGGCCGGGCCCGGAATCGCCAGCGAAAACGTGCCGAGCACGGCAGCCGCCATGCGGCGCCATGCTGTCATGAGTGTGTGCATGTTCGTCTCCTCCCGGTGGTTAGTACACCTGGGAGGAGCGTGGGGTTGCCAGGCGCTGGCCCGAGGTACCGCCGTTCGTACGCCCGGCTATTCGCGAAACCATCGCTTGACTCCGCTCGACGAAACCTCGAGTTCGCAATAGCGCGGTAACGAGCGTAGCCGACAGCACTTGAGTGCGACGCGAGGGCCGACGCCGAATGGGGGACGGTCCGTTAGGGGCGCCGACAGGGCAACGGCAGACTCGCCGGCGCGGGAACGCGCGCCGTCGATACAATCACAATCTTCGATACCCCTGTCGCTTTGACTTTTTACCTATGACCGCGACAGCGCATCGCTGACTACTCTGATCAGTCGCGCGATGCTGGTGGAGGCAGCGCCTATTGGGCAAAGTCCGACACCAGAGGTCCTCAGCACAACATCGCAGACAAGGGCGTATGCCTAGAGTAGACGCGAAGCTCTTTGCGCATCTCCGCCGCATAGGCCTGCGAAACGCCGGCTCCCGCGATTGCAGATTGTGGGACTGTCAATCCAGTTATCGGACTGATATGCACGTTATCTAATGTCAGCTATTGACCGCGCAGGAGTCGTGCGTTAGCGTGCGGTCCACGTACGGCACCGTCGCTGCAATGCAATCGCGCTGGCGCGGTTGGGCGAGCGAGTCCGGTCTGACCCAGGATGTTCATCCGTGCAGTCCACCGCGCCGGCGCCGTATCATGCTCGACTCAGAAGCAATCGCATGCGTGTCGCGTCACGCGGTTGTCGCCGGCAAGGCGAGCATTCAGGGGCGAGTAACGGCGGTCGCATCATTGCAGCTCTCGAGAGCGTCCGGTCCGCGGCGCGCGCGGCTCGCATTATCGGTTCCGGGCATCGGCCAACGCGTCGCCATCTGTCGATCGGGCTCGAAGCGCAAATCAAAACCGGGAGACGCTCGTTTGTAGGTTCGGCGCTCGCTGCCCTTTGCGCGTGTATGCAGAGTCCGGCTGTCGTACCGGCGCAGTCTGCGCGAACCGCACACGCCCAGTGTGTCGCCGACTGGAGAGTGGTCGATCGAGATACACAGCCGGACGTCCTGATTGCTAACGCGCAAGTCGCCCGGTGGCAGGGACAGACTGTAGCGGTCGGCGACCCCGCGTTTCTCTGGCGCGGCGAGCCCGGTCAGCAACCGAGCTCCGGAGGCCTCGTTGGCGGGGTCGTCTGGGATCCGTCTGGTGCGCGCAAACTACTCGATCCATTCGCGAAGCGGATCGTGATGTACCCCAGGCCAGCCGCGACGGCTGACGGCATGCTGCACGTCGTTTTCGGAACGCGCACTGACATGACCCACCGCGACTGGACAACCTCGCCTGACACGCTCTGGCACGTGACGTACGATGGCAAACGGTGGAGCACTCCTGAGGCGCTCCCGGCGAGTGGGTCTGGCCCATACTGGTGGGAGAATATTTCGCCATCGGCACTTGTCGCGACCGGCCGCGAGCTAGACATCGCAATTCCAATCAAGAGCCGAGATGATCGCGTCATCGCGCTCCTGCACCGAGACAGCGTTGGTCACTGGACTTTGCATCACGTCGCCACGGGCGGCGCGGCAGCGACGTACGTGCGCTTGGCGCGGATTGGAACAGTATCGCTATTGAGCTGGAGCGGCGCCGACCCGAGTACGGTCGAGAGGGACCGAAACAGCGTGTTCTCCGCACGGTCTATCAATAAAGGGACAACGTGGACGCGTCCCACGCGACTTCATCTGAGTGGGCTGCGTGGCACATATGACCACAGCCTCCTCCTCGATGAGACCGGTCATGGCTTTGTCCTTTGGACGCAACAGAATGCTGACCGCACCAGGCCGCCGGATACACTTGGCGTTTCGATGACGAGCGATACGGGTCGCACCTGGCGCGCCGGTCCGGCATTGGCAGTGCCCGAGGGTTTTGGAACGTTCGAGACCGCCCTGAGCGCCTGGGGTCCGACTGCCATTTATCAACCAATCCGGAGCGACGCATCGCGGATGGCTGTGCTCAAAGACAATCGCTGGATCGTGCAGGAACTAAGACCCGGCCTCATTCCCACGAGCGGCGTGCCCGCTCTGTCATTGTCGCCAACGTCGATCGCGTTCGTCGGCACGGTTAGAACCGAGCAACGGGCGGGCAGCGAGAAGACGCAAGCGACGGTCGCGACCCGACTATTCGTGCTGACGCTGCATTGCAGTCAGTAGTGACGTACGCTCTCGCCAACGCAGTCGGGCCACGCAGCCCTGTTTCACCGACGGGACGGGAAGAATCTCCGCCGGAAACCCTACGATGAGGGCAGACCAGTGAAACAGACGCTCACCGCAGCATTGGCCTTAGTCTCCGCACTTGCTCTCAGCGCGACCGCATGTTCAGACACCACGAGCCCGCGCCATGCGCCGTCTGATCGTCCCGGCACCGAACCGTCGGCGCCTGTGACCTCGGTTGTCACTAAAGGGCGGGTCCTCTCCGGGTTGGACGCGTACCGGGAAAACTGGCGCAGGGCTCTCCGTGCGGCGGAGCTCGGCGATTCGATTGGTCTGAAGTCTCTGCAGTCCTTGCAGGAGTTGATTGCATCGCGTCCGCCGTCCTCCCAGCCGCCAGTTCTTCCGGGAATGGGTGCGAGCGCCATGGAGGAACAAACCGTTTATTCTACCAGCTCGAATGCGGTCATCTATAGCAGCGACACCTGGCCGAATCTCGCGACGAGCGCCACCGGAGGAACGACCTCACTTGGCTCATACGTTCTCTTCCTCGGGCAACGGGCCACGTCGAGCGCCGAGTATAGGGTCAGCCCCCACGGCGCCCTCACGGGCGAGTGGGCGAACGCTGGGACGAACAGTAGCAACCCGCGGCGCATCAATTCGCTCCGGGACTGTGTGACGCGAATGGACGCGACTTGCCCTTGGGTGCAGCAACAAGACGCAACGTTCGGGCTATCAGGGGTCGCTACGTGTGGCGTCGACCTTTCCGGCCGTGGCAATCACGAAGTCTGGTTTGACGACGTGAGTGTTCAAATCACGGTCGGCAACTCCCCATCTATCGGGTTCTCAGTGAATGTTCCAAACCCCGCCGCGCACGCTACTCAAGCCGATGCGCAGAAAAGTGCGTCGGGCGTGAACTGCGACGACATCGACACGTATGAGCCAGTCCGATCGTCCTCATCTCCCCGCAGGCGACAACGGCGGACCTTGCTCTAGCTCTCGGGACTATTGGCTTGATGCGAGCGATCGCAGGCGACGCGATATTGAATGATCAAACCGTTGTTCCGCATGGTAGTATCAGCCAAGAGCCACAAGCCAACCCTCTCATCGCGCACATGCAAGGCTACCTGCAAGCCCTGCGCAATGCTCCGTCTACTGCGGTGGACGGCATCGGATCGGCCCGCGCACTAGAAGTAACGCTCGGGCTAAGACCAACGATCCAGAGGTAACGTGCTGCCATGGGGCGATTTGCCAAAGGCGACGGTAGCTGATTGTGTTCGGCGGTCGTGACTGGTGAGTCGGGAATGCGACGTCCAACTGTGCGCTCAGGCAGTCGGACGTCGCGCGGCCGCAGAGACACCAGAAGGACTCTATACCTCGACTGTTGACGGCCGGCGAGAAAGACGTTGAGCGTCAACGTTCATCTCCCGGCTCGAATACGTCGATCTGAGCTCTCCTTTACAAAGGATGTAATGTGAGAGCGCGCGCCCAGCCGCCGCTTGGTCACGCGCCATCGTTGTCGTCCGTCAATCAAACTCGAACTTCGGCGGCGACTGCTCCGGCCCCACGCGCCCGGCGACGATCTTTGCCCGCGAGTAGTTCTCGCTGCGCACCGGCGCGCCCGCCAGCCGCCGCAGTATCGTGAGCTGGCCCACGTGCGTCAGCGAATCCGCGATCGCGCCGGCAAACAGCCGCTCGGCGCTCATGCCGAGTCGCGCCCCGCTCGCGAGGTAGTCGTCGAGCCGGTGCAGCGCGCCGAAAAAGCGCGCCAAGTCCGCGTCCCACCCACCCGGCGCCGAGATTGTCCATTTCTCCTCGCCGCGCGCCTGCGAGCATGCCCACTCGACCAAATCGCCCAGGTGCGCGACAATCTCGCCCGGCGTCCTTGAACCCGGCGCAATCCGGAAGCTCGCGAACTCCGGAGGCGCGCCGCGGATCGCCTTGCCCGCTCGGTAGGCGACCGTCGCAACCGTGTGCCTCAGGAGCTGCCGGCCGCTCGGCGGCGAGGCGTTCTGGCCGCTGTACTCGTCGCGCGTCAGCGTCCACACCATCGTGTCGCGCGGCTCGCCCGTCGGCGTCGTGGTGTTCGCCGTCAGCGTCTCGGTGTGGCGATAGCCGAGCTTCTCGGGCACACGCGCGCTGGCGACGTTGTGTGGATCGCATCGGATCTCGACGCGCTCGATGTTGGGCAGGCCGAACGCGGCCGCGGTCAATGCCGACGCCGTCTCAGTGGCATACCCCCGCCGCGTATGCGGCTCCGAGATCCAATAGCCGATCTCCAGACCGTCGGGACCGATTCTGCGATGCAGCCCCGCGCCGCCGATCAGCATTTCCTCATCCCTGAGCCAGATGGCCATCGTCCAGTCACTGCCCGTGCGATGGTGCTGCGCGAAGAGGTCGAGCCGCTCGGCGATGATCTCCACCGACGACGGCTCGTTCATCGCCCACGGCATCCAGGGGCGAAGGTGCTCGAGGTTGGCATCCACGAGCTCCTTGAGGCGCGGAGCGTCTTCGCGCCGCCAGCGGCGCAGTACCAATCGAGGAGTCTCGATCTGCTCGACGATCGACATCGGTGCCAGCTCTTGCATTCCGCTACGATCTCCCGTCTCCCGGCCGCTTGCTCGCGCGTGCCGTCGGCGTCAGTGTTGAGGCATGAGGACCACGCGACTCGAAGCGTTCAGCGACGGCGTCGTCGCGATTCTGATCACCATCATGGTGCTCGAGCTGCGCCCGCCGCACGAGGCGTCGTTCGACGCCTTGCGCGCGATCGTGCCGACGTTTCTCAGCTACGTGCTGAGCTTCGTCTTCCTGGCAATCTACTGGAACAACCACCATCACATGCTCCACCTCACGACGCACGTGACGGGCGGCATCCTGTGGGCCAACCTCCACCTGCTGTTCTGGCTCTCGCTCGTTCCGTTCGTCACCGCGTGGATCGGCGAGAACCACACCGCGGCCGTGCCCACGGCGATGTACGGCGTGGTCCTCGTCTTGGCCGCCATCGCGTACACCATTCTCCAGCGCGCGATCATCGTGAGCCAGGGCGCTGGCTCCAGGCTCGCCGCGGCGGTGGGCGGCGATCGAAAAGGCAAATTCTCCGTTGGGCTGTACCTCGCCGCCATTCCACTTGCGTTCGTCCGCCCCGCGATCTCGGACGTACTCTACGCCACCGTCGCGCTCATCTGGCTGGTGCCAGATCGGCGCATCGAGGAGCACGTCCTCCGGACCGATTCGTCAGCCGCCAGGCACACTCACGCGTAGCGGATCCATTTGGCCACTTCCGCAAAGCTCGGCTTCTTCCCGTACATGAGCATCCCGACGCGGTAGATCCTCGCCGAGAGCCACAGCGAGGCAATGCAGCCGAAGATCGTCACGACCATCGAGCCCACGATCACGACCGGCGACAGCGTCGTGAGTCCCATGCGGAGCGGCACGATGATCGGTGAGGACCAGGGAAGCCAGGTGAGCACGTTCGCCAGCGTGCTGTTCGGGTTGATCAGCACCGGGTTCACCAGCAGCCATGTGCTGATCAGCAGGATCATCACGGGCATTTGTGCCTGTTGCGCTTCCTGCTCGCTGTTGACCATCGAGCCCGCGGCGGCGTACAGGCTGGCGTAGAACACGAAGCCGATCACGAAGAACCCCAGTGCCACGGCGATCACCGAGATCGAGAGCCCGCCGAACAGGCTGCTCATCGTGCTGGAGTTGGCCGTCGCGGCCGCGGCGGCAGCCCCCGCGCCCTTCGCGGCGCCTTTGGTGATGATCGGGCCCAGGAAGTTCATCAGGTACGCCGCGATGGCGAACCAGGCGATCTGCTGCGTCAGTCCCACGCCGCCCACGCCGAGCACCTTGCCGGCGAGCAGCGTCTCCGGCTTGATGCTGGACAGCACGACCTCGGCGACGCGCGTCGATTTCTCCTCGAGCACGCCGCGCAGGATGTTCTGGCCGTGGAAGACGATCGACATGAAGAGGAGGACGGCGACGCTGATGCCGGCGAAGATTCCCGCCGTGCCCGAGCCCGAGCGGCCGCGGTCGGTGAGCCGCTCCGAGTTCAGCCGCAGCGTCGTGGTGGCGAGGTCGTTCACGATCTCCTTGCGCACGCCCTCTCGCTCGAGCCGCGTCATCATCACTTCCTGCCGGACGGCCGTGCGCAGCTTGTCCATGTCGCCGATGGTCGAGGCGTTGCGGCCCGCATAGCGCGCCGACTTTCCGGCCAGTGTGCTGTCGGTGAGCACGAGGTAGCCGGCGATGTGATTCGGCCGCTGCACCTCGGCGGCCGCCGCCTGCTCGCGGGCCGGGAGCTCGGCGGGCGTCACGTTCACGACCCGCGGCGCCACCGTGTCGCCCGCAACGGGCGCGAGCGTGCTGTCGGTCATGAGTGATCTGGCCACGCGCTCGCCGAGCCCGGCGCCCGTCGCGTCGAGGATCGTGATGTGGCGAACGGAGTTCGACGCGCCGCTCCGCGAGGCGATGTACATCGGAAAGAGCGTCGCCGCCGTGATCACAACCGGAACGAGCAGCGTGACGGCGACGAACCAGCGCGAACGCACGCGTTCCATGTACTCGCGCTTGGTGACGATGAGCATTTTCTTATCCATGGCCCGACATCCCCGTCTCGACGCCGCTCGCGCCGACGCGCTGAAGGAAGATCTGATGCAGCGACGGTTGCACGAGCTCGAACCGCTCGATGTTCGCGCCGGCGTCGATCAGCCGGCGCAGCAGCAGCTGCGAGTCGGCGTCCGGCGCGAGCTCGATCTCGAAGAAATTGGTGTTGTCGTCGAACCGGCGGACGAGGGAGCGGTCCCGGAGCACCGCACCCACGCCGTTCTGCGTGCCGCCGGCGAGTCCGAGCGCCACGTTCCGCACGCCCGCCGAGCTTCGCACCGACGCCAGCGTGCCGTCGAGGACCTTTTCGCCTCGCGCGATGATACACACCGAATCGCACATCTTTTCGGCGTTGTCCATCACGTGCGTGCTGAAGATCACGGTCTTCCCGCGCTGCTTGAGCTCGAGCACCGCGTCCTTCAATGCCTGCGCGTTGATCGGATCGAGGCCGCTGAACGGCTCGTCGAGCACGATGAGATCCGGCTCGTGGAGCAGCGTGGCGATGAACTGCACCTTCTGCTGCATGCCGCGCGACAGCTCGTCCACCTTGGCCTCGCCCCAGTTCTTCTCCGGCGTCACGAGGCTGAACCGCTCGAGCCATTCATCGATGCGATGATTGGCGTCGGACGGCTTGATGCCTTTGAGCTCCGCGAGGAACAGCAGCACGCGGCGAACCTGCATCTTCTTGTACAGACCGCGCTCCTCGGGGAGATAGCCGACTCGGTCGAGGATGCCGGGATCGGTGTTGCGATGACCGAAGATCGTGATCGTGCCCGAGTCGGGAAGGATCACGTCGAGGATCATGCGGATCGTGGTCGTCTTTCCGGCGCCGTTGGGACCGAGCAGTCCGTACACCGACCCACGCGGAACCTGGAGGGAAAGATCGCGAACGGCGATGTGGTTCTCGTATCGCTTCACGACATTGCGAATGTCGACAGCGAGGTCTGACATGTGAGCGCCGAGGGGAGGAAGCGAGGGAATTGTACTAACACATTAGTACAAGTGCCGTGTGCCGGCAAGGGCCGATTGTCCTGACGCGGCTGAACCGACAGGAGTTTCCGGCGTGGCGCGCGGTTCCGCCGCAGGCTTTCTTTTCCTTCATGGCCTTTGCGTTCGCCGACACCCTGGTGCTCTTTGTCGCC
This sequence comes from Gemmatimonadaceae bacterium, assembly GCA_035469245.1. Lineage (GTDB taxonomy): Bacteria > Gemmatimonadota > Gemmatimonadetes > Gemmatimonadales > Gemmatimonadaceae > JAQBQB01. The sequence goes on from DATISA010000252.1 coordinate 24,238, forward strand.
GCCAGCCTCGCCAAGCCGATTCAGCCGTTGCTGGACGACTTCGCCGCCAGAACCGGCGTCGTGATCGAGCGGGAAAGCGGTGCGTCGCTCGAGCATGTCCGAAAGATCACCGAGCTGCATCGCATCCCCGACGTCCTGTGGCTGGCCGACGCCGATGTCTTTCCCAGGATGCTCGTTCCGAAATACGCAACCTGGTATGCCGAAGTCGCTCGGAACCGAATGGTCGTGGCCTACACGTCCAAGTCCAAGCACGCGAACGAGATCGACGCCTCCAACTGGACCAGGGTCCTGCAGCGCGCCGACGTCGAGGTGGGCCGCACCGATCCCAATCTCGCGCCGGTTGGCTACCGAACGCTCATCATGTTGCAGCTCGCCGAGCGGCACTATCATGTCCCCGGGCTCGCGAAGTCGCTGCTGGAGCACGCGCCGCCGCGCAACATGCGGCCCAATGCGGCGGAGCTCGCGGCGCTTCTTGCGACCGGCGAACTCGACTACATCTACGATTACCAATCGGTCGCCGAATCCAATGGGTTCCGGTTCATCCAACTGCCCGCCGTCATCGACCTCGGCGATCCGAAGCGCGTGGCGGAGTACGCGAAGGCTTCGGCGAAAATCCGCGGGGCCAAGCCAGGATCGACGGTGACGTTCACCGGCGAACCGATTCTGTACGGACTGACGGTGCCGGCGGGAGCACCGCATCCCTCCGCCGCGTCCAGGTTCCTGGAGTTTTTGACATCGCCCGCCACGGTTGCGAAGCTTCGCGCCGCGCACGTCGACATGCTCGAGCATCCCATCGTGGCCGGAACCGGAGTGCCGGTTGAGCTTCGTGGCGCAACCCGGCGCTGAGCCGGCGGCCGTCCGTCTCGATGCGTCGCCCGAGCCCTGGCGGCCGAGCCCCGCGCGTCGCGCGGCGCTGACCGTCCTCGTCGCGCTTTGCAGCTCTCTCTTTCTACTTTTCATACTGGCGCCCGTCACGGGCCTCGTGGCATCCGGCGGCGTGCGCGGCATCGGGTCGCTTCGCTCCGACGGCGAGCTCCTCGCCTCGCTCGGCCTCACCGCGGCGACGGCGACCATCGCCACCGCCCTCGGCATGATCGGCGGAACGCCAGTGGCGTACCTGCTCGCGCGCCGACGATTCGCCGGCCGCGCGCTGCTCGCCGCGTTGATGGATCTGCCGCTCGTCATTCCGCATCCCGTCGCCGGCATTGCGCTGCTGCTCGTGCTCGGGCGCGGCAGTCCGGTTGGTGGCGCGCTCTACGCGGCCGGGCTTCGCGTTGCGGGTTCGCCGATCGGCATCGTGTGCGCGATGCTGTTCGTATCGGCGCCGCTCTACGTGAGCGCGGCCCGCGAAGCGTTCGCGCGCGTGGATGCCCGTTACGAATCCGTCGCCCGCACGCTGGGCGATGATGCCTGGCGCGCGTTCCGACGGGTGACGCTGCCCCTTTCGGCGCGCGGACTCACCGCGGCGGCCGTCGTGATGTGGGCGCGCGCCGTGAGCGAGTTCGGCGCGATCGTCATTCTCACGTACAATCCCAAGGTCGTGAGCGTGTTGAGCTACGATCGCTTCACGAGCTTTGGCTTGAGCGAAACGCTGCCCGCCGCGGCGGTGCTCGTTTTGTTCGCCCTCATTCCACTCGCCGCGTTGCGTGCGCTGCGCGCGGGCGACGCGCGCGGGCGCTGACCGTCGCGATGATCGGGCTCCAACTGGTCAACGCGAATGCCGGAGACTTTCGGCTCACCGACATCTCGTTCGATGTGGCGCAGGGCGCCTACGGCGTCGTGATCGGCCCTGCCGGCTCGGGCAAGACGACGCTGCTCGAGACGATCGCCGGCGTCGTGCCGGTCGCTTCCGGCAAGGTGATGCTCGGTGGCGAAGATCTCACCAACGCGCCGCCCGAGCGACGCCGGCTCGGGATCGTCTATCAGCACGCGTATCTCTTTCCGCATCTCACGGTGCGCGAGAACGTCGCGTATGGCGCGGTGAGCAGGCTCGCGGCCGACGACGTCAGCGAACGCTTCGAGGTCGACGCGCTCGCCGGCCGTGCCGTCGCATCGCTGAGCGGCGGCGAACGCCAACTCGTCGCCATCGCCCGCGCGCTCGCGCGCCGGCCCGAGGTGCTGCTTCTCGACGAGCCGTTCAGCGCGCTCGATCCGCGCACGCGAACCTTTGCCCGGCGGCAGTTGCGCGCGTTGTACTACGAGCGCCGCTTCACCGTGCTGCAGGTCACCCACGACTTCGGCGAAGCGGGGCTCCTCGGCGACGTCGCCATCATGCTCGATCGCGGCAAGGTCGTGCAAAAGGGCGATCCGGAAGTCGTGTTCCGCAAACCCGCCTCGGCGTACATCGCGGATTTTCTCGGCGCGGAGAACGTGTTCGCCGGCACGGCGCGGCCGATTCGCGCCGAGCCGCCCGACTGGCTCGACGCCTCCGACTCGGCGTTCGCCCGGCTGCCAGTGGCGTTCACCACGGGCGCGCTCACCTTCTACGCGCTGGGCGACGTCGTGCCCGGGCCGACGCACGCTGTCATCCGGGCGGAAGAAGTGTCGTTGTCCACCGAGCCGGCGATGTCGTCGGTGCAGAATCAATTTCGAGGACGCATTTTGGAGATCATTCCAAACGGCGCCATTACACGCGTCACCGTCGACGTGAGCGGAACGCCGATCGTCGCCGCGGTCACGGCACGCTCGGTTCGCGAACTGTCGCTCGCGCCGGGAAAGGAAGTCGTTGCCGGTTTCAAGGCGACGGCGGTGCACCTGTGTTGATCACCAAGGCTCGGTTCGTGCGGTAGATCGCGAGCGACCCGGATCACACATCGTGGCCGGGGGTTACGATGCCGCCCATCATGGCCCTCGTTTCACTCATCGCTTGGATCGCCGTGAGTCTCCTCGCGGGCGCGATTGGCGCAGTCGCGTCGGTGAACGCGGGCAGCTTCTACAACCAGCTCGTTCGTCCTGCGTGGGCGCCGCCTGGCTGGCTGTTCGGGCCCGTCTGGACGCTGTTGTACATCCTGATGGGGATCGCGGCCTGGCTCGTCTGGCGGGCCGCGGGATGGAGCGGCGCCCGCGCGGCACTCACGCTCTTCGTTCTGCAGCTGGCGATCAACACGCTCTGGACGTGGATCTTCTTCGCGTGGCGCAACGGCGCGTTGGCGCTCGCCGACATCATCGTGCTGCTGATCTTCATCGTCGCTACCATGATCGCGTTCTCGCGCTTTTCCCGCGTCGCGGCCGCCCTGCTCGTTCCCTACCTCGGCTGGGTCGCTTTCGCCACCGCGCTCACCGCCGCGGTCTGGAGTCGCAACAGGGGCATGCTCTAGGGCCGGCCTTCACGCTTGGACGTCCGCCTCGTACGTTGGTGCCATGACCCGCCAAACATTCGCCAGCGTGCTGGCCCTGCCGGCGCTGCTTCTCGCCGCGCCTCTCGCCGCTCAAAGTGCTCTCCCGCTTCCCACGTCTGATGCCAAAGTCCGCGCCGCGCTCGACTTGCTCAAGGCGGACAACGCCTGGACCGTGCAGCAGCAGATCGAGCTCACGCAAATCCCGTCGCCGCCGTTCAAGGAGTCCCGTCGCGCCGCCGAATTCAAACGCCGCATCGAGGCGCTCGGCTTCACCAATGTTCGTGTCGATTCGGTAGGCAACGTCATCGCCGAGCGACGCGGGACCGGCAACGGCCCGACGGTCGTGATCGCCGGCCACCTCGACACCGTTTTCCCCGAAGGCACGGAGGTGGCCGTGAAGCGTGACGGCACCAAGCTTCGTGCTCCGGGTATCGGCGACGACGACCGCGGCCTGGCCGTGGTGCTCGCGGTCGCTCGCGCGTTTCAGAAAGCCGGCATCCAGACCATCGGCACCGTGTATTTCGTCGGCGACGTCGGTGAGGAAGGACCGGGCAACCTGCGCGGGATGCGCTACCTGTTCGGGAAGGAGCTCAAGGGCAAGATCGACTACTTCATCTCGGTCGACGACACGGGGCTCGGCATCGCGAGCCGCGCCGTCGGGAGTGATCGATACCGAATCACCTACAAGGGACCGGGCGGACATAGCTACGGTGCGTTCGGAATTCCGAACCCGATTCACGCCCTCGGTCGCGCCATCGCCGGAAACTCAGAGATCCAGGCGCCGACGACGCCAAAGACGACGTTCAACGTCGGCGTCATTCAGGGTGGCACGTCGGTCAACTCGATCGCCGGCGAAGCGTCGATGGAAGTCGACATGCGCTCCGAGGACGCCAAGTCGCTCGCGGCGGTCGATGCACTGGTACAGAAGATCGTCCGCGACGCATTGGCCGCCGAGAACGGGCGCTGGAAGGGACCGCGCGCCGATCGCGCGCGGCTCAGTCTCGTCATCGACACGATCGGCATTCGGCCCACGGGCGCTCAGTCCGATTCGGCGCGCATCGTCCAGACGGCGATCGCCGCGGGCAAGGCGCTCGGCTTCACGTCGACGACGGGGGCTTCCAGCACCGACGCCAACATCCCGATCAGCCTCGGCATTCCGGCGATAAGGATCGGCGGCGGTGGCACCGCCGAGGGAGCGCATTCGCTCGGTGAGTGGTACGACGATGGCGCCAACGGCTACGTCGGACCGCAGTGGGCGGCGCTGCTCGTCGCGGCGCTGGCGGGAGTTCGGCCATGAGATACGTCGCGACCACGGCTCTTGTCGTTCTCGCTCGCGTAGCGATCGCACAGCAAGCGCCCACGACATTCCACCAGCTCGGCCATGCGATCCTGCGCGAGCTGATCGAAACGAACACCACCGGCTCGAGCGGCAACACGTCCACCGCGGCCGAGCAGCTTCAGGTGCGGTTTCACGACGCAGGATTTCCCGATGCCGACCTTCAGGTGGTCGGCCCCACGCCGAAAAATCGCAACCTGATCGTTCGCTACCGCGGAAGCGGCGCGCACAAGCCCGTGCTCCTTCTCGCGCACCTCGACGTCGTGGAAGCCAAGCCCGAGGACTGGACATACGATCCGTTCAAGCTGACGGAGCACGACGGGTACTTCTATGGAAGAGGGACCCAGGATCAAAAGGGCGGTGCGGCGATGCTCGTCACCGCGCTGCTCCGCCTCAAGCAGGAGAAATTCGTCCCCGATCGCGATCTGGTTCTCGCGCTCACGGCGGGCGAAGAAGGGGGAATGCCGTACAACGGCGTCGAGTGGCTGCTGAAGAACAAACGCGACCTGATCGACGCCGAGTACACCGTCAACGTCGATGCGGGCGGGGGAGAGCTCGAGAACGGCAAGCCGACGCTGTTCGACGTGCAGGCGGCTGAAAAGGTCTTTCATTCCGTCAGCCTCACGGTGAAGAACCCCGGCGGCCACAGCTCGCTGCCACGCAAGGACAACGCGATCTACGCGCTGGCGCGCGCACTGGAGCGAATCGGCGCGTACGATTTCCCGGCGCAGCCAAACGACGTCGTGAAGGCGTACTTCGGCAAAGCGGCGGCGACGGTGCCGCCGGCCGCCGCCGCGGACATGCGCAAAGTGGCCGCCGGAGCGGCTGATCCCGCGGCAATCGCTCGCCTCAGCAAGACGCCGCTCTACAACGCGCTCATGCGGACGACGTGCGTAGCGACGATGCTGGAGGGCGGCCACGCGCCGAACGCGCTCCCGCAGACCGCGCGCGCGACGGTGAACTGCCGCATGCTACCGGGAGCGGATCCCACGGCGGTCGAGAAGGCGCTCGTGCGCGTGATCAACGACACGAGCGTGCATCTGGCGCCCACCGACACCGCGCATCCGAGCCCCGCGTCGCCGCTGCGGCCGGACGTCTTCGGCGCGGTCGACGCGTCGGTGAAGGCGATCTGGGGCAACGTGCCGATCGTGCCGATCATGGAGACCGGCGCCACGGACGGATTGTTTCTGCGCAATGCCGGCGTCCCGGTCTACGGATTCAACGGCCTGTTCATCGCCACGAACGACGTGCGGGCGCACGTGAAGGATGAGAGAATACTCATATCCGCCTTCGACCAGGGGCTCGACTTCACGTACGACGTGTTGAAGCGGATCGGCGCGCGGTAGCCGTTCATTGCTGCCGGACGAGCACTCCGGCCTTCCCGCTCGCCTCTCCGCGCACGACCAGTCCGCCGCGGGTGACGTACAGTCCTTTCACCGCCACTGAATCGACCGTCGCCGACAGCGTCATCACCTTGCCCACCTGCCGGTTGAGCCCCTTGAGCAGCAGCTCTTTGCCGCGGCCCAGCGCGTCCCCGACCGGCACGTGGGCCTTTTCGCGAAGCGCGGCGCGCAGGGCGTCGGATCGCACCCACGAGTACGTGTTGATGAGCTGACTGTCGGTCTCGAGATTGTAGTCGAGGTCCGGCACCGTGATCTCGCCGCGCTTCGCGTCGATCAATGGCGTGCCGATGAAGTGGAGCATGCCGTGCGCGTCGCCGGAGAATGACACGACCACGATGAGCCGGCCTTTTGGCGCCGGGCGTACGATCACCGTGTCCACCGTGACCGTTCGGCCGGCCTCGGTGACGCGCTTGCCGGCGAGCGCCCGCGTGACGACGCGCGACGCGGACGGGTAGTCGATGATGCCGTCGATCAGGATGTGAAAGCCGTCGGCGACGCTGTCCTTCCCGAGTGGCGGCAGGGCGGTCGTGTCGACGCGGGGGATGTCGGCCGACGTGACGATTCGCGGCCGCGCGGCCAGCGTCACGGGCACGCGCACGACGTGCCCGTGGCCGCCCACTCGCCCCATCGCCAGCCGCTCGGGGCCGAGCAGCAGCCACACGCCATTGGTGAGCCGGATCGGCCGCGAGAGCATGCCCCACCATTGCGTGACGCGCGGCGTGAGATCGACTTCGCCGACCTTGCGATCGATGTCGCGCAGGTGGTCGCTGATGCCCTTGCGCGCCGCCTCGACGACGCGGGGCGTGATGTCGCGGCGCAGGATGCTGACGCTGCAATGATCCTGCGGCAGCGTCGACGCCGGCTCGACGCGAACGATCCGCGAGCGCGAGGCGAGATGCCAGTTCTCGGTGAGTGTCAACGGCGCCGCGAGCTCGACGACGATCCGGGGGCGTGTGTTCACATCACCGCCGCATCCGGCACCGATCGTTGGCCCGACGAACGGCTTGTACCAGCCACGCACCGCGTACGCCAGCGTCGCCTGCAGGTGCACGTGGTTGGAGTCCGCGAACGCGGCAAACGGCGAGCGATCGGCCTGAAAGGCGAAGTGCCGCCGCGTGTCGTTGTCGGCCACGCGCACGCTGTCCATCGAGCCGAACGTGCGCGGCACGACCCGCTCGACCGTGCGGAGCACGGCGGTGAAGTCGAAGTCGAGCGGGACGCTGAAGCGCGACGAAGCCGCGGGGGCGGGAAGGGGCGGTGCCTCCTCGATCAGCGCCACCGCCGTCGTCGCTTCACGACGGCACGCGGTCGAGACCAGCATGACCGCGAGCGGAATTGCGCCGAGATACCGGACTGGCATCGCCATGCGCATAAGTGTGCGGCTCGAATCGCGAGACTTCCAGACCACCGAGCGGCCTTGCATCATACTCCGATGAACTTCCGTCGTCGGTCGGCCGCCATCGGGCTGGCACTCCTGGTCGCGGCCTGTTCGGGCGGCAGCGACAAACCCACGGGCAGCGACAGGCCGGTCGTCGCCACCGTGTCCGTCAACTCGTCCACGCCGACGATTTTCGTCGGCGCGACGGCGAACTTCAACGCGACGGCACTGGACAAGAAGGGCGTTGTGGTCGCCGGCCGGACAACGTCCTGGTCCACCTCGGACGCCGCCGTCGCCAGCGTCACGCCGGCGGGGGTCGTGACTGGCGTCGCGCCCGGGCAGGCCACGATCCGCGCCACGATCGACGGCATCGTAGGCTCGGCGCAGCTGACCGTGCTCGCTGCGACGGTCGCCGTGGTCGAGGTCAGAGACGCCCCGGCTTCCGCGCTGCTTCCTGGCGAGACCACGCGGTTGACGGCATTCGCCAGGAACGACGCCGGCGAGGTGATTGCGGGAAAGACCTTTGTCTGGTCGACGTCCAATGCGGCGGTTGCCACCGTGTCGAGCGACGGCACCGTGCTGGCTGTAGCGCCCGGGTCGGCGACGATCTCCGCTTCGGCCGACGGCAAGTCGGCGTCGGCCGCCCTGACGGTCGAAGCCCGCGCCCTCACCAGGATCGTGGTCACGCCGGCGCCGATGCTCGCGGCGATCGGCGGTTCGGCGCAGGCGGCGGCCGAGGGTATCGACCAGCGCGGCAAGCCGATCGTCGTGCAACAATTCACATTCCAGTCGTCTAATCCCGCGATCGCCACGGTGTCCCCGTCGGGTCTCGTCACCGGTGTGAGCGCGGGGACCGCGGCCATCACGGCCGGCTCGCAGAACATCATCGGGTCGACGACGGTGAGCGTGGTGTCGCCAACGACGGTCGCCGGGAGTCTGGTCAGTCCGGCGGCAGGTCCGTTCGCCAATCTGACGTTCGCGATCAGAACCGGCTCCGGCGCGAGCATGCAAACCTTCTCCACGACGGTCGACGGCTCTGGCGCGTTCAGCCTCGCGGCGCCGCTTCCACAGGGAGCGGCCGATTCGGTGACGCTACTCGTCGACGACAACGCCAGGCCGCGGATCTACCATCCGATCGCCAAGCCGGTCCGCGCTGCCGTCGCAACGACGGCGGCGACCCACCCGCTGCTCGTTCCCGAATCGGAGACGTTCACGTCGCCGACCTACGGCACGTCGACCGTCTCGATCAGTCTCCAGTCTGCCTTCACGCGTGTCTGCTTCGACGACACGAACGCGAACTGCAACAGCTTCTTCCCGCAGGTCTGGATTCCCGGGATCGTGCCGCTCTGGTCGGCGGCGGACTTCCCGATTCCGCTCGCCTTCAACCACACCGCGACCACGTCGCCCATCACCGCCACCGACTCCACGGCGCTGTGGACGGTGATCCATCAGATGGAGGCCGATCTCGGACGGCCGCTCTTCAAGCCCGTGAACTTCTCTTCGCTCACGCCGCCAGATGCCAATGGCTACTCGCCCAAGGCGGTGCTGGTGTGGGTCGATAGTACACTCACCGGCTTCTCCGGCTACAGCAACTGGATCTGGGAGAACGGCACGCAGAACATGATCGCCGCCAAGACGCGAGTGCGTCTCAACTCCTTCCTGTCGAGCCGCAGCTTGATGAGCCACGAGCTGTTGCACGACCTTGGCTTCCATCACACCTGCGCCTGGTCGACGGTGATGGGCGGCTATGGTTGCTCGTCGGCCGCCGGGATCACGATGACCGACGCCGCGGGATTCAACCTGGCCTATCAGACGCGGGCCGCGATCGTGGCGAGCCATCCGACGACGACGTTCGGCGACGCGTTGCGCGGCGAGCAGACGATCGAAGGCGCGCCCGTCGCGGCGCTGCTGCCAGCGGCACGGGCGATTCCGTTCGCCTCGGTCGGTCTACGGACGCTGGTGTTCTCCGGCCGGCAGGTGCGCGGCGACGGCGCTCCCTGACGCGGGCCTTACGGCCCGCTCAGCGCGCGGCGTGCTGCCGCGCGGCGACCGCGTCGAGATCTTCCTTGCCGATTCCCACGGCCCACGGGATGACCTCGTACTGCGCGAGTCCGAACGTCACGTACGGATCGCCGTCTCGCACGTGGTCGAGCGATCCTGCCACGTCGTCGTCCGGAACGTTGAGCAGCAGGATATCCCCGGTGCGCGGATCGGTCGGGCCTGACGCAATGAGCAAACCCTCATCCTGCAGATCGCGCAGGTACTCGCGGTGCTGCTCCGTGACCTCGACGACTTCGTCGAGCGGGCGGCGATAACGGAGGATGGCGATGGCGTACATCGGTGCGCTCGGGAAAGTGGCTCCTTCAGTCGAATATACGCGTCGCCCAGAGGGTCTGCCGTAGGGGGTTCGCCGCCCGCCGCCCGCCGCCCGTTCAGTCGTGCGCCGATCCGAAAATCCGTCGCGCCCGCTCCACACCGGCGACGAGCGCGTCAATGTCGGATTCCGTATTGTAGATGTAGAATGACGCTCTGGCTGTGGCCGGCACGTTGAGCCGCCTCATCAGTGGCTGGGCGCAATGGTGGCCAGCGCGCACGCAGACGTTCACCTCGTCGAGGATCGTCGCCAAGTCGTGGGGGTGAATGTCGCCCACCGTGAAGCTCACGACGCCGCTGCGTGTCCTGGGCTCCGGGCCGTAAATGCGAACGTCGGGCAAGCCGCCGAGCCTGGCAGTCGCGAGCTCGGTCAAGGCCTGCTCGTGCTGGCGGACGGCCGGCATCCCGAGCCGGTCGAGGTAGTCGCACGCCGCGGCCAATCCCACGGCGTCGCCGACATTCGGCGTCCCTGCCTCGAACTTGTGAGGAAGCACGTTCCACGTGGTCCGTTCGTCGCCCACGAACTCGATCATGTCGCCGCCCGTTTGGTAGGGCGGCATCTCCTCGAGCAGCGCACGCCGGCCGACGAGCACGCCGCAACCCATCGGCCCCAGCATCTTGTGACCGCTGAACGCGTAGAAGTCGACGTCCAGCTCGTCGACGGCGAGCGGGAGATGCGGCGCCGCCTGCGCGCCGTCGCATACCACGACGGCACCGACGCGCCGCGCGATCGCGCTCAGCTCGTTCACGGGATTGATCGTGCCGAGCGCGTTCGACACGTGGCTGAACGCGAGCACCCTGGTCCGCGGACCGACCAGCGAGTCGACGTGCTCGAGGTCGATGCGTCCGTCGGAGGTGAGCCGCGCGATGCGGAGCGATGCGCCGGCCTCGCGAGCAAGCTGCTGCCACGGGACGAAGTTGGCGTGATGCTCGAGCCCGGTGAGCACGATCTCGTCGCCGGCGCGCACGTTCGGCCGTCCCCATGCCGCCGCCACGAGGTTGAGTGACTCCGTGGTACCGCGCGTGAAGATGAGCCGCGCGGTATCGCGCACGCCGACGAACCGCGCCACCCGTTCGCGCGCCGCGTGATACCGCTCGGTGGCGCGCGCCGACAGCGCGTACGCGCCTCGGTGCGGATTGGCGTTATCGTGCGTGTAGTAGTGCACCATCGCGTCGAGCACGACGTGCGGCTTCTGCGAGGTGGCGGCGGAATCCAGGTAGTGCAGCTCCGGATTCGCGGCGAGCAGCGGAAAATCGGCGCGGTCGACGATCATGCCGCCGCCTCGCGCGGGCCCACGAGTATGCGCGCGCCATCGATTCGCACGGCATACACGGGCAGCGAATCGGACGCGGGTCCGCGACAGACGCGGCCAGTCCTCAGGTCGAATCGCGCCCCGTGCCACAGGCATTCGATCATGCCGCTGTTCACCAGGCTTCCGTCGGACATCAGAAACTCCGCGTGCGTGCACACGTTGCCGACGGCGCCAATGGAGCCGCGGTAGTTGAAGAGACAGATCTCCTCGCCGCTCGATCGTGTGACGCCGAGCAGCGCCCCTTCGGGCAGATCCATCGTATCCGCAAGGTATTCGAACTCGCTCACGCGCCCTCCAGCGGCGGCGGCTCCGGCCCTTCGCGCTCGGTGCTGATCGAGCTCTCGTTGGACTCGAGCGCGGCGTGCAGCGCGTGCCACGCCAGGCTCGCGCACTTCACGCGCAGCGGGAATCGCGATACGCCGCCGAGCGCGCGCAGTGGTCCGAGTGCAGTCTGCTCCGACTCGGGAAGCGTTCCGGTGACGAGATGGTGAAACTTGTCGAACAAGGCCTCGGCGTCGGCGCGGCTCTTCCCTTTGACCGCGGCGGTCATGAGCGACGCCGATGCTTTCGAGATGGCGCACCCCTGCCCCTTGAAGCTGACGTCGGCGATCGTGTCACCGTCGAGTTTCACCCAGAGCGTGAGGGCGTCGCCGCACAGCGGATTGTGCCCTTCGATCCGACGGTCAGCGTCCTCCATTTCCCGGAAGTTCCGCGGCTTCCGGTTGTGCTCGAGGATGAGCTCCTGATAGAGCGCTTCGGAGGACATCTAGAGGGCTCGAAGGCTCGAGGACTCGAGGGCTCGACTCGATGGCTCGAAGGCTCGAGGCCTCGTTGATCGAGAGTGCGTTCGTCGAGGACTTGTTAATTGAACACGTCGAACCTTCGAGCCCTCGAGCCTTCCAGCCCTCGAGCTCACACGAACCGCTCCAGTGTCATCCGCTCCAGGCCCTCTCGGACTTCCTCGAGCTCGATCGTCTCCAGCACGTCCGCGGCGAAGGCGTACGTGAGCAGCCGGCGCGCGAGCGTGTTTGGAATGCCGCGGCTCTTGAGGTAGAAGAGCGCGATCTGGTCGATCTGGCCAACGGTCGCGCCGTGCGTGCACTTCACGTCGTCGGCGAAGATCTCGAGCTGCGGCTTGGTGTCGATCTGTGCTGTTTCGGAGAGGAGCAGTGTGTTGTTGGTCTGCTTGCCGTCGGTCTTCTGTGCGACGGGGTGCACGAACACCTTGCCGTTGAACACGCCGTGCGAGCGTCCGTCGAGCACGCCCTTGTACAGCTCGCGGCTGAAGCAGTTCGGTTGGGCGTGGATGATTTGCGTCTGGTGATCGCAGTGCTGCTCGCCGTCGAGCATGTACAACCCATTGAGCGTCGCACCGGCTCCCTCGCCGTCGAGCGTCGTGTAGACGTTCGTACGGGTCAGCTCGCCCCCAGTGGCGAGCGAGAACGACACATAATGGCTGTCGCGCGCCTGATTCACCTCGATCGTTCCAACGTGAAAGGCGCGCGCGCCCTCACGCTGCATCTTGTAGTGGCGCAGCGTCGCACCCTCGCCCACCGAGACCTCGGTCACGGCGTTGGTGAAGTACATCGCGTCACTCGTCGAGACGTAGCTCTCGATGATCGTCGCCTTGGAGTGCCGGCCGGCGACGATCAGGTTGCGTGGATGCATCATCGCCTTGGCGGCGGTCGCATCGGTCACGAACAGCAGGTGAATCGGACGGTCCAGCTCCGTTTCCGGCGCGATCTGTACCACCGCGCCGTCGAACATGAACGCGGTATTAAGCGCGGTGAACGCCTGCGTGTCGTACGAGGCGAGCTTGCCGACACGATCCACGACCTCGGGTGCCTTGGTCCACGCCGTCGCCAGGTCCCAAACGCGAAGCCCCGTCGGCAGCTTGGCGCAGTCCGATAGCTCGGCGGCGAAGCGGCCGTTCACGAATACGAGCGAGTACCAACCGCTCGCGCCGAACGTGAATGGCGCCAGATCGTCGCGCGACACGTTGCCGCTCGCCGCCACCAGCGGCGTGAACTCCTGCTCGGCGATCGGCGACACGCTCGTGAAATGCCAGTCCTCGTTCTTGGTCGTGGGGAAGCCCAGCGACGCAAAGCGCTCGAATGCGGCCCGGCGGATCGATTGGATCGCCGGCGGCACGCTCGTGCCTTCGGTCACGTCCTCGAACGCCGCGACGTACGACTCCGCGCCCGAGCCCGCGCCGATCACGACCGGCGCCGTCACGCGGCGGCTCCTGCCGGGCTGACCACCCAATCGTAGCCGCGCTCCTCGAGCTCGAGCGCGAGCTCCTTGCCGCCCGACTTGGCGATGCGGCCGGCCACCAGCACGTGCACGAAATCGGGCACGATGTAGTTGAGCAAACGCTGATAGTGGGTGACGACGATCGTCGCGTTGTCGGGCCGCCTGAGCTTGTTCACGCCGTCGGCCACCACGCGGAGCGCGTCGATGTCGAGCCCGGAATCGGTCTCGTCGAGGATGCCGAGCCGCGGTTGCAGCACGGCCATCTGCAGAATCTCGTTGCGCTTCTTTTCGCCGCCCGAAAAGCCGGTGTTCACCGAGCGGTTGAGCATCGACGGCTCCATGTCGACCAGCGCGAGCTTCTCCTCCATGACGTCCGCGAACTCGAGCGGATCCACCTCGTCCTCGCCGCGCGCCTTGCGAATCTCGTTGTACGCCGCGCGCAGGAAGTAGGCGTTCGACACGCCGGGGATCTCGACCGGATACTGGAACGCCAGGAAGATGCCCGCCTGCGCACGCGCCTCCGGCGCCATGGCGAGGAGGTCCTGGCCGTCGTACGTCACCGAGCCGCTCGTCACCTCGTAGGCCGGATTCCCGGCCAGCACCTGGGCCAGCGTGCTCTTGCCGGAGCCGTTCGGGCCCATGACAGCGTGGATCTCGCCCGCGTCCACCGCGAGATCGAGACCCTTGAGAATTTCCTTATCGCCAACGTTGGCGTGAAGATCGGAGATCTGGAGTAGGGGCATGGGGAGTATGTCGATTGCTCAGCCGACGGACCCTTCGAGCGTGATGCCAAGGAGCGCCTGCGCCTCGAGCGCGAACTCCATCGGCAGCTCCTTGAAGACTTCCTTGCAGAACCCGGACACGATCATCGACACGGCCTGCTCGGCCGAGAGACCGCGCTGCTTGAGGTAGAAGATCTGGTCTTCGCCGATCTTGGAGGTCGACGCCTCGTGCTCGACGATCGCGCTGTTGTTGCCGACCTCGATGTACGGGAACGTGTGCGCGCCGCACCGGTTGCCGACGAGCATCGAGTCGCACTGCGTGTAGTTGCGGGCGCCCGTCGCGCGGGGCAGCACCTGCACGCGCCCACGATACGAGTTGTTCCCCTGGCCCGCCGAAATGCCCTTGGAGACGATCGTCGACTTCGTGTTGCGGCCGATGTGGATCATCTTCGTCCCGGTGTCGGCTTGCTGGTGGTTGTTCACGACGGCAACGCTGTAGAACTCGCCCACGGCGTTGTCGCCTTGCAGGATCACGCTCGGATACTTCCACGTGATCGCCGATCCCGTCTCGACCTGCGTCCACGAGATCTTGGCGTTCGTCATTGCCTTGCCGCGCTTGGTGACGAAGTTGTAGATGCCGCCTCGGCCTTCCTTGTCGCCGGCGTACCAGTTCTGAACGGTCGAGTACTTGACCGTCGCATTCGGCAGCGCCACGATCTCGACCACGGCGGCGTGCAGCTGGTGCGTGCTGCGCTTGGGCGCCGTGCAGCCCTCGAGGTAGCTCACGTACGCGCCCTCGTCGGCGACGATGAGCGTCCGCTCGAATTGGCCGGTGTCGGCCGAGTTGATCCGGAAATACGTCGACAGCTCGATCGGGCAGCGCACGCCCTTGGGCACGTAGACGAACGAGCCGTCGGAGAACACGGCGCTGTTGAGCGCGGCGAAGAAGTTGTCGCTGTAGGGCACGACCGAGCCGAGGTACTTCTCGACGAGATCGGGATGCTCGCGGATCGCTTCGCCGAGCGAGCAGAAGATGATGCCGTGCTTGGCCAGCTCGGTGCGCATCGTCGTTCCGACCGAAACCGAGTCGAAGATCGCATCCACCGCGACTCCGGCGAGCATCTTCTGCTCGTGAAGTGGAATGCCGAGCTTCTCGTACGTGGCCAAAAGCTCCGGGTCCACCTCGTCCAGACTTCCGAGCGGCTTCTTGGTTCTGGGCGCGGAGTAGTAGCTCGCGGCCTGATAGTCGATCGGACCGTAGGTCACGTTCGGCCAATGCGGCTCCTTCATCGTGAGCCAGCGGCGGTACGCCTTGAGCCGCCACTCGAGCAGGAACGGCGGTTCGTTCTTCTTCGCCGAGATGACGCGCACGACGTCTTCGTTGAGCCCGGGCGGCAGGGTGTCCGCCTCGATCTCTGTCACGAACCCGTGCGGGTACTCTCGGCCGATGAGTGATTCGATCGAACTGCTCATGAATGCTCCACGTGTCGCTGCGCTTGGGCCCGTTGGTCGCGGTGCGATCGAGAATGCGAACGTCGTTCCCGATCCGGTAGCGCAACTCTTTCCCGGCGAACCAGTTGCGGACCACGCCGCGTCTCCTGACCGCGGTCGCTTCCGCCGACGCTTCAGGCGGGTTCAGCTAACCGATAAAATTAGTCGGGTTTAACCGCGCTGGGTAGGCGGCCGGGAAAATGGCCGCGGTTGACGGCGGGCCGCTCGTTCGATGTCGGGTTTGCCGCAGCCGTCAATTGCGCGCCAGCAGCCCGATCATGTCCCGTAGCA
>DATISA010000253.1:0-5207 GCA_035469245.1 Gemmatimonadaceae bacterium
TGTGCGCGAACCCGGTGTGGCGCACCAGCTCGTTCTTCGAGCCGACGTGGTAGATGACCTCCACGGCGACCGTGGGGGTCGTGTGATCCTCGGACAGGATCACGGTGAGACCATTCGGCAGCGTGTACTTCTCGAACGGTATCCGAATCGACGGGCTGGATGTGGCCGGCGTCCCTTGCGGCGCGGCCGCCGCGGGCAACGTCAGCGCGCCAGCGACCAGGACCGCATGCACAGGTAGGCGATTCATGGCAGAGCGGGTGAGTTGTGAGAATGCTCCAAACAGTATGAGTGGGGTACGGGCAAACGCCAACAGGCGGCCTCGGCACTCGTAGATTCCTTACAATGCGGCTCAAACGCCTCGAGCTCTGGTGGCGCGGGCTCTGGATTCGAATACTCGTCGCGCTCATGCGGCGTTCCGCCGGAGGCCCGCCTCGCTGGGATGAGCGGCCGCATCGCGTCCTGTTTCTGCGGCACGACCGGGCCGGCGACATGATTCTCTCCACCGGCGTCATGCGGGCGATCGCCCGCTCGCACCCGACCATCATGATGGATGTGCTCGCCTCGCCGGCCAATGCCGCGATTCTCGAGGCGAGCGATTGGGTGCACGAGGTGATCGCCTTCGACAAGCACCAACTGGCGAGCTATCTGCCGACGACTCGCCGTCTGCGCGCCGCGAAGTACGATGCGGTCATCGATTGCATGGTGACGGCGCCGTCGGTGACGACGCTCCTCCTCATTCTCGCGAGCGGCGCGCGCTATCGCATCGGGATCGCGGGACGCGGCAACGACGCCGCCTTCAACGTTACCGTGCCCGAGTCGCCCGACCCCAACGCGCACATGGTCGAGCGGCTCGCCGCGCTCGTGCGCGCCTTCGGCGTCGACCCGGCGACGATCGACCGCCATCCGACGATCGAACTGACCGCTGCCGAGCGCGCGAACGCGGAGGCGATCTGGGGCGAACGAACCGGTTCGGTCCGCGTCCTCGTCAACGTGTCGGCCGGAATCGTCCCTCGTCGCTGGGCGACGGACAACTACGTCGCGGTCATGCGGCACGTCCGTCAACGCCATGAGGACGTGACGTTCCGCGTGATCGGCGCACCGCACGAGATGGATCGCGCAACTCGAGTGGCGGAGCAGGGACAGGGCACGCTCGTGCGAACGCCGAGCATCCGCGACGCATTCGCGCTGGTGGCGGCGGCTGATTTCGTCTTCACGCCCGACACGAGCATCGCCCACGCCGCCTCGGCATTTCGCACGCCGTGCGTCGCGATGTACGTCCGCGGGACGACGGAGCGATGGGGACTGTACGATTCTCCGGGGGTCAGCATCGAGCACCCGGCGGCGACACTCGACAGCCTCGACGCGGAGACAGTGAACAAGGCGGTAGACGAGGCATGGGAGAATGCGGCTAAGAGCGGAGCTGCGAGATTGTGAACGGCTGAGGGCGGGCGCAAACCGCGGAGGTGCCGAACGGCGGGGGTGCCAAACGACGGAAATGCCGAACTGCGAGAATGCCAAAAGTCGTGAAGAGCGAAGATGCCAAACGGCGAGAAAGAGCGCGTTCGTAGTTTCCCGCTCTTTGGCAATTCCGCTCTTGACGCCGTTAGGCACTTTCGTCGTTCGGCATTTCCGTTCTTAGGCACTCCCGCCCTTTGGCACTTTCGCGGTTTGCGCCCGCAGTCAGCCGTTCGCCCTTCTCAATTCCTCAACGACTCTTTCCAGCGCCACAGCATCGGGCACACTGCCCTGCGCCATCCGCGGCGATCCTCCTCCTCTTCCTCCCACCGCCGTCAGCTTTTCCTTGAGGACTTTCCCCGCGTCAACGCCTGAGTCCTCCGACGCCGCGATCAGTATCGACGCCGGCGACGTCAACGCGCCGACCACGACGACTCTGGGAAGGGCAAGCGCTGCCTGTGCAAAGTTTCGCAACTCGTCGATCGAAGTCGCGTCGCGCACGATGATCGTTCGAACTCCGCTCGCGTCGGGTGTCGCGCTCTCGTAGCGCTCGCGCGCGCGGAATGAAGCAAGCTCCTTCTCGAGCTTCCGCCGCGTGCCGTCCAGCTCTTTCACTTTTTCACTCTGCGATCCGACCACCGACGCGGCCTCGTCGATCGACGACGTGAGCGATGCGGCGATGCGGCCGAGCGACTCGTAGTCACGCCGCGCGCGACGGATCGCGCGTTGGCCGCACACGAATTCGACCCGCGTCGCCTTTCGAATCTTCTCGACCGATCGCAGAAGCACGGCGCCGATCTCGGCGGTCGAGCGGACGTGCGTGCCGCCGCAGGCGCTTCGGTCCAGCGCGTCGATCGTTACGATGCGCAGCTGCCCCGGCCGATCCGACGGCTTGCGCAGGCCCGTCGCCGTCGCCGCGTCCTCGAACGTGATCGTCACTGGCCGCGCCTCGGCGACGATCGCATTGGCGCGCGACTCGGCCTTCACGAACTGATCGCGCGTGACGAACTCGGCGTCGAGATCCAGGGTCGAGTAGTCGGCGCCAAAGTGTACGCTCACCGTCCGCGCGCCGAACAGATCGTCGAATACCGCGGAGAGCAGGTGCTGTCCGGTGTGTTGCTGCATGTGATCGTAGCGTCGCGTCCAATCGATCTTGCCGCTGATCCGGCGATCGATCGCCTCCGCGCCGATCGGCGACGCGAGCACGTGCGCGACGCGATCCTCTTCGTCGATCACGTCCACGACCGCGACGTCGCCAAGTGTACCGAGATCGTGCAGCTGGCCGCCCGAGGTTGGATAGAACACGCTTTCGTCGAGGTACACGCGCGTGCCATCGGCGTCGCGGTCGATGACCGTCGCGGTGAACTCGGTGCGGTATGCGTCCGTGTAGTACAGCCGGTGGGTCATGCGGTCGCTCATGCGGTCGCTCATGCGGTCGCTCGTGCGGCGGACGAGCTACAGTCCGATGCCGAGGTCCAGGCTCACGAACCAGCGCTTGTTCGTCTCCGTACCGGACACGGTGTGAAACAGGCCGACGCGTGGGCCGATGAAGACGATCGGCCAGAGCAGCACCTCGCCGCCGACGTACGACATGTTCGGTTTGGCCGTGAGCGGATCCTTCCACGTCCGAAGGACGGTCGCGGCCACGCCGAAGCCCGAGCCGAAGTGCCCGTAGCCGCCCTCGACATAAGCGAGCGACGCGCGCCCCGCGGCGAGGCCGGGCTCCGCGAACAGTGCGACGTTGCGCGAGTGATCGCGGCCATTGCGTTGCCAATCAGCGCCCACGAGCACCCCGAGCGCCGCCGAGGCTTTTTGCGGAATGCCGGCGTGAATGCCCACCGCGGGCCAGATATGCATGCGCGCTACGGTGTCTTCACCCTGGCAGCCACGGCACCGTTGCGCGCGCGCGGCCGCGGGGATCGAGAGCGCCGCGGCGACGGCGAGCATCACCATCGATCTCGAAATCATTCTCATGGCGCACCACACTGGACGACGACGCTCTTCTCGCGAAAGCGAACGGCGCGCGGACTGGCGGGAATCGTGGCCAGATCCACCGGCTGGGTCATGGCGGCGGATACGGGACATCCAGGTGCCGGGCTCAGTTTGCGCAGCGCGATTTCGACGGCCGCCGAATCCTGGCGCGCGCCTTCGATCACGATGTCGTAGCCCGCGGTCGGACGTGCGCCGAGCGCCGCGATGACGATCATGTCGTGCTCGAAATCCACTGGCGGCAGCGGTGGCGGGGGATGGAACGGCCGATTGATCACGCGCCAGAGCTCGAGCCACGCTGTGCTGTCACGCACGACGGCACGCACCGAATCGTTCAACCCGCTGTATGTCGTGTACGCGGTCACGCCGCTCCGTAACCGGGTGACGGGAAGCGAATCGCCGCCCGTATCGAGCTGGGCCATCGCCAGTTCGGCGCAGCACGCGATCGCCAGGCTCACGCCGGCGACGTGTCGCGCGCGAATCATGTGTCGCTCCCGCGCTGCCACTCGAAGCGCGGCCAGTGCTCGCGTGGAACGCCGCGAATTCCGATGCCGAGCACGATGCACGCCGCGAGCGCGATCGCCGAGAGCTCGATGAGCAGATCGCGGCTGGCGACGATCGCCGCCGTCCGCTTGGTCTCGGCCTCGATCTCCCACTGGAGCAACTCGATCGCCTGCCGTTCGTTGAGAGGCTTTTTGCCGGCGGCAACCGCGTTGATGAACTCGGCGCGATCCTCGGCACCGCTGCCGGATTTGGCAAGCAGGTGCAGTTGCGTGGACGCGTACAGCATCCCGGCCACGACGAGCACGAGCACGATCGCCGGCGCGATCAAGAGCAGTTTACGGTCGAGGCGCACTCATATAATTAAGCACAGGTGCACCTCCGGCGCTGCGAACAGCCGTACCGGGATCGTGCTGCAACCCACCCCGCCGCTCACCAGGAGCGCGCGACCCGCACGGCTCTCGCCGCTGCCATCGCGTGCCAGATCGAAGCGTCCTTTTACGAAGCGGCGGTTGAACCTGCCCGGCGGAACGACCATGGGCGTGCCCCAGGGAAGCGCGATCTGTCCACCGTGAGTGTGCCCGCAAAAGGCCAGATCGAACTCGCGGTCTCCGATCGCATGCAGGCCTTCGGGCGAATGCATCAGAACGATGCGCGCGCCGGTTGCCGCGTCCAAGGCGTGATCGGCTCTCGGTTCGCCGCGCGTCGCGTCCTCCAGTCCGCAGATCGCGATGTCGTCGAACGGGCCGGACAGCACGGCGTGCTCGTTCGCGAGCACACGGATGCCGGCCGCATCGAGCGCCGCCAACACCGTCGCGCGGTCGGCGCGGAGGTCGTGGTTGCCCAGCACCGCGAACTTGCCGTAGGGTGACGGGATCTCGGCCAACCGGTCCGCCAGACGATGGATCGATGACGCGCGCATCGTCACGAAATCGCCGCCAAGTAGCAGTACGTGGGGCTCGGCGTTCGCGAGCGCCTCGCACGCGTGGTCGAGCAGCCTCGGATGCGTTGTGGATCCAGCGTGGAAGTCGGAGGCGAAGGCGATACGCAGCGGCGGCCTCGGTTCACTCGTCGCCGCGCGTGGCCCGCTGAGCGCAAAGGTCTCCTGGCGCACGCGGATGCGTCCCTGGAGCCCGAGATGATACGTCAGCGTCGCCGCCCAGTTCTTTGGGCGGAACAGCTCGTCCAGCCACATCTCGACCGACCGTCGAGTACGGTCGATCCGGCGTTCGCGGCGACTCGCCTCGGCGAGTACGGCCTCG
>DATISA010000254.1:0-2127 GCA_035469245.1 Gemmatimonadaceae bacterium
CATGGAGAAGAGACTACGGCTCAAGGAGAGGGACGATCAAGCCGCGATGCGCACACCAGCGCCCGGCACGGCGGTGAAGATCGCGATCGACCTGTCGCGCACCAAGTGGGTGTACTGCGTGCGCTGGGGTGGACAGGAGCACCGCCGGCTGACGACGCCCAGCGAGCTCACGCACGTGGAGGCCTTGGTGGCTCAGTACCGGGGATGCCCGGTGCACCTCGTGTTCGAGGCGTGTGGGTTCGGCTACGAGATCGCGTGGTGGGCAGCGGCGCAGCCGATCGGCGTGACGGTGATTGCGCCGAGCCGAATGGAGCGGGCGCCGGGACGCCAGGTCAAGACCGATCGGCTCGATGTCGGCACGATGGCCCGCAAGCTGGAGCAGGGCGCGCTCACGGGGATCTACGTGCCCTCGCGTGCGGATCACCAGCGGCGCCAAGTGGTGCGCACCTATGGGCAGGCACTCAAGGAGCGCAAGCGGGCCCAAAGCCGGGTGCGCAGTCTGCTGCAAGAGCACGGGCGTCTGGGGCCCCTGCCCAGCGCCGGCTGGACGGCCTACCGGCAGTGGCTGGAAACGCAGCCCCTCCCGGCGGAGGTGCAGCTCTGCGTGGACGCCCTGCTCGCCATGCGCACGATGGCCGAGACCCAGGCCGCGATCCTCAAGACCCGCCTGCTGCGCCTGGCCGCGAGCACGCCGTACCGCCCAATTGTCGAAGCCTTGTGTACGCACCCCGGGGTGGGGCCGCTGTCGGCCATCCGCTTCGTGCTCGAGATCGGCGATATCCACCGCTTTGCCCGCGCCGAGTCCATCGCCCACTACCTGGGTTTGACGCCGAGCGAATACAGCTCGGGCGACTCGGTGCAGCGGGGCCCCATTCTGAAGTGTGGGCCCGGCGCCGTGCGCGCGGCGATGCTGCAATGCGGATGGGCCAGCGTCCGCCGGGGCGGCGAAGCGGTCCTCCAGGAGATGTTCGAGCGGCTCGCCCCGCGCGCCGGCCGGAAACGCGCCATCGTGGCGGTGACGCGCCGACTGGTGGTCCGATTGCGAGCGCGCTGGCTGGAAGCGTTGGCGGAGCAAGCGGTGGCCGCGTAAGCACCCCACCACCTCGGCGTGCGGAGCGATCACGGCTGCTCTTCCCCAACAGCGGGTGCCTGCGTCATACGGCCTGGTCTCCACCGCAAGGTGGGTCGCCGCATAGTTTGGCAGCGCTCGCGTCTCAGTACGGGCACGGGGCCCTGATCAGGGCCACGGACGATAACTTGGTGGCCGTTCTCTCACGAACGCGCTCGAATAACAGACTCGCGACACCCCGGCTCGTTTCCGCCCCTCCGAAAGAACGACGCGCAGCGCTCCTGCGCGAACACTGCTGCGCAAGGACGGCTCCTGACACCCTTGACCAGGAACGCCATAACAGTCCGTATGAGCTGGTGATTTCACATAACCGGGGAGTCTCGGACTAGGTGGCTCAGGGTCTCCCGCACTGCTGATCACGCTCGTACCTCACGGCGAAAGGCAGCGGCAAGGGGGAATCGGGCCCGCCCAGCGGGCCTGGCGGCGGCCAGTGAGCAGCGGCAGGGAACCGATCGCGGGCGTAGGACCCACGCAGACGGCCGCGCGACAGCAGGGTGCCCCGCGAGGGGGGCATGCGGTGGGCCGCCGGTGGACGGTGCTCAGCTGGCGTCCGCGGGCAGCCCGCTCGGCTGGCGCGCCGGCACGGGGCGGGCGGCTCAACCGGCAGCCCGAGGTGGGCGAGGATGCGGGCGATCACGCGCGGGATCGGCGATGGTCGTCACCAGGCGCAGTCGGCCGCCGCAGTCCGGGCACGCCAGCACGTCGAGGCCGAAGGTGCGTCGCAACAGCTCGGCTCAGGCGACGTGGCGGCGCCCCGCACGATGCGCAGACAACGGACGCGACCCGCAGCCGCACCCGTCGACAACCGCAGCCGTATCAGGCGAGCGCGGCGATCTGCAGCCCCGCTAGCGCCGCCCAGGTCCGGAAGCGATTCCAGGGGTTCCCGGCGAAGTAGTCATCGGACCGCGGGCGGCCCGCCCGCCGGCCGCGCGTTGGAGGAAGATGAGGGATTTCCCTAGTTGCGAGCGGCGCGTAGGACACGCAATGCGGACGACGGC
>DATISA010000255.1:0-1756 GCA_035469245.1 Gemmatimonadaceae bacterium
GGTTGTGCTCGTACCTCCTCATCGGCTTCTGGTTCAGCGACAAAGCGAATGCCGACGCGGGAAAGAAGGCGTTCATCGTCAACCGCATCGGCGACTTCGGCTTCCTGATCGCAATGTTCCTCATGTTCGCCAACATGGGGACGCTCGACTTCACGGGCGTGCGCGCAGCGGCATCGTCGCTCGAGTTCGGCGGCGTGATCGTCACGGCGATCTGCCTCTTCCTGTTCCTCGGGTGCGCCGGCAAGAGCGCGCAGATTCCGCTCTACGTGTGGCTCCCCGACGCGATGGCCGGCCCCACGCCCGTATCGGCGCTGATCCACGCGGCCACGATGGTGACGGCCGGCGTCTATCTGATCGCGCGCAGCAACTTCCTCTTTTCGATCGCGCCGGTCGCGCAACTCGTCGTCGTTCTGATCGGCGCGGTCACGGCGATCTTTGCGGCATCGATCGGATTGAAGCAGTGGGACATCAAGAAGGTGCTCGCGTATTCCACCGTGTCGCAGCTCGGCTACATGTTCGTTGGGGTGGGCTCGGGCGCGTACGTGGCGGGCATCTTCCACCTCGTGACGCACGCCTTCTTCAAGGCGCTGCTCTTCCTGGGCTCAGGCTCGGTGATCTACGCGATGCACGAGGCGTATCACCACACCGGGAATCACGACGACGCCCAGGACATGCGCAACATGGGCGGACTGCGGCAGTATCTGCCGGTGACGTTCGTGTTGATGTGGATTGCCACGCTGGCCATCTCCGGCATCCCGCCGTTCTCCGGCTTCTTCTCCAAGGACGAGATCCTGGGATCGCTCTTCGCCCGCGCGCAGCACTCGACGATCGCGCAGGCGCACCTGTTCGGGATCGCGGGGAGCGCGTGGCTGTACGTCGCCTGGGTCTTCGGCCTCGCCGCCGCGTTCATGACGGCCACGTACATGACGCGGATGATGCTGTACACATTCCACGGGCCGAATCGCACGGGAGAGGGTGAGCGCGGGCATCTGCGCGAAGCACCGTGGATCATGACCGGTCCCCTCGTCGTGCTCGGAGTGCTCGCGGCGGCCGGCGGGTGGCTCAACCTGCCGGAGTTCGCGCCGCTCGGCCGGGTTGGCGCGCTCGATCACTGGCTCGAGCCGGTGGTGGGCGAATCGACGACGCGTGTGATCGCGGGCGCCGCCGAAACATCGATGGGACTCGAGTACGCGCTCGTGGGACTCGCCGTGCTGATCGCCGTCGGCGGTATCGCGCTCGCCTTCGCGCGGCTCAAGCTGGAGCGTCTCGTTCCAAAGCGAGAGGCGCCGCCCGAGGAAGGCATCGAGAAGGTGCTCGTCAACAAGTACTACGTCGACGAGATCTACGACGCGGCGATCGTGCGGCCAGTCGTCGGCACGTCGCGCAGTTTGCTCTGGCGGGGCATCGACGTCGGTCTGATCGACGGGCTCGGTGTGAACGGCACGGGATATCTGGCGCGCTTCGTTGGATGGGTGGGGTCGCAGCTCCAGTCCGGGCAGCTGGGCACCTATGCGTGGGTATTGGCGCTCGGCGTACTGGTGGTCCTTGGTGCGGTGACCGTGCGATGAACGCGGCTGAATACGACTCGGCGTTCCTCGACGCGCGCAACGTCTACTAACACGGCGACATGCTCTCTCTGTTGACCTCCGTGGGATATCAGCTCTGGATTCTGCCGGCGCTGCTCGCCATTCCGGTGATCGGCGCGGCGGGAATCTGGGTGCACGGCGCGTTGAGCCCACGGCGCGCGGACGGCGAC
>DATISA010000256.1:0-5880 GCA_035469245.1 Gemmatimonadaceae bacterium
CCGAACGGCGCACAGCCCGCGCCGCCGTATACGCTCACCGACAACCCGTACTCGCCGCTCGACGTGACGGACCTCGTACAGGTCGATGCGATGATGACCGGCTATTCGCGACCGGGACCGGGCGCCAAGGTCACCGACTTCACCGGCGCGACGAACGACATCCGGATGTTCGGCCAGTTCATCCGCAATTATCTCGACAAGTACAACCGGTGGGCGTCGCCCAAGTATCTCTACGGCGAGAGCTACGGCACCTTTCGCTCGGCGGGACTCGCGGCCGATCTGCAGAGCGCCGAAGGCATCGAGTTGAACGGCGTGATGCTTCTGGGAACGGTGCTCGACTTCGCGAACATCCAGCCCGGCCCGACGAATGATCTGGCGTACGAGTGCTACCTGCCGACGTACACGGCGACCGCGTGGTATCACAAGAAGCTGCCGCCGGATCTGCAGAAGCTGACGCTCGCACAGGCGGTGCAGCAGGCGCGGACGTTCGCGTTCGGCGACTACGCGACGGCGCTGGCCAAGGGGAACACGCTCTCGCAGGCCGAGCGCACGGCGGCGGCGCAGCAGGTCGCGCGGCTCACCGGCGTGGGACAGCAGTACATCCTGAATACGAATCTTCGCATCGACCCGGGCACGTATCGCACCGAGCTGCTGCGCAACGAGCGTGAGACCGTGGGCCGCTACGACAGCCGGATGATCGGTCTCAACGGAAACGCGGCGAGCCAGCGGCAGGACTACGATCCGTCGGACGTCGCGCCGTCGGGCGCGTTCATGTCGGCGTTCATGCGGTACTTGCACGACGATCTCGGCTTCCGTAGCGATCTGCAGTACTACATGGGCGGCCACGCCGGACGCTGGGACTATTCGGGCCTCACGGGCTTCGGGAATCTCGGCAGCGGCTATCCGAGCGAGTCCGAGTCGCTGCGCGCGGCGATGGCGAAGAACCCTTATCTGCACGTGATGGTGGGCGCCGGCTACTACGACATGGCGACACCGTTCGCCAATGCCGAGTACACGTTCAATCACCTTGGCTACGATCAGACCTACCGCGATCGCGTGGAGTTCAAGTATTACGAGAGCGGGCACATGGCGTATCTCAATCAGTCGTCGGCAAAGCAGCTGAAGCAGGACATCGCGAGCTTCATTCAGGGGACGATGCATCCGACGAATCTGACGCCGTGAAACGAGGGCAGAGCGAATGTGCCGCAACATCCGAACGCTGGCGAACTTCGAGCCTCCCGCGACCGATGACGAGATCCGCGCCTCAGCGCTTCAGTTCGTTCGAAAGTTGAGCGGCACGCGCCGGCCGTCGCGTGCGAACGAGGAAGTCTTCAATCGGGCGGTGGACGAAGTGACGGCCGCCGCCCGGCGACTTCTCGAATCGCTCGAGATCCACTCGTCGCCGCGCGATCGCGAAACCGAGAGGCGAAAGGCGCACGAGCGGGCGCAGAAACGGTTCGCGTGAGCTGGGACGCCCGGCCCCGAGCCGCCACCGCGATCTCGACCGCCACCCCGGGCCGAATCGCATGGCGAACCGCGTGAAAGCAATTATCATTGCCGGATGCGAATGCAGGGCCTGGTCGTCCCGTTCGCCGCCGCGCTCATCGGCGTCGCGGGATCCGATATGTCGCACGCGCAGCCGTCAAACGCGCGACCCTTCGTCGTGGGCGAGCGTGCCGAGTACGACGTCAAGTTCGGAGTGATCCACGCCGGCACGGCGGCCGTCGAGGTGACCGGGATCGACACGGTCCGAAGCCGCGCAGCGTACGGCTTTCGGTTGACGATGTCCGCCGGCGTCAACCTCGTCGTCTACAAGTACTCGGTCCGCGACACGATGCGGAGCTGGGTGGACACGGCGACGTTGCAGAGTCTCCGCTTCAATCAGGATCAGCTCGACGGCGGCAGAGCGCGGCACAAACGGTACGAGATCTATCCGGAGCGCCGCGCGTTCCAGGATGGCGACAAGCCGGAACAGCCCTCGGTCGCGGATCCGCTCGATGACATCGCATTCCTGTTCTTCGTGCGCGGCCAGCGCTTCGACGTTGGCGCGACCGAGACGTGGCCGCGCTACTTCAAGCCGCAGAGCAATCCCGTCGTCCTTCACGTGCTGCGAAAGGACACGCTCGAAGTGGCCGGCCGAAAATGGCCGACCGTCGTCGTGCGTCCGATCATCAAGACGTCGAGCCTCTTCGCGCAGAATGGCGAGGCGCAGGTGTGGATCTCCGACGATCCGGCGCACGTGATCGTGCAGATCAACACGAAGCTGTCGGTCGGTTCGATCACGATGAGGCTCAAGTCGTATAGCTCGCCGTCGCCAGCGGTCGCGCCGGGAGACTCGCTGCGAAGCGAGGCGCGAAAGCCTCACTGACGGCGGCGGGCGAGCATGGGCGAAGTTCCGACGTGTGCTTCGCCCGCTCGCTGGCTAAGTTTTCCGTCGTGACGCCCCTTCCCGCCCAATGCGCGGCGCTGTGCGCCGCGCTCGCTCTGACCGCCGCGACGGCTGCCGCACAGGACACGCCGAGGATCTCGCTCTCGCCGATCGTGCGCGTCACGCTGCAACTCGATTCAGCGTCGACGGCGCGCTTCGAGGCGCACGGGTTCGACCTGCGCGTGTCGCAGAGCGTTCTGCCGACGTCCGGCGCCGAGATCGAGCTCGTGAAACAAGCGGGCGTGAATACGGGGCGGCTCATGAGCATGAGCGCGAGCGGCGGCCGGGCGCCGACGGCCACGATCGAAGTGCTGGATTCGATCGGCACTCCGGCAGTCACGCTGCGCTTAACCGACGTCGAGGTGGTATCGGATCATCTGTCGCTCTCGGGGTCGCGCGCCAACCTGGAGCAGCAACGCATCTCGCAGCAGGAAGCGCTGTCCGCGCTTACCGCCGACTACCAGGAAGCGCAGCGGCAGCTCGCGACGGTCGAAGAGCTTGGCAAGACGCGCGGGACGACACGACTCGACGTGGCGAGGGCGCGCGATCACGCGACCGACATCCAACGCCGGATCGAGCTGCTCAAGCAACGGCAGGCGTTGCTCGCCAGCCAGCTGGCCGGGCGCGGTCCGCTCGACGAGACGGTCGTGCTTCACTTTGCCCAGCTCGACATTGAAAGCCACGAGCCGGGCGGGCGCGCGACGATCAGCCTCATGCGGCGATCGCCGGCGAAGCGGCAGTAGTCTCCATCGTTCGGATCGACCGATGCAATCCCTCCGTGCGACAATTCTCCTGCTCCTGCTTGCCTCCGCGGCGGCCGCGCAGTCCATCCCAGGCGCCGTACTCGCCAAGCACGAGCCGCATCATCATCTCGCGTACGAAGACGCGACCATTCGCGTGTTGCGCGTCCGCGTCCCCGCGCACGATACGACGCTCCTCCACGAGCACGATCCCGACTACTTCTGGGTCGCGCTGGGCGCCAGCACCGTCGTCAACGCCAAGCTCGGCAGCCCCGACGCAACGATCACCTCGGCCGATCGGAGCATTCATTACACGCCGGGCAACTTCGCCCACGTCGCCAGGAATCCGGGTGAGGCGCCTTTCGACAACATCACGGTCGAGCTGCTCGAGCCGCAGACGAACGTTCGCAACCTCTGCGAGCGCGCGATCGGCGACAAGCCGCTCGACTGCGTCACGGCTCCGGCGCGGCGCGCGACATTCTTCGTGAATGGCGCGGAGCATCCGGCGTTCGCGACCGATCAGATCCGCGTGAGTCTCGTGACGATCGGGCCTGGCGACACACTTCGCCCAACCGGCGCGGCGCCTTCGACATGGGTGATTGCGCTCGACACGGCCGACGTGCGGCGCGCGCTCCTCACGACGGGTGCGACGCGGTGGGTCGGTGGCGTGTTCCGGTCAACGGCGGGAACTCCGTGGACGGTGGTGAATCGTGGTCGCTCGCCGGTCGCATTCGTTGCCGTAATCGCGCCGTAGCTGGCGGTCCACCGTCCCTGCTCGAAAACCTGATCGCGCTCGATGACTGGAGACCTGCGCACTGTCGCAGGTCTCGGCCCGTGGGTGCGGCGCAACGCGCCATTTCGTGCTACCATTGTGCCCATGAAACCCAAAGAACTGACGATCCGCGGCTTGATCCTCGGCGCGCTCATCACGACCGTCTTCACCGCGGCCAACGTCTACCTCGGCCTCAAGGTCGGACTGACCTTCGCGTCATCGATTCCCGCCGCCGTGATCTCGATGGCGGTCCTGAGCGCGGTCAAGGACTCGACGATCCTCGAGAACAACATCGTGCAGACGGTCGCGTCCGCGGCCGGGACACTGTCGGCGATCATCTTCGTGCTGCCAGGACTCGTGATCATCGGCTGGTGGACGGGCTTTCCGTTCTGGCAGTCGTTTCTGATCTGTGTGAGCGGCGGCGTGCTCGGCGTGCTGTTCACCATCCCGCTGCGCCGCGCGCTCGTCACGACGTCCGACCTTCCCTACCCCGAGGGCGTCGCCGCCGCCGAAGTGCTCCGCGTCGGCTCCGGCACGCGCGGCGAGACGAAGGACGACACGGGCGAGGCCCGCCAGGGACTCGTCGCCGTGATCCTCGGCTCCGTCGCTTCGGGCGGACTCGCTATCATCACCGCCACACGCATTGCCGCCGCCGAAGTGACGGGGTTCTTCCGGATCGGCGCAATGGCGTCGACGGGGTACAACATCGCCTGGTCGCTCGCGCTGCTCGGCGCGGGACATCTCGTGGGACTGTCCGTCGGCATGGCGATGCTCGTCGGTCTCATCACCTCCTGGGCGATCGCGGTGCCGATCCTGACTTCCATGACGCCCGCGGCCGCCGACGTGTCGCTCGCCGCGCACACGCTGACGATCTGGCGCACGCAGGTTCGGTTCATCGGCGCGGGCGCCATCGGCGTCGCGGCGATCTACACGCTGGCTCGCCTTGCCAAACCCGTGCTGGCCGGCCTCGTGAGTACGCTCGCCGCGTCGCGCGCGAAAGCGACCGACAACGAACTGGATCGCGACTTGTCGCCGCAGTGGATCGTCGCGCTGGCGATCGTCTGTCTGATCATCGCCGCCTACCTCGCGTATACCTTCGCGCGATCGACCGCGCTCGCCGGCAGCGCGATTCCGCTCACCGCGGTGTCGGTGCCGTTCGTGCTGATCGTGGGATTTCTCATCGCCGGCATCTGCGGCTATATGGCGGGGCTCATTGGCGCGTCAAACAGTCCGATCTCGGGCGTGGGCATTCTGTCGATCGTGGTGTGCGCGTCGATTCTCGCGATCACCGTGTCGCCGTCTCCCGATACGCAAAAGCCGCTTGTCGCGCTCTCGCTGTTCGTGACGGCGATCGTGTTTGCCTGCGCCACGATCTCGAATGACAACTTGCAGGACCTCAAGACCGGCCAACTGGTGGGCGCGTCGCCACGCCGCCAGCAGATCGCGCTCATCGTCGGCGTGGGCGCCGGCGCGGCGGTGATTCCGTCGGTGCTCAACCTGCTCGCCAAGGCATACGGCTTTGCCGGCGCGGCGAACGTCGGCGTGGTCGCGCCGAATCCGCTCCCCGCACCGCAGGCGACTCTCATCTCGGCGCTCGCGCAGGGCGTGATCGGCGGAAATCTCGAGTGGAAGATGATCGGCATCGGCGCGCTGGTCGGCGTGGCGCTGGTGCTGATCGACGCCCTGCTCGGCGCGATGAAGCTGCTGCGCATTCCGCCGCTCGCCGTGGGCATCGGCATCTATCTCCCGATGTCGGCGACCGCCGCCGTCGTTATGGGTGCCGTGCTCTCGCACTGGTACGACGGCCGCGTGCGCTCGATGCCCAACCCCGAGCGCGCCGAGCGGTTGGGGACGTTGGTGGCATCGGGGCTCATCGTGGGCGAGAGCATCTGGGGTGTACTGAACGCGGGTCTCATCGTCGCCACCTCCAAGGACGCGCC
>DATISA010000257.1:0-1805 GCA_035469245.1 Gemmatimonadaceae bacterium
CGCTTCTCGAAGCCGTCGAACCCGGGCGTCATGACGCCGCGCATCGAGATCGGCACGTACACATACGGCTTGGCGCCGAGCGTCGTGCCGTCGAAGCCTCTTGGCGCGACGCCGACGATGGTCATCTGTTGCCCGTTCACCGTGATCTTCTGACCCACGACGTTGCGGTTCGCGCCGAGCTGGGTCTCCCAGTAGCCGTAACCGAGCACGGCCACGTAGTGAGCGCCGATCGTCTGATCGTCCGCGGGCGAGAGCAGCCGGCCGAGCGCGGGGGCGATCCCCAGCGTTGGGAAGTACGAGCCGGAAACGAGCATGCCTTCCCCGTTGATCGGGCTCTGGCCCGTCATCGCCAGATTGATCGAGAAGAGCCGGTGCGCGGCGATGCCGCTGAATGCGGTTTTGGCCTTCTCGAGATCCCGGAACATGGGATAGCTGAAGACCTCGTCGCAGTCGCCAGCCTGGTTGCACGAGTTCGAGCCGGGGTTCGGACCCGGGGCGGCGAGGTTCACGAGCCGCTCCGGATGCGACACGGGCAGCGGACGGCGCAGCGTGACGTTGAACACCGAATAAATGGCGGCATTCGCGCCGATGCCGAGCGCGAGCGAGAGAATGGCGACGACCGTGACGAAGGGCGTCTTGAACAGCGTGCGGAAGGCGAGTTTGACGTTTCGCATGATCCTTTTGGACACCGGTGAACGGGCGAACGTTGGCCCTACGGAGTAACCCCAGCGGAGGTTGCAGCTCCCTCAGCGTGTCGCCGCGAATGGCACGCGCTGGCGTCTCGTCGGCACGGCGGACATGATTATCCGATCATGCGCCCCCACCTCGCTTCGTTCGTGCTGGTCGTGGCGATGCCCGCCGGTCTGTCGGCGCAGGACGCCGCCACGCTCGGACCTCGCATCGATCAGATCTTTGCCCAATACACGCGCAGCACTCCGGGCTGCGCGGTGGGTCTCGCGAAAGATGGGCGGACACTCTACACGCATGGATACGGCTCGGCGAACCTCGAGTACGGCGTTCCGCTGACCGACTC
The DNA here is from genome assembly GCA_035469245.1 of Gemmatimonadaceae bacterium. GTDB lineage: Bacteria > Gemmatimonadota > Gemmatimonadetes > Gemmatimonadales > Gemmatimonadaceae > JAQBQB01. The sequence continues at coordinate 1,034 of DATISA010000257.1, forward strand.
CACGGTGCTGGAGAGCGGTTCCGTCGCCAAGCAATTCACGGCGTCGGCGCTCGTGCTCCTGGCACAGGACGGCAAACTCTCGCTCGACGACGACATCCACAAGTATCTGCCCGAAGTGCCCGACTTTGGTGGGCAGCGCATCACGATCCGCAACCTGCTCACGCACACGAGCGGACTGCGCGACCAGTGGGGTCTACTCGGCATCGAGGGCCTTGGGCCGGGCACGCAGGTCCACACGCCGATGACTACGCTGGACCTGGTGGCGCATCAGAAAATGCTCAACTTTCCGCCGGGCAGCGAGTACCTGTACAGCAACACGGGCTATGCGCTCGCCGGATTGATCGTACAGCGGGTGAGCGGCAAGTCGCTCGACGAGTTCACCCGCGAGCGCCTGTTCCAACCGCTCGGCATGCAGCACACGGAGTGGCGCGCCGATTTCACGAAGGTGGTGCCGAATCGCGCGACGGCGTACTCTGGGTCCAGCGACCGCGGATTCCGCCAGGACATGCCGTTCACGAACATGATCGGCAACGGCGGCGTACTCAGTACGATGAGCGATCTGGTGCGCTGGAACGAGAACCTCGATCGCCCCAGCATAGGCGGACAACCGTACGTCGATGCGATGCAGACGCGGATGCGTCTCACCAGCGGCCGCACGATCACCTACGCGCTCGGACTCGAGGTGGTCGACTACGACGGCGTACGCGAGGTTGGCCACGGTGGATCGACCGCGGGCTATCGCACGTACCTCGCACGCTATCCCGACCAACGG
>DATISA010000258.1:0-3155 GCA_035469245.1 Gemmatimonadaceae bacterium
GTACTTCGTCCAAAGCTTCAGGTTGCGCGCGCCGAGAACGAGCGACGCGTCCTGCGCGCGCAGCAGGCGACGCGAGATTCGGTCAGGCAGCGTGATGCTCGCCGCGAATTCCCGGAATCGCCAGAACTGACCGTTCTCGTAATAGCCCAGATTGCTCGTGAATTTGCGACCGTTGATCACGGTTCCGTTGTTGGCCGCCACACTGCGCGCCTGATCCCAGAGCTGCGCCTTGGGGTTGGACTTCGCCTCGCACGTCGCGGTTTGCGTGCACAGGAAGTTGTACTGGTTGAAGATCGCCCCGCCGCCCTTGTTGTCGAACGATGCCGTGATCCGCAGATGCCGGCGGAATAGGTCCCAGCCGGACTGGATCGTCAGTTGGTCGGCCGGCAACGAGGGACCGACAAAGATCGTATCGGTGCCACTCACGTGGACTTCGTTCACCGAGATCAGCCCGTCGCCGTTGTCGTCGTTCCAGGTGTACGGCACGTGGAAGAAGGCGTTGAGCGGATAGCCTTCCTGCTGGCGTGTGGTCGTGCCAATGCGCGGCAGTGGGTTGCCCGCGTCGTCTTTGCCCAGAGTGACCAGCTTGTTCTTGTTGTGCGCGCCGCCGACGGTCACGTCCCATCCGATGTCGCGCCGGTCGACGATCTGCGCATTCACCTGCAGCTCGGCCCCCGCGTTCTTCACCGAGCCGAGGTTCTTCAGAAAGTTGTTCGCCGAGGCGCCGGCGGACGGCGCGATGGTGTAGTTGAGCAGCGCATCTTTCGTCTGCTTGCTGTAGTAGGTGAACTCGAGGTTCACCTTGTTGCTGAGCACGCGAGCATCGAACCCGGTCTCCCACTCGGCCGATGTCTCCGGCTTGAGCTTTGGATTGCCGATGTCGTTGGCGAGCAGGCCAGTCACGTCGCTCACGATGCTCGTCGTCGCCGTCTGGAACGTGCGCAGCGCCGACGTGGCGCCGGGCTGCACGCCCGATGCGCCGTAGGCGAGCCGGAGGTGCAGCGAGTTCAGCGCTTCATACCGCGGGAACCACGATTCGTCGGAGATGTTGTAGGAGGCGCTGAACTTGGGGTACGGCACTCCCTTGTACTGCGTGCCGAACGCCGTGTTCTGGTCGTAGCGCAACGCCGCCGTGAGGAACAGGCGATCGCGGAGTCCCAGCTGCTCCTGCCCGTAGTAGCCCAGCGTTTTCGTCGCCGTGGGCGATTGGTTGGATGCGTTCTTGACCGAGCCCGAGCCGACCGTCTGGCCGCCCGGAGCCAGCTGCGTCGCACCCGCACTGCTGAACTCCGACTCGTTGTTCAGGTAGTCGGCGCCGATCGTCGTCCGGAAATTGGCCCAGGGTCTCGGATTCCAGGTGGCCGTGCTGCGAATCGTCGCGTTGAAGCTGCGATCCGTCTCGCGCCGGTCCGTGATCGTGCCCAGGCGCTGCGTGCTGAAATTCGGTCCTTCGTTCAGCCGCTGCAACGAGAACGTGTTGTCGGCGTAGAAGTCCATGCCAACGGTGCCGTCGTTCTGCAGCCAGCTGAACGGACGCCACGACCCGGTCGTGCTGCCAATGAACCTCTGTACGCCCTCGAGCGCCACTCGCTGAAAGATGTCGGCCGGCGTGAACTGCGCCCATCCGTGCAGCGGCTCGCCGATGTTGCTGATCCCGCCGTAGTTCAGGCCATTGGTCCCGCTGATGATGTGGGTGTGGCCCGGGTTGGTGTACCCGTTGTAGTAGAAGCTGTTGACGTTGTTGTCGACCTGCGGCAGACGCTGATCGGTCTTGATCCATGCCGTCTGAATCTGCATGTCGAGCTTGGGTGAGAACGCTCCGCTCAAGTTTGCCCGGAAGGTCTCGCGCTGCAGCGCCTCCGGGCGCATCTCGACGTCGCGCACGCCCACCAGCGTCGAATCGAGGAAGTGGACGTCCGGCCCGGGCATGCGGATCGGACCGGTCTCGTTTTCCAGGTTGCCGGAGATGAAGAAGTGCAACACGTCGCTGCCGCCGTTGATCTGCGCGCCGTACAGACTCCGTTTGCCGGCGTGGATCGGCGTCACCGCCTTGTCGCGCAGCATGTGCGAGTTGGTCACGCTGTCCATCTTGCACGTGCCGTCGGCGATGGTGGTGTTGAAGCAGCGCGCGATCTGCGTCGTGTTGCCGCTGGTCAGATGCCCCCACTCGGCCCACGTAAACGGGTACGCGTTGTGATCCTGCACGGAGCCCTGCTCGGCGGTCCATGCCCAGCGCGTCGATCCCGGGCGACCCTTTTTGGTGGTGATCACGATGACACCGTTCGCGGCCGAGGTGCCGTACAGCGTGGCGGCCGACGGGCCTTTCACGATTTCGATGTTCTCGATTTCCTCGGGCGAGATGTCGCCGAGCCGGCTCGAACTGGTGCCGCCAGTGCTCAGATTTCCCGCGCCGCCGTCGATGCGCACGCCATCGACCACGAAGATCGGAGCGTTGCCGCGGGTCACCGAGTTGAGGCCGCGGATGCGAATCTGCGCCGCCGAGCCAGTCATGTTCTGCGGGAGCACCGCCAGGCCCGGCGCCTTGGCCGTGAGCAGGTCATTCATCGTATTGATCGGTGTTTGCTCGACGCGCTTCGCGGCGTCGATCACCGCGACGGTGTTGCCGAGCTCCACCTTGCGCTGCTCGCCAGTCGCCGTCGTGACGACGTCCGCCAGCTTGACGATGGCCTGCTCGAGGCTGAAGTCGACCGTGAGCGCCTGGCCCGGGCTCATCGTCACCGACTTCTTCTGTTCGGTGTAGCCGACACGTAGCACGCGCACCACGAACTGGCCAGGCGGGACGTTACGAAGCGTGTAGCGTCCCTCGGCGTTGGTGGTGGTGATCGCCGTGGTGTTGACGATGGTGACGCGGCTGTCGACGAGCGGTTCGTTCGTGCCCGCCGCGGTCACTCGGCCGGTGATCGTGCCCTGTTGCGCGGCGACGATGACCGGCGCGGCGACGATCGAGAGTGCGGCTACGATGGCGCGACGCGCGAATCCCGCGCCCAGGGCCTGGCTACGCCTCATTGATACTCCCCCCGTTGGAAGTAGGACCGTACGGCAGCGATCTGCGCGATGGGCGTCCGCACGACGAGCCGGAGGCGCGAGCCAGAGAACGGACTCGCGTACGGATGCGTGCCTGTTACGCCATATGC
>DATISA010000259.1:0-2367 GCA_035469245.1 Gemmatimonadaceae bacterium
CACGCAAGCGCCGCTGTCGGTCGAGCGAGGCTTCAAAGCCGGCCGGTTCAGCTTCAACGTGAAGGGCGGACGGTGCGAGGAATGCCAGGGCGAAGGCACGATCACGACGCAACTCTACTTCATGCCCGACGTCGAGGTCACCTGCGGCACGTGCAAGGGCGCGCGCTTCAATGCGGAGACATTGGAAGTGACGCTGCGCGGGAAGACGATCGACGACATTCTGAACATGTCGGTCGAGGAGGGTGTCGAGTTCTTCGGGAACGAGCCCACGGTCGGCAAGAAGATCGAGGTTCTGCGCGACCTCGGCCTTGGCTATCTCACGCTCGGCCAGTCGGCGACGACGCTCTCGGGTGGCGAGGCGCAGCGCGTGAAGATCGCCGCGGAGCTGAGCAAGCTCCAGCGGGCGAAGCACACGGTGTACATCCTCGACGAGCCGACCACAGGGCTGCATCTCGCCGACATCGAGCACTTGTTAGAGAGCTTGAATCGCCTGGTCGATGCGGGACACACGGTGCTGTTGATCGAGCATCAGCTCGACGTGATCAGGACGGCCGATTGGGTGATCGACCTCGGGCCCGAAGGCGGACATGCGGGCGGTGAGGTGGTGGTGACGGGGACGCCCGAGCAGGTCGCGGCGTGCAAGGCGTCGCATACGGGGCGGTTCCTGCGCGGCCGCGTCGGACCGAGCTCGGATCAGTCGCGACGGGGCTCGGCCCGGGCGCGCTAGCTCTTGCTGCGCCGGAGAAGGTTCGGGTGGTTGAATCGCGGAGTGACGCGGATGTGGCGGACGTACGCGGAGGGGCTCCTCGGCGCGCAGGGCGCCGCGTTCCACGAGCCGGGATTTTTTTGTGACTGCCGCTTGGGCAGCCCACTATCGGCATTGCACCCGACGCGTCCGCGATGCTCGGAAGCAGAGCCGGGACAATCTGATCGTAGCGCGCGACTTATCCTATGCGCGCTTGCGGGCGTTCTCGAATACGAGACGGTAGAAGTTGGCCTCGCGACCGAAGTGGAGCAAAAGGCCGACCTCCTGCGAAGTGGCCCGCAAGTAGTTATACAGTTGACGGCCCGCGTCTTTGTGCAGCCGTTCGGACGACTTGATTTCGACGATCACCCTGTCATCGACGATCATGTCGAGCCGCTGTCGGCCGATCGGGACACCATCATACCTGATGATGACCTCCACCTCACGGCCAACGCGGTGACCGCGAGCGGTCAACTCCACCTCGAGCGCGGAGGCGTAGATCTGCTCGAGAAACCCGAACCCAAGCTTCCGGTGCACTGCGAAGAACGCACCGATAACAGCATGGGTCAAATCCTCCTCTATCAGTCCGCCGCGCCCGCGTATCGCCATGCGCACAAGGTCGCCGACTTCCTCCAGCGACCCGCCATCGCATTGCGGCGGCCATGGGCATTCCCATTCCCGGCGCCCGATAGTGGCCAGCCCGAGCGGCAGTCACAAAAAATCCCGGCTCGTGGAACGCGGAGTCCTGCGTGTCGAGGAGTCCATCCGCGTACGTCCGCCACATCCGCGTTACTCCGCGATTCAACCACCCGACCCCTCCCCGGCACACCGGCGCGTGCTGATTTCACATTCGCCTGGCCGCTCCCGCGTAGAGTACGCCCGAGTACGCGGACGGTATCGTGGCCGTGACCGCAGCCCCGGCGAGCCCCGCAGCCGCCGCCAGTCGTGGCCAATAAGACACGTCAATCGGATACGGCACCCACCTGCTCGGCGCACGGCGATCGTACTCGACTACGACAATGCGACCGCCTACACGCAGCCGCTGCACGAGCCGCGTCAATGCACTCTCCGCGTCACGAACGAAGTGCAGCGCGTTGGCGAGAAGGACTCCGTCGAGCGGCCCATCGCCGAGTCCCGGCAGGTCGAGGGGCCGCGTGAAATCCGCCCGCACCGGAATGACACGCATCGCGCTCGTCTTCGCCCACGCATGCAAGGCCGCAACCGCAGTGGCATCAGCATCCACCGCGTAGATCGTGCTTCCCGCGCCGAGCGTTTGCGCGAGCGCACGAGTGAAGGTTCCGGCGCCCGCGCCGAGATCCGCCCACACACCGCTGTCGGTGCCCACCGCGTCGCGGATCAGCGCGATAGCGTCGTCGATCTCCATTCAGGAATGTCGCACCGGCCGAGAGCGGCCGGCGTGACAATCCTGACCAGATGGCCGATCGCCTGCCGGGCCGTCACTCCGGCACCAGCACCTGCACCTCTGACGGCCCGAGCTCCACATAGAGCGCCGCTGCGTCGCTCGTGGCCCGCAGTTGTCCGCCATCATAGAAGCGAGCCTGGGGTATCATCTGCACGGTCCCGCTCCCCGTCGTCCCCTTATTGCTGTGCGCGACCCGCAT
>DATISA010000260.1:0-36632 GCA_035469245.1 Gemmatimonadaceae bacterium
GCAGGCGTCGGAGATGATCGTCACCGGCAATCTCTTTCCGATGCTCGGCGCCAGAGCGCAGCTCGGACGCCTCATCACGCCGGCCGACGACCGGCTCGACGCGCCGCTCACCGCCGCACTGAGCGACAAATTCTGGCGCGAAAAGTTCAATGCCGACCGCTCGATCGTCGGCCGCGCAGTAGACATCGACGGCAAGCCGACGACGATCATCGGCGTGACGCCGCCGGAGTTCCGCATTCCTCACGGCTCGCGTGTGCTGAACGGAGACGTGTGGATTCCGATCCGCTTCACGCCCGACGGCCTCGCGCAGCGCGGCAACAACTCGCTGCTCATGCTCGGCCGTCTCGCGCCGAACGCGACGATCGCGTCGGCGCATTCCGAGCTGCGCGGCCTCTTCGCCGGCCTCGTCAATCAATACCCGCAGCTGCGCGGCGAGAACCTGCGTGTGGGGCCGCTCCTCGCCGAGAGCGCGCGATCGGTTCGCGAGCCACTGCTGCTGTTGTTTGGCGCCGTGTGCATGGTGCTGCTCATCGCGGCGACGAACGTCGCCGCGCTGCTCCTGGCGCGCGGCGTCCACCGCCAGCGCGAGATGACCGTACGCGCCGCCCTCGGCGCGACACGCTGGCACGTCATGCGTCCGGCGATCGTTGAGAGTTTGCTCATCGGAACAGCCGGAACCGTGCTGGGCTTCGCCGTGGCCGTCGCCGGCGTGAAGACCATCGGCTTACTCGCGGCGGCGCAGATGCCGCAGCTCGCGGGCCTGAGCGTGAACGGCCGCGTGATCGCCTTCGGCATCGCCGTCGCCGTCGTCGTGAGCCTCGCCTGCGGCGTCGCCCCGGCATGGCGCAACGCGACCATCGACCCGCAGGATGCGCTCCGGGGCGGCCGAGGCGGTGGGAGCGGGCGCGAACATCATCGCGCGCTTCGCGTGCTCGTCGTATCGGAGATTGCGCTCTCGCTCGTCTTGTTGATCGGCGCCGGGCTCATGCTCCGATCCTTCGCCGGCCTTCTCGGCAAGGATCCCGGGTTCGAGACGGATCACGTCGTTACGCTCAACGTCACCGTGGCCAGCGCGCGTTACCCGAACGGCACGTCGGTGCGACGGTTCCTCGATCCTGCGCTCGACGCCGTGCGCAAAGTGCCGGGCGTGCAGTCCGCGGGCGCGATCAACCTCATGCCCTACGTGGACTGGGGATGGAACAGCAACATCAGTTACGAGGGAATGGCCGCCGACGATCCGACACGGCTGCCGCTCGTCGAGCAGCGCCACGCCACGCCGGGCTTCTTCGCCGTGACCGGCCAGCGGCTCATTGCGGGACGTCTCCTCGGGCCCGGCGACGACGACAGCCCCAAGGCGGCGCCGGTCGTCGTCGTGAACGAAGCACTCGTCAAGCGCGACTTCAAGGGCGCCAACGCCGTGGGCCGCCGCTTCTATATAAGCGACACCCAATTGGCCACGATCGTGGGCGTGGTGAGCAACATTCGAAACGTCGGTCCCATCGCTGATCCGGCGCCGGAGATGTACTGGAGCTACTGGCAGGCCGGCAACGGCGACTCCCGCTTTCCCATCATGATCCGCGCGCGCGGCAATCCCGTAGACGTCGTCGCCGGCGTGCGCCGCGCGATTCGCGCCACCGATGCCACGGCGGCCCTGTCCGACGTCGCCGCCATGCCCGACGTCATCGCGCACAGCCTCGGCAAGTCGCGGTTCTACCTCACGATGCTCGGCGCATTCGCCGCCGTGGCGCTCGTGCTCACGATCGCCGGTCTGTATGGCGTGTTGAGTTACGCTGTCGCGCAGCGCACGCGTGAGCTGGGCATCCGCGTGGCGCTCGGGAGCACGCGCGGCCGTCTCGTGAGTCTGGTCACGCGGGAGGGCGTATCGCTCGTCGTGACCGGCGTCGTCGTGGGACTCGTGGTGAGCTTTGCACTCACGCGGGTGATGGCGTCGCTGCTATATGGTACGAGCCCGCTCGACAGGCTCACCTGGACGCTTGCCGCGCTGAGCCTGTTCGTGCCGACCGTGCTGGCGACCGTGGTGCCCGCGCTGCGCGCCTCGCGGGCGGATCCGATCGTGGCGATGCGGGCGGAGTAGGAAGGACACGGCCGCTATCGCACCGCTGCGCCTCTGCGCAGCTTTCTGTCGGCATGATGCAGCGCACGATCAGCGAGAAGATCCTGTCGTCCAAGTCCGGGAGCGATGCCCGCGCCGGCGACGTCGTCGTCTGCGACGTCGACCTCGTGCTCGGCACCGACGCCTCGGCGCCGATGGCGATCGCGTACTTCGAGAAGATGGGCGGCACGCATGTGCACGACGCGTCACGCGTCATCTTCGCGCTCGATCACTACACGCCGGCATCCGAGTCGGACAAGACAGCTGGGTTCCACAGACAGGTGCGAGAGTTCGCGCGCGCGCAGGGCGTGCGTGTGTACGAGGTGGGGGAAGGGATCAGCCACACGCTTGCCGTCGAGCGCGGCCACGTGCGCCCCGGTCAGCTCGTGATCGGCGCGGACAGCCACACCGTCACTTGCGGCGCGCTCAACGCGTTCGCGGTCGGCGTGGGCTCATCCGATCTCGCCGCGGCGATGCTCACCGGCCAGCTCTGGCTTCGCGTGCCGGAGACGATCCGCGTCGTGTTCGATGGTGCGCGCCCCGCGGGCGTCGCCGCGAAAGACATCGCACTCGCCATGGTCGCGGCGCTCGGGACCGACGGCGCCAACTATCGGGCGCTCGAGATCGGCGGTCCATCGGCACACGAGCTCACACTCGACGATCGACTCGTGGTGAGCAACCTGGCCGTGGAGGCCGGGGCGAAGGCGGCGCTCTGGGAAGTGGACCATGTGCTCCGGGCGGCGCTCGGTTCGCGAGGCATCGACACGATCGAGGCAGTGTCGGCGGACGGCGGCGCGCGCTACGCTCGCGAGCTCCTCATCGATCTCGCGTCGCTCACGCCGCGAGTCGCACTGCCGCACTCGCCCGGCAACGTGGTTCCGATCGATGCCCCCCCGGACACGCCCATAGATATGGTATATCTCGGCACCTGCACCGGCGGGCGTGTATCCGACTATCACGAAGCACTGGCGATCCTCGAGTGTGGTGGCGGACGCATTGCCGACGGCGTGCAACTCGTCGTGACGCCTGCCTCGCGCGAGGTCGAACGACAGCTCTCCGCCGACGGCACCCTCGACAAGCTGGCGCGCATGGGTGCGGTGATCACGACGCCGGGCTGCGGCGCCTGTTGCGGCACGAGCGGCGTGATTCCAAGCGACGGCATGAACGTGATGTCCACGGCAAACCGGAACTTCAAGGCGCGGATGGGGAACGCGACGGCGTCGATCTATCTGGCGTCGCCGGCCGCGTGCGCGGCGGCCGCGCTTACCGGGCGCATCACCGACCCGCGGTCGGTGCGAGCGGCGCCATGACGCGCCTCAGCGGACGCGCGCGGCGCGTGGGCGACGATGTGAACACGGACTACATCATCTCGTCGACGCGCAAGAAGGAGACGATCGATGAGCAGATGCTCAAGCGATATCTCCTCGAGTCCGTCGATCCCGGCTTCGCGGCAACCGTGCGTCCGGGCGATCTGCTCGTCGCGGGAAAGAACTTCGGCTGCGGCTCGGCGATGGAGGTGGCGGCGACGGTGATTCTGGCGGCGGGCATTCCCGCGGTGATCGCGCAGAGTTTTGCGCGGAGCTTCTATCGGAACGCCATCAACAATGGACTCCTGCCGGTCGAGTGCGACACGACCGAGATCGCCGAGGGAGATGCGATCTCGGTTGCGCTCGAGGAGTCGGGCATCGTCGTGACGAACGAGCGGGCCGGCTGGCGCCAGGTCCGCCCACCACTGGGCGGGATCGTCGGCGATATCCTCGGGGTGGGCGGACTCGTGCCGTACTTGCAGCGAGAGGGACGGTTCCGATGAAGCCGATCCGCATCTCCGCCACTCTGCGCGCCAGTCTCTCCAGCTAACGCGTTGTCGACCGTGCGTGACTGACGTCACGCGACAACGCGAGCGCCGCGACCTGCCGCGCGATGCCAAGACCGGCATTTTTGTCGAAGCGATAGTGAATGCCCGCGTACAGGCGCGATTCTCCCGCCTCGTCAGCCATCGCCGCGTGCCGCGCCGCCTCGGCGGGGAAGAGCGCGCCGAGCACGTACGCCGCCGTCCCCGACATACACGCGTGGTTCGACGGATAGGACGGGTGCTGCGGCCTGCCGATGGGTGTGGTGATCGCCGGGTCCGCCCGGTACGGCCGGATCATCCAGTACGTGAACTTCGCGTCATGGCACGCGATGTTGGCGTCCATCATCGCCATATGAGCGAGCGCAAGCACACGTGCGGCTCGACGTTCGTCCAGGTGGTAGCGCGCGATCAGCATTGATGCTTGCTCATTCCAGAATCCTGCAACCAGGCTTCCGGTCGTCAGCGCCCAGAACTGCGCGATCGCGAGCTGCTCGGCGCTTCGATGGTCGGAGAAGCTCCGGACCTCAGCGAGCGCTGAGAGATACTCCTGACTCCCGAACGCGGGCGGCGGACCCGGACGGAATTGATCTCCCGACTCGAGGAAGAACGGTCGCATCTGCCCGAGCAGTGGCTGAAGTGGTGGGCGCGGAGGATCGAAGTCGCTCGACCAGAATCCGGGACCGATCGGCACCGTACCCGTCCACACCGCGTCGTACCCGTCGGTGCGCGCGAGCTCGGCGACCTCCGCCCCGACCGCGCCGCCGATCGCTTCGCCGGCAGTGAATGCTCCGCGCATGCCGATGGGTTCTGAAATCTGGTCTTCCTGCAGCCGGAGCTGCGACTCGAAGAATGCGGCGTCCGCGGGGAACAGGCTGCTGAGCACTGCGGCCGATGCAGCGGCCGCCGCGCCCTGTGGCGACGGGTGCGGGGGGACGCCGACCGCGTCCTTGGCGGCGACGACGGCGCGGTACTGCGCGAGGGACAGATACGCGAAGGCGCGAAAAGCGTCTCCCTGGTTCGGCTTTGCCGCTCCTTGCTTCGACGAGATGAAGTCGCGCGTGATCGCGCTCCATCGGACACTGGTCGTTGCCTGGCCGATCGGCGCTGCATCGGCGCGGAGTGTCGGGGCAGAATTGCGATCGGCGTTCTGATTCGTGATTCGATCCGCACAGCCGCTCAACAGGGCGATGGTCATCGCCGCCGCGGCTGCTCGCGGTAACTCACACATTGATCTCATTGCGGTCTCCTGATCATTGGGCGTAGCGGGGGGGGGGTGTCGATAACGAGCCGTCGCGTCACGGTCGATCCACGGGCAGCCCGCTCGGCACCCGTGCCGGCACGAGGCGCGAGAGGTTGCGAGCGCGGTCGTCGGTCAGCGCGCTCAGGTACTGCATCAGCTTCTCGGAAGTCGCCGGCGAGAACAGCACTCCATCGAGCAGCGTGTCGCGCCGCGCGAGGATCGCTGTGGACGTGCCGAGCAGCGTGCTTTGGAGTGAAGGCTCGAGCTGCGAGGGATCGTAGTCGACCAGTCTCGTTTCGGATTCGCTGTAGTGGTCGACGAACGCGCGGAGTGAGACGATCGCGCCGTCGTGCCCGTACGGCCCCGTGAGCTCGATGTTGCGGAGCGGCGATGTGCGAAAGCGATAGCGGTCGTTCGCGTTGTCGCTCACGCGCATCCGGCCGAAATCGTCGCGTCCCGAGCTTCCATCGCCTTCACCCGGTCCGATCTGCGGGACGGCGACGTCGTGGAACTGCTCGTCACTGAACGTGGAGCTGTTGTGACAAAGCGAGCACTTGAGCGTGAGGAAGGTCTGCGCGCCGTCGAGCTGTGCGGGCGAGAGCGCGTCGTCGCGACCGGCAAGGAACCGATCCCACGGCGTGTCGTTGAAGCTGAGCCGATCGACGATGAAGCCGGCGATGGCGTTCGCCGCGTGCGCGAACGTCATGTCGCCGAACCTGGTTCCCGGATACGCCGCCTCGAACATGCCGCGATACTCCGGGATCGCAGCCAGGCGCTTCATGATGCCGTCCCAGATCGCGGCAAAGTCGCCGTCGTCTATCGCGGCGAGCTCGTTCCCGCCGTAGCCGCGCATCTCGTCGCGGCTCGTGACCGGGAACAGCGGGAGTGCCGAGACGGCGCCGAACTCGAACACGCGCGTCATCTCGGGCGTGAGCTGTGACGATGCAGGCGTGTGAAAGGCGCCCTGCGCATCAACCTCGACGCGGCCGTCCCAGAACAGGCGCCTCAGCGCGCTCATGTTGAATAGCGGCGGCGCATTGCGAGGAATGAAAACGCCGCCGGGATGCGTGCGTGGTGGTCCGAGGCCGATCCCTCCCTGGCCGATCGACAAGCTCTTGCCGTCGCCGGTCGCGAAGGCGGGAAGATGACAGGTCATGCAGGAGATGTCGCGCGTGCCGCTCAGGATCTTGTCGAACGCGAGCGCCTGGCCGAGACGCGAGAGTGCGGGCCTCACGTATGGCGTTGGCGGGAGCGGAACGATGCCGCGTTCGGCGGCGAGCTGCCGCACGAGATCCGCCGGCGATGTCAGTGACGCGACTCGCGCGCCCGACGCCGCGCGAGCGGGAGCCATCGGCCGAGGCGCGTCGCACGCGGTGCAGATGATGAAGACGAGATCCGCCGCGGCAACGGACCCCCATGTTTTCCGGCGCATAGTGTAGCCTCCTCGACCCCTCTACCAGGAGATCGGAATCCGGGGGCGAATCCCGACACGAGGCATGGACGCGGCTCGTCATGAAGCGGGTTCTGCCGTCGCGTTTTGCTCGCGGATCTGGAGTCCACGGCGTATGCTATTCCCCTAACGAGGAATCGGAGATGGCTGTCATCGATCGCGACCGCTGGCGGAAGCTCGAGCCGCTGCTCGACGAAGCATTGGAGCTCCCGGAGCACGAGCGTGGAGCGTGGCTCGCCAATCTGCGATCGGAGTCGCCCGACCTCGCCGCGGAGATGACGGCGCTGCTCGAGCGGGACGCTGCAGCCGACCGCTACGGTTTTCTCGGTGCGCCGCCCGGCACGGATGCACACGAGACCGTCCCCGCGCGAATCGATCTCGGCGCGTACCTGCAGTCGGCCTTCGGCGACACATACGCGATCGAGCGTGAGCTCGGTGGGGGCGGCATGGGGCGCGTCTTCCTCGCACGCGAGCACGCGCTTGGACGCACGGTGGTCATCAAGGTCCTGCCGCCCTTGCTCGCCGCCGGCATCCGAACCGAACGTTTTGCGCGCGAGGTTCGCCTGGCCGCCACCCTCCAGCACCCGAACATCGTCCCGCTGTTCACAGCCGGGCAGGTATCCGCATCGGAGTCCACTTCCGTTTCGGAATGGCCGCTCGCCGGGCTGCCGTATTACGTCATGCCGTACGTGCCGGGCGAATCGCTCCGCGCGCGCCTTGCGCGAGACGGACGTCTGCCGCTCGCCGATGCGCTCTCGGTGCTCCGCGATGTCGCGCGCGCGCTGTCATTCGCGCACGAGCACGGAGTGGTGCACAGGGACGTGAAGCCCGAGAACGTGCTGCTCGCCGGCGACGCGGCTGTCGTGACCGACTTCGGAATCGCCAAGGCCATCACATCCGCGACAGAGCCGTCGCCGGACGCCGGACGGGACGATACGACGCTCAGCGTGGTGGGTTCCGCAATCGGGACGCCCGCGTACATGGCTCCCGAGCAAGCGGCGGGCGATCCACGTGTGGATCATCGTGCCGACGTCTATGCGTGGGGCGTTCTCGCGTACGAGCTGCTCTCCGGTAAGCATCCGTTCGCCGAGCGCACGACGCCGCGCCAGTTGCTGGCGGCGCAGTTGAGTGAGGCGCCAGCGCCGCTGTCAGGCTGCGCGCCCGAGCTCTCTCTTGCGCTCACCACGCTCGTCACGCGATGCCTCGACAAGGAACCGGCGGGACGACCACAGTCGGTGCGTGCGATCCTCGACGCACTTGCGACGATGACGACGCCCGCGCCCGACGCGGCCATTGCGCTCTGGCGCGAGCGGGTCCGCACGTTGCTGCCGAGCGCGGGATTGGCGAGTGCGGGCCTCCTCGTGCTCGCCGTACTGGCCTACGTCGCGGTGACGTCTCGCGAGCGACCGTCAGTCGAGTCGGCATCAGCGGGAGCGCTCTCTCTCGCCGTTCTGCCCTTCGAGGCCCTCGGTGGAGACACGGCGAACGCTTACTTCGGCGAGGGGATCGCCGACGAGATTGCCGCCGCGCTGAGCAAGGTCGGCGGGCTGCGCGTGGCCTCTCGCACGTCGGCCGCCGCTTTCCGCTCGAGCCACAACGTCGACGTGCGTGAGCTCGGGCGACGTCTCGGGGTGAACACGGTGCTCGAGGGTCGCGTGCGTCGCGATGGAGACCGCATGCGGCTCACGGTGCAGCTCACGAACGTGTCCGATGGACTCGCGATGTGGAGCGACGTCTACGAGCGGCAGGTGAAGGACGTCTTTCGGGTGCAGGACGAGATCGCCCGGTCCATTGTCGGTGCGCTCAGCACGAGGCTGCCGGGAATCTCCACACCTCAGAAGGGACGGCGGGTATCGTCGCCCGGCACCAATAATCCCGAAGCGTATGATCTCTACTTGCGCGCGAGCTATCTGTTGGAGCGGCGCGGCAGCGAGGTACAAAAGGCCGTCGAGTACTTCGAGCAGGCGATCGCGAAGGACAGCAACTTCGCGCGCGCATACGCGGGGCTCAGCGTCGCGCTCGAGTTGACGCCGAACTTCGGCGGCACACTGCCGCGCGCGGTCGAAAGCCGCGCGATCGACGCAGCGCAGCGGGCGCTCGCACTCGATTCCACGCTCGCCGAGGCGTACACCGGGCTCGGTATGGCGTACTCGCAGGATCTGCGGTGGCAGGAGGCGGGTTTGGCGTATCGTCGCGCCGAGCTCGTCGATCCGGGGTTCGCGCCAGGCGAGGTTCAGTACTGCCTGTATCTGCTACGCATCGGGCGGATCACCGACGCCGTGGATGCCTGTCGGCGCGCCCGCGTCGCAGACCCGCTCTCGGCCACGGGTTCGGGGTTGCTGGCATATTCGCTCTCCCTCCTTGGAAGATTCGACGAGGCGTTGGCCGAGAGCCGGCGGGCTTATGAGCTCGATTCATCGCTCGCCACCTCACACGCCGTGGTGCCACTTGCCATACTAGCTGCGGGTCATCCGGAGGAAGCGCGCGCACGCGCGCGCGCCACGCTCGCACCGCCCTTCAACGGCATAGCGGCCTATGTGCTCGGCGCCACAGGCGACAGGGCCGGCGCAAACGCCGTCATCCATGAACTCGAAGCGCGCCCGCACGGCGAATGGTTCGTGAGCACGTCGCTCTCCTACGCCTACCTCGGGATCGGCGACACGGCGCGGGCTTTGTCCGCCATGGAGGCCGCGGCGATCGCCGGCGAGCGGCCACAACTACCATTCGCCGATCCGATGTTCGACATCCTGCGAAAGAGTCGTCGCTTCGCGCGAGTCGTCAAGCAGTTCCGGTTCGATGAACGCCTATTCACGTCGCCCTCAGTGCGACGGCAGTAAGAAACCGCTGCTTCGGCGTCTACGATCCCTCCTCGCGCGCAGCCGGGTCGTCGAGCAGCGCCTCGTGCAAGAGCAATCGTGCCTTCCGCCAGTCTCGCTGCACGGTGCGCTCGGAGACCTGGCGAAGCGTGGCGATCTCGCCGAACGAGAAGCCGCAGAAGAAATGCAGATCCACGAGCTCGGCGAGGCCGGGCTCGAGCTGGGCCAATTCGTCGAGCGCGTCACCGAGCCGCTCCAACTCGGCCGCCTTTTCCATGCCCTGGCCTGGCGACGGCTCGTCGTCGTTGGCGAGCGTGATCTCGAATTGGCGACCGCGCTTTTGGGCGCGGCGGCTTCGCGCGTAATCGATGACGAGTCCGCGCATCGCGCGGGCAGCGTAGGCCAGGAAGCGGGGTCGCTCTGCGAATGCCACGTTCTCGCGGCCGGCGATGTTCAGATAGGCCTCGTGCAACAGCGTCGTCGTGCCGAGCGTGAGCGACGCGCCCGCGCGTCGCAAACTGTGTTCGGCGAGTCGATGCAGCTCGTCGTAGAGGATGGCGAACAGAGTCTCGGCCGCCTGCTGGTCGGCCGCATCGGCGCGGCGAATGAGTGTCTCGAACTCTTGCGCCACGACTCCTCCATGGAGCTGCCTGACAGAGCGTTGGTCTGACGATGAGTCGAATAGACGCCACTCCCGCCAGTCGCTCAACCCTGGGCGTTCGTCAACGCCGTATCACAGCGCTACAGTGATGTGGCCGCTGGGCCTGTTCATGCATGCGGACCGCGCTCGGAGACGGACGTCGAGTCGGCATCGCCGCCCGGTGGCGACGCCCTGTTGACGCACGCGCCTCCGGGTCCGTACTCTCCGTGCGCGGATTGAGGTTCCGGCCCGTCCGGCTGTGTTCCCGGCGCAATCGCGTACGTCGATTGCCTCGGGGCGTGCTCTGTCGTCGAACCATGAATGCTCCATTCCTACAGATTGCCTGCTCCTAGCCGCGGCCTCATGACCCCGCGACTCATCGGTCGCGCCGATCGACCTCGGGACGGTAGGTATCGTCCCGCGTGCGTGACATGAGGTCGCCTCTGCCCGTCCTGGTCCTCGGATCCGGCGTCACCGGCCTCGGTGTCATTCGCACGTTCGGGGGCGACGGTATCCGCGCGTACACCGCAGATGTGTCCGACCCTCTGATGCGGCGGTCCCGCTGGTTTCACCGCCTGCCGGCGCCGTACGACGTCGTTCCCGACGAGGGCCACTTCGAGGAGTGGCTCCATCGTCTGCCGCTCGATCGTGCCGTTCTCATGGCGTGCTCCGATCATTGGCTGGCCCGCGTTGCCGCCCTGGACGCGACCACTCGCGCGCGATTCCCCGCCAGCGTTCCGGCGCCGGCCACGATACGGCATTTCGTCGACAAGGGCGCATTCGCCGCGCTTCTGCATGAGACGTCGACCCCCCATCCCTGGTCGGGAGCGCTGGAGACCGCGGCAGATCTCGACGCGGTTCCCGACGCCGTCTTCGACAGCGCGATGCTCAAACCGCGCGACTCGCAGCGGTTCAACGAGGAGTTCGGGGTCAAGGCGCTGCATGTGACCTCGCGCGCCGATGCCCACCAGCAATTCGCACGGATCACCCGCGCTGGATTCCCGGTGATCCTCCAGGAGTACGTTCCGGGCCCGGCGACGCAGCACTACTTCGTCGAAGGATTCATCGATCGGGCCGGTGTTCCGCGCGCCGTTTTCGCGCGACAACGCCTGCGGATGTATCCGTTCGACTTCGGCAACAGCACGTCGATGATCAGCGTGCCCGCGGAGGCCGTGCCGGGCGCGACCGCCTCCATCCTCGGCCTGCTGCGCCAGGCGGGTTACCGCGGCATCTTCAGCGCCGAATTCAAGCTCGACCCAAGGGACTCCGTATTCAAGATCCTTGAAGTGAACGTGCGTCCCTGGTGGTACATCGACTTCGCCGCTCGATGCGGCGTGGACGTCTGCCGCATGGCGTACAGCGATGCACTCGACGAGCCGGTGGAGACGATCGACGAGTACCGGATCGGCCGAACGTTGATCTATCCCCATCCGGACTTCTTCGCCTGCGCGGAGTTGTGGCGGCGCCGGCAACTCTCCCTCTGGCGCTGGGCCCGCGAATGGCTCGGCGCGATGCAGCCCGTGTACCGCGCCAGCGATCCCTGGCCCGGCGTTCGGGCATTCACCGCAACGATTTCCGGGTTCCTCGGCCGGCGTCTGCGGCGTCTCCGGCGTCTGGGTCACATCGCGGCCAGCACGCGTTGAACGTCACGGCATGACGAAGCCCGAGCTGCGAGTGGAGCCCCTCGGCGAAGCCGAGTTCGGGTCATGGAACGAATTTGTCGCGGCCGTTCCGTCGGGGAGCATCTATTCCCGCACGGAGTACCTCGACGCGCTGTGTACAGCCGCCGGCGGCCGATTCACCGTGCTGGCCGCGCGCCGCGGAGACCTCCTCGTCGGCGGCGTTGCGCTGTACGAGCGCGATGGCCGGTTCGGACGATACGTGTCCCCGCGATCGCTGCTGTACTACAACGGGCCGGTCATCCGGCCGTCCGGCTCGCGATATCCATCCGAACACACAGCCGAGTCGATCAAGACGCTGACCGCGCTGGAAGCGGCGATTCGGGCGCGTGAGTACGCGAGCGTCTTGCTCAAGCCACGGCCGGTGCTCGCCGACGTTCGCCCCTTTCTTGCGGCGGGCTGGCGGCCGACCGTCGGCTACACGTACGTGGTGTCGATCGCGGATCTCGAGCAGGCCCGAGCGCGGATCGAACAGAATCTCCGGAGATTGATCGACCGCTGTTCGCGCTCGAATTTCGCCATCACCGACGAAGGCGACTTCGACGGCTTCTTCCGCTTGCACGCGATGACGATGGAGCGCGTTGGCGCGCCCGTGTACCTGCCCGCGGCGGCTTTTCGCGCGTTCTACGAAACGCTGTCCCGGCAGGGACTCGCGCGATTGTTCTCGGCCTGCCTCCCCGATGAGGGGGGGAAGGTGGTGGCGACGCAGCTCGTGCTGCTCGGCCATCCGGTGACGCACACGGTGAGCGCCGGCGCCGATCCCGAGCACATGAAGTCCGGAGTGACGTCACTGCTCAGATGGGAGGCGTTCGCGCGGCTGTCGGCCGGCGGCTACGTCGCCAACGATCTCACCGACGCCACGCTCAACGCTGTCACACATTTCAAGAGTCAGTTGGGCGGTACGCTGGAACCATGGTTCGAGCTCCGGAGCCCCGAATCGCTTCCATTCCGGTGGGGCACGCGGATCTCGCGTGCGGTGCAGGTGAGCCGCGCTGTCGCTGGCGCCGCCGTTCGACGCGCCCGCGGCGCCACGCAGAAACACTCCAATGAGTAATCGGTCGGAAGACGGGTTCGCGGCCCTCTGCACGGCGCTGCGCGCGCTCGGAATCGACTGCGTCTTCGGAGTCCCGGGAACGCAGACCGTTCCGCTCTTCGAGGCGTTCCGCGAACACCGTGTCCGAACCGTGCTCACGTCGCACGAGTTGGCCGCGGCGTTCATGGCCAACGGGTACTTCCGGGCAACGGGACGCATCGCTGCGCTGTCGACGATTCCGGGCCCCGGCTTCACGTACGCGCTGACGGGTATCGCCGAGGCCCGGCTGGACTCGGTGGGAATGCTCTACCTGGTCGCGAAGCCGTCGACCGGACCTGGACGCGCATTCCGGCTGCAGGCCATCGATCAGCGCGCCATCGCGGCGCCAATCCTCAAGGGCACCTTCGCGATCACTGACGCAGCACATGCTGGGTCGGTGATCCGCGAGGCTCATGCGTTGGCGACCGGCGGAGAGCCGGGTCCAGTGATGGTGGAACTGGACATGACCGCGCTGAGAGCGGACGCTGGAGGCGGCGCGGCGACGCCGATGTCGTCTCCGGCATCGCCGGCGTCTGATGCGGCGAGCGACGAACTGACAGAGCGCTTTTCCCGCTCGCGGCGGCCGCTTCTTCTCATTGGACAGGGCGCCCATTCCGTCGCCCCGCGCTTGCGACACCTGGTGGAGCGACTCGTGGTGCCAGTGATGACGACGCCGTCGGCGCGCGGTGCGGTGGCCGAAGATCATCCCCTCGTGCTGCCATTCGATCCGCTGCGCGGACACACCGACGCCGCGAATCAGTTCATCGAGCGGGCGGACCTAGTCGTGGCCCTCGGCTGCAAGCTCGGCCACAACGGTTCTGCTGGATTCTCGCTCCGGCTTCCGAGCGACCGGTTCGTGCACGTGGACATCGAGCCGGGCGTCGTCGGGGCCAACTACGAGCCGGTGCTCGGATTGACGACGAGCGTGGAAAGCGTTCTGCCGTTTCTCGAGGCGCGTAGCGCGCGCACGGAATGGCTCGACACGGAGATCGCTCGCGCGCGCGAAACCCTGCGAGCTCCTGCTTCCGATTTGGCGGAGCCAGTGATCCACGGCGGGTGGGGAAGGACTCCGCGAGAACTCTTTGGCTGGCTGCAGCGCGTCCTGCCGCGCGACGCCATCGTGGTGACCGATTCCGGGTTGCACCAGATCCTGACGCGGCGGCACTTCGACGTCCTCGCGCCCAGGGGCCTGATCTGCCCCACCGATTTCCAATCCATGGGGTTCGGTCTGCCCGCGGCCATCGGGGCCAAGATCGCGGCGCCGGACCGGCAGGTGGTGGCGGTAGTGGGAGACGGCGGTTTTCTCATGTCGGGCCTGGAGTTGTTGACCGCTCGCCGCGAGAACGTGCCGATCACAGTTCTCGTGTTCAACGATGGCCACCTGAATCAGATCCGCGTGCAGCAGCAATCCGACAAGGGGCGCACGCAAGCCGTCGACCTGCTGAATCCCGATTATCAAAAACTCGCCGAGTCCTTCGGCATCCGTTTCCTGCGCTTCGGCGCTGGCGATGCCGAGGCGGCCGCGACGGCCCTGCACGGCGATGGCCCCTTACTGATAGAGGTCCTGGTCGGCGATTCCATGGAGATGCGAGCCGCGGCTGTCCTTGCCCTGTCCAAGGCGGCGGTTCGTCGGGCGGTGGGGCCGCGAATCGCGGCGACTCTCCGAAGCTGGATCCGGCGATGATCCCCTTTTGGGGTCATCCATCCGCTTCGGCAAACCGGTCGCGCATCACCTCGTAAATCTCGCCGAACAACTCGTCGCGCGATTTGACTGCTTCCCTCGCAATCATCACCGACAAATACGCTTTGTCGCGCGCCGTGATCGCACTCCGCCGTACCGATCCCAGACGCTCCGCCAGCTGCCGCCAGCGCGTGAACTCGAGCCTGCGGGCTCGAGCCGCCGGCTGATGGAACGCGAGCTGTTGCACTCTCGTCATGGCGCTGTGCGCCTGCGGGTGCATCCGCCGGAAGAACAAATACTCCGGCACCTCGGCGATCTTGCCATAAAGCGCGATCTCGGCCTGGACCACGAGGTCCGCGCCGACGTACGTCCCGTGAATGCCGGTTCGCCGCAGCGTTGCCGTGCGCATGACGCCGTACAACGAGTTCACGAGCGTGAGGTTCCGCATCACGTGCAGGTACCGCTCGCGTGGGCTGTCCGACGTGGTCGCGACGGGATCGTCGATCCGCTTCAGTACGACGCCGTTCTCGTCGATCAGCGTCGTTCGTGGAAAGGCCTGCACCACGTCGGGATGCGTGTCGAGGACCTCGACGCACCGTTCGACGAAGGCGGGCGCGGACAGGTCGTCCGCCGACGCCCAGCGGAACAACTCACCGCGCGCGAGTTCGACGCATCGCATGAAGTTCCGCCCGGCGCCGATGTTCTCCGGCGATCGAACGTGGCGAACGCGCGGATCACGACGCGCGAAGTCGCTCGCGATGTCCGGCGTGGCGTCGGTCGACGCGTTGTCGCACACGATAATCTCGAGGTCCGTGTACGTCTGTCGAACGAGCGAGTCCAGCGTGAGCGCGAGGTAACGCGCCGCGTTGTAGGCGGGCACGCCGATGGTCACGCGCGCGCCGCGCGCGAGCGTGGGCGCGGACGCGCCATAGGTGCGAAGCTCGATCGTCATCGTGGAGGCCGCACGCGCTAGTACGACTTGACCAGCGGACGCATGCTGATCTCCGTGACTTCGGCTGTCCGTGGGAGATCCAGGCACGCGACGACCATATGGGCGACGTCGTCGGGCTGGATCAGCAGCTCCGGATGGTACTCGCGACCCTCGAGCTCGAAGATGCGCGCCTGGCGCGCCGTAGCTGTACGGCCAAGATAGACATCGAGCACGCGAACGCCGTCGCGGTTGACCTCGGCGCGCAACGAATCGGCCAGCGCACGGAGCCCATGCTGCGTCGCCGCGTATTGCCCAACGTCGCTGCGCGCGTGCAAACCGACCGTCGAGTTGAGGAAAACGACCTGGCCGTGGCTCGCTCGAAGCTGGTCGAGCAGCGCCCGAGTGAGCAGATACGGCCCACGCACGTTCGTGCGGTACAGTCGATCGAAATCGTCAGCCGTCGCGTCCGCGAGTGAACCCATGGCGAATGCCCCCGCACTGTGCACCAGCATGTCGACACGTCCGAACTGTCGGTCGAGTCGAGTGGCCATTGCGTCAATCGTGTCATCGACCATGAGATCCACGACGTACGCGTCGCATCGGCCTCCAAGGCGGCGCAGATCCGCCGCGACCTCGTCCAGTGCCTCGGCACGCCGGCCGAGGAGACAGATGAACGTGTCGCGGCAAGCGAGCCGCGCACTGATCGCCCGGGCGATGTCGCTCGTGGCGCCGGACACCACGACAACCTGGGTTCGATCGGACACCGCGGCTGCGTCGCCCATCACACTCGGCCTCTTCCCGAAGTGTCGCGGCGGCTCAGCAGACCAACCCGCTCGAGCTCCATCGCCGCGCGATGGATGGTGCCGAACGTCATCGCGGAACGCTCCGCGATGTCCAGCAGCGAGTGGCCACCGTCCGACAGGTTGAGTAGCCACAGCAACGCCATCTCGAAGCCGGGCGGCGTGGTCCCTCCAGTATTTCGATAGAGTCCGCGCCGGCCGAGCTGCGGTTCACACTTGGGACTCAGATTGACATACGTCGCGTCGTGCTCGAGCACTTCGAGGATCGACTCCGTCAGCGCGAGCGAATGCTCCAGCGCCGCGGGTTGGACGAACTCCAGGTTGTCGGCGGACGTGTGATATTCGGGGAACTCGCCGTGCGGGGTCCGTGTCAGACATCCGACCGGCAGATTGAATCCGGGCGAACAGTACTGGCGCTCGTCGTAGCCGTAGGGGATGAAATCGCGGATGGCGTGCGCGCCGGCCATTCGAAGCACGTGCGCGGCCGCTCGGTCGACGAGCGCGTTGCCGCGGCGGCTGCGTTTGTACGTTGGGCGTCCCGGATCGCCGAGGCACGACAGAACGAGACCGTGTTGCACGCGGGCAGCTGCCGCCTCGTTGAGCGCCAGCCACGTGATCGAGCCGATCGTGCCGGGGATGAAGAGCAGGCGCACGGTGTGCCGCCGCGGCGCCGCCGACAGCTCGCGGGCCAGTGTCGCGCCGACGACCATCGCCGACAGGTTGTCGTTGGCGAGCGACGGATGGCAGCAGTGAATGCTGATCAGTATTTCGTCCTCGATCTCGCCGGGAAGTACGCACTCACCATAGGTCAGGTGGCCCGGCTCGAGGGATGAATCAATGCATACGTCGTACTCGCTGTCGGGAAGCCGGTCCAGAATCCGCTGCGACAGGCAGAAGCCCCAATCCTCGTGGTAGTACGTCGTTCGATACGGGATGAGATCCGGCTGCTCGGGGAGCGTGAACAGCCGCGGCCGCAATTCGGCGAGCGACAGTCTGGCTCGCACCGGGACGCTGTAGTTGACCACGTGCAAATTAGACGCCTTGAAATCGACCCAGCGCCGGCCCGTGGCGTCGGCAATCCAGGCGTCGCGAATGTTCCACTCCTTGGGAACGGTCCAATCGAAGACCCGCGTTCCGGATGGGACTTCGTGAAGCTCGATCGGTGCGATCGCCGACAGTTGCCGAAGCGACGCTCGGAATCCGTCGCCCGTGAT
Source organism: Gemmatimonadaceae bacterium (assembly GCA_035469245.1). Classification (GTDB taxonomy): domain Bacteria; phylum Gemmatimonadota; class Gemmatimonadetes; order Gemmatimonadales; family Gemmatimonadaceae; genus JAQBQB01. The sequence goes on from DATISA010000260.1 coordinate 17,489, forward strand.
GCTCCGGCACACCGGGAAGAGCTCTCGGATGAGCGCGTGCATCTCGGCGCCGCGGCCAGTCCCGGGGTCCGTCGCGTGGCTCACGGCTTCGACTCGCGAACGAAGTCGGGGTAGTGAGCGTCGCGCGGGTGGAGCAACGGGTTGCTGATCGGCCAGGCGATCCCGAATGCAGGATCGTTCCATCGGACGCCGCGAGCGGCGCTGGGCTCGTGGAACTGCGACATCTGGTAAAGCACGTCGGTCTCGTCCTCGAGCGTCACGAACCCGTGCGCGAAGCCTTCCGGCACGAACAGAGCGCGGGCGGAAACCGACGTCAGCTCGACCCCGAAGTGGCGCGTGTACGTGGGAGAGTCCGGCCGGAGATCGATGATCACGTCCCAGATGGCCCCGCGCGCGCATCGCACCAACTTGGCTTCACCGTAGGGGGCTGCCTGCCAGTGCATGCCGCGCAGCGTTCCGCGACGCATCGTGTGCGACAGGTTGCACTGCACCACCTCGTGCGACAATCCCATGTCGGCGAATTCCCGCTGGCACCACGTGCGCGCGAAGTATCCCCGATCGTCCGCGCGCTGCTCGACGTCGACGACGAACGCGCCGGCAAGAGGCGTCGCGACGAAGATCATCGGCAGACGGTGAGCTCGGGAATCGGCACCACGAACTGTCCACCCCACGCCCGGATGCCGGCGAGCTGCTGCATGATCTCCGTCTTGAGATTCCACGGCAGAATGAAGACGTAGTCGGGGCGCGCCTCCATCAGCCGCTCCGGCGGGAAGATCGGGATGTGCGTGCCGGGCAGGAATTTGCCGTGCTTGTGGTGGTTGCGATCGACGGTGAAGTCGATGAAGTCCGTGCGAATGCCGCAGTAGTTGAGGAGCGTGTTCCCCTTGCCCGGCGCGCCGTAGCCGACGATGCGCTTGCCGTCGCGCTTGGCCTCGATGAGGAACGCGAGCACCTTGCGCTTCGTCTCGCGAACGCGCTCCTCGAACTTCGCGTAGTAGGCCAGCGTGTTGACTCCCGCTTCCTCCTCGCGGCGACGCAGCGCGAGCAGGCGGTCCGACGGTTCGCGTGTGCCGTCCTCGGCGTGCGCGGCGTAGATGCGAATCGATCCGCCGTGCGTCGGGAGCTCCTCGACGTCGAACAGCGGCAGCCCGTGGCCGGCGAAGATCCGCTCCGCGGTGCACAGCGAGAAGTACGAAAAGTGCTCGTGATAGAACTGGTCGAACTGGTTGCCCTCGATCGTGCGCAGCAGATGGGGGAACTCGATCGTGATCACGCCGCCGGGCGCGAGCAGGATCTCGAGTCCGGCGACGAAGTCGTTGAGGTCCGGCACCTGTGCGAGGACGTTGTTGCCGAGCACCAGATCCGGTCGGTGGCCCGCGGAGACGAGTTCGCGCGCGGTGGCGCGCCCGAAGAACTTCACGATCGTCGGCACGCCGCGCGCTTCCGCGGCCGCGGCGACGTTGGCCGCCGGCTCGACGCCGAGCGCGGGAATGCCACGCTGCACGAAGTACTGGAGCAGATAGCCGTCGTTGCTGGCGACCTCGATCACCTCGCTGCGGCTCGTGAGCCCGAGTACGTCGATCATCTGCTCCACGTACCGGCGGCTGTGGTCGAGCCACGAATCGGAGAACGACGAGAAGTACGCGTAGTCCGAGAAGATCGCCTCGCCGCCGACGTACTCCTCGAGCTGCACGAGGAAGCACCGCTCGCACACCCAGGCGTGCAGCGGATAGAACGGCTCCATCGTGTTGATCTGATCGGCCGGGAGAAAGCTCTCGCAGAGTGGAGACATCCCGAGGTCGACGACGGTGTGCTCCAACGCCGCGCCGCAGAACCGGCATCGGCCGGTGGCGGGCGGTGCGAGGCGATCAGAGAATCGTGATCTTGCGACCATGGAACCCCTCGGCGTAGCCCGTGGGGGACGCGGACTCGACGCCGCGCAGCCGCATCAGGCCGTCGAACGTCGCATCATTGAACCACCGCTTGTCGCGCTGTGTGGCGAACGCCGTCATCAGGTACTCGATCTTCCGGCGGCGCGCCTGCTCGTCGACCGGTACGAACACGTTCGGCGTCGACAGCCCCCCGTCGTACTTGGGGATCTCGTACTCGAGGATGGTATGGTCGCGGAAGGTATTCCACGTGAGCTCGGACACGACGCGATGGTCCTGATGGCGGTCGCGCCCATGGTGCGTGAAGACGAGGTCCGGCGAGAGGCGGCCCTTGAGCGCCTCGTACACGTCCTTGATCGCCGCACCTTCATACGGGAAGAATCCATCCCGGAACTCGTGCGTCTCCACTGTCGCCGTCGCGCCCTGCAGGAAGAGCGACGCGCTGCGCCGCGTTTCGGCGGCGCGTGATTCGGATCCGCTGAACACGACCCAATGCACGCTCATTTCCTGGTGCCCGGTGATCAGTTGGAGCAGCGTGGCGCCGCATCCGATCTCGATATCATCGGAGTGCGCGCCCAGGCATAGCACCGTCAACGGTTCCTGCTCGGTGCGGTCCAGTCGAAACCGGATCACCAGGAAGCGGCCTCGGAGGTCGCGGGGTCGCTGACGGCGGGCTGCTCCCGCCGGCCGCCGGCGGCGATCCGCGGGTGCAGGGGCTCATCCCGCCAGACATACCACGGCGGCTTACCCGACTCGACCAGCTTGTCCAGGCGCTGTTTGTCCTTGGCGGTGTCCATCGGCACCCAGAATCCGTCGTGCCGGTACGCCAACAGGCGGCCCTCGCCCATCAGGCGCTGGAACGGTCGCTCCACGAGCTCCTCCCCTTCCCGCATGTAGTCGAAGATCTCCTGCCGGAAGACGAAGAAGCCGCCGTTCACCCGCAGACCCGACTGGACGATGTCGCGGAAGCTGGTCACCACGCCGTCGTCGGTCGCGTTGAGAAAGTGATAGCCGAGATTCGGCTTGACGGCGAGGAAACTGGCGACGGCGTCGCGCGTCCGCATGTGCTCGATCTGATCGGGCAGGCACAGATCCGTGAGACCGTCGCTGTAGTTGGCGAGGAACATTTCCTCGCCGGCCACATGCCGCCGCACGGCCATGAGGCGCTCGCCGATGTTGGCGTTGAGCCCCGTCTCGACGAAGGTGATCCGCCAGTCGTCGATGTCGCTGTTGAGCATCTCGCGCCGGCGCCCGCCTTCCGACAACACGAAATCGTTCGACGTGCACTCCTCGTAATTCAGAAAATACTGCTTGACGAGATCCCCGCGATATCCCAGACAGAGGATGAAGTCCGTATGCCCGAAATGCGCATAGTACTTCATCACGTGCCACAGGATCGGCCGGTAGCCGAGCGGCACCATGGGCTTGGGCACGTTCTCCGCGTAGTCGCGGAGCCGCATCCCGAGGCCACCGCAGAAGAGGACGACTTTCATGATTCTCCCATCATCAGGGCGAGGCGGCCGGCCAGCTCAGGCGGTCGCCTTCGCCGCGACCGGCGCGGCGGTCCACCGCATCGATTCGTTGAGCAATTCTTCGCGCTGCAGCTTCTGAATCCGCCGGATTCGGAAGTATCGGTCGCCGTCGAAATCGTCGGCCGTGAACCCGTGACGCTCGAAGGCGGCCACGAGCTGGGCGATCCCCTTCGCCACCGTCCACTGCGGCTTGTACCCTGGCAGCGTGGACTCGAGCTTGCTGCAGTCGACGCGATAGCAGCGGGGATCAGGTCCGCCGCCTTCCGCGTACGTCACTCTGCTTCCGGGCACCGCCGCCTCCACCATCTCGGCTACCTCGCGAACGCGATAGTTCTCGGTCGTCCGGCCGACATTGAACGCCTCATTGTGCACCAGCTCGCGGGGAGCCTCCAGGGCTGCGCGGAATGCGAGAGAAAAGTCCATCACGTGAACGAGCGGCCGCCACGGCGTGCCGTCGCTTTGAATGTGGACCTTGCGCGTGGCGAACGCCGACCCCGTGAGATTGTTCACCACGACGTCTTCGCGCAGGCGCGGCGAGAATCCGTAGGCCGTTGCACTGCGCAAATACGTCGGGCTGAAATCGTCGTCGGCGAGATCCTGGAGGTCGCGCTCGACGAGCACCTTCGCCACACCGTACGGTGTGATCGGGTTGAACTTCGCATCCTCGGCGAGGAGCCCGTCGCCGCCCATTCCGTACAGACTGCACGACGAGGCGAACACGAACCGCGCGACGCCGGCTGCTTTCGCCAGTGCCGCGAGACGCACGGACGCGCGGTGGTTGATCTCGTATGTGAGCTCGGGGTTCATGTTCCCGAGGGCATCGTTGCAGAGTGCGGCCAGATGGACGACCGCGTCGTAGCCGCGTAGATCCGCCTGCCGAGCGTCCCGGATATCGAGGTGAAGCGAGGGACCGTCCGACGTGTCCGGACCGATTGTGCAGTCCTCGAAGAAGCCCGTGTCCAACCCGACCACCGTGTGGCCCGCGTCGCGCAACACCTGACGCATCACCGTTCCGATGTAGCCGCTGTGGCCCGTCAACAGAATCCGCATATCGTCCTAGTGAGAATAGAACAGTTGGGAACGTGCCGGATCCGCGAGATCGAATGGGGAGAAATAAAAGGGCACCCAGAGAGACGACGATGCGCTTCCATCAATATGGGTCAGTGCAAGACCGATTGGCGCGGCGGCAAAGCAACAGGCGGACAAATACTTGCGCGATCGTTGACTACTCTCGAACGCGCTTTCGGCAACCTCAGCGGCAAGACGCGATCCTCTCGTTGGCCGACGCCTGGTTACGATTGAGCGCCTGTGCACAAATCATTGTGCCCAATAGCGTTATGACCAAATCGCAGCATCGCGAATGTTCCCGCCGCCGACTGGCATGACTCAGTTACGCAGCACCAAGGCCGCCCGATGCACCGCATGGGACAGGTAGCGTTTCCGCATAACACCAATCCCACCACGCTGTTAGCAGCGCAGACACGCATGTTGCGGCCGTGCGACGCTTCGCTGCGCAGGGACCACATTGGCGGCCGACTGCGGTGAGCGAGGCTGACGCTGGGCGCAGGCAGACGAGGCTCGAGCGACACTTCTCGCGACGGCAAATCCGGGGTTTTTTAGGTACTGCTAGTCGCCGCGTGCCAAACGCTCCGCGGCGACCCGTGCGCCATCGACACGCACCTCGCCGGCGACGGACAGGGCACGCGTGGCCACCTCGCTATCAAGCGCGTGCTCCAAAGCATTCGTGAGCGACACCGTGCTCGGCGTGCCCGGCGCGTGCGCGACCCCGATGCCCAGTTGCTCGACTCGGTGCGCCCAATAGTGCTGATCGTAATGCTGAGGGATCACGATCTGCGGGGCGCCGGCTCGCGCGGCTGCGGTCGTGGTGCCCGCGCCGCCGTGGTGGACGACAGTTGCGACTCGCCTGAACAGCGTCTGTAGATTGGTCTCGCCGATAGACAGACAATCCGCGTCGTCGTCGATCGGCGACAGATCAGCCCATCCGCGGGAGACGATAACGCGGCGCCCGAGCGCACGCGCCGACTCGATCATGACACGGCTGAGATCCTCCGGCGCGCGGTTGCTGCCGAAGCCGAAGTACACGGGCGGTTCGCCGGCGTCGAGGAAACTCTCGATTTCACGGGAAAGCGGACGCTCGTCCGGGAGAATCCAGGCGCCGGGCTGAAACACGGCTTCGTCAGTGGGATCGGGCCACGGACTCAGTGTTGCCTCTGCTGCAAGCCACGGACGCGTGGTCAGGATGTGTCGGCGCACGTCACTGACCGCCGGCAGCCCGAGGCGTGCTCGACGTGAGTTGAGCAGAGCGCCCCACGTGTCATTCCAGCGCTGTGCATCCGCGACCCAAAGCTCGCTGTAATCGGTCATCGCGGGTGCCGGCGCGTCGCCCCGCATTGCCAGCACGGGCGGTGCATGGTGTGGAGATGGCAGAACCACCGCGCAGTAGGCAGCGAATACGTACGGGATGTCCATCCTCTCCGCGACGGACGGAGCGGCCACCTGCAGTGCCGTCGCTCCCACGATGAGATCGCAGTCGCGAGCTGCCGTCGTGATCGTCTCGAACTGCGTGGCGACCGTGCCCTCCATCATTTGTTGCCGTTGCTCTGGCGTGGGCAGGGCAGTCGACGGCCTGACTTTCCCGGTCGAGCGCAGCTCGGGCCCGATGGGGGTCACGGCCATTCCGAGGCTCTCGATCCATTCGCGGAAGTCTGGCGGTACGCACAGGCGGACCTCCTGACCCAGGGCTCTCAACTCCGACGCCAGCGCCACCAGCGGCTGGACATCGCCGCGCGAGCCGATTGTCGATAGCAGAATGCGCATGAACCTGGATCGCTCGGGCCGAGATCAGATTCGATGAATCAATGCGCAGAGCCCCCGACTCGGGCGAGCGCGCGCGCGACCGAATCGGGCTGCGCGGCATCATTGCGGCTGAGGAGTCCCCGCGACCCGAGGTCCCGCCAGATCTCGTCGCTGCGCCGGTACATGTCGCGCGCCGCCAGCCGGTGAGTGGCCGATGCCGACGACGAATGCCCTGTCGCCATCAACTCGTGCGCGGAGCCAAGCCGGAACCACGCGCGGGCGAAGATGGCGCGCGGGAACGCGTTGCTGGCCTCGATGGGCGTTGCCGCGACGAAGGCCTCCGTCTGCGCGCACGTCGCCGCGGCTGCCGGCTCGCGCAGTCGCGCCAGCATCAGACACACCTTCGACCGGTCTTCCGCTACGGCGAGCTTCTTGTACAGGTTGGCGGAGTCCGCCTGCAGCTCGGCGTCGTGCTGCCGAAAGACTCTGCGATGTTGAGCCAGCGCCTCGGCAGGCCGTCCGAGTGCCTCGAGGGCGTCGCCCATCCGTAGCACGCTGAAGCCCGCCGGATCGTCGCGCACGTTCGCCCTGAACAACGGCAACGCCTCGGCCCACCGTCCCATCTCGCTCAACACGAGGGCCTCGTAGTAACGCGCCGAGGACACGATGCGCGCGTAGTCCGCGTTGTCGGGAAACTCCGAGGCGAGCGCCTGACGAATCGTGCGGCTGCGTCGATGGCTCGCCAGGGCACCGGCGAGATCGCCGCGGTCGTCCAGCGCGTCGCCGAGATGTCCCCACGCGGTCGAGACCGAGCGGCGAAGCTCGGGGCGCTGCCGCTCGCCCTCCGGCGCTGCCTCGAGCGTCGCCAGATCGTCGCGCAGGAATCGCTCCGATGCGCGGGCGTCCCCCATGTCGAGCGCGATCTGTCCCATGAGGTCGAGCGCATTGCCGAGCGCGAGACGGAGCTCGAGATCATCGGGCGCGGCGGCGACGAGCGGCGCGAGCATGTCGCGCGCGCGCGCGGCCAGCTGCTGCGCTCCGTGTGGGTCGCCGCGCTCGATCCGACGCTGATCGTCTCGTCGGCAGGGTTGACGCGAAGGTCCATCGTCTGCGAAGTCATGCGGGCACCTCTGGCCACAGCGTGGGCGATATGGTAAATTCCATTTACCGAGTCAATCGTAAATGGCATTTACCATCATGTCAAGCCCGACTTTGAAGACCCGACCGACGCACAAACCGAAGGAGATGCTCATCGGCGCCTTGTTGCGCGTGCCCGCGCAGGCCATTCATCGCCGGCTCATCAAGGATCTCAACGCGGCCGGATTCGACGACCTGCGGCTGCCGCACATCGCGGTGCTGCAGTATCCGGGTCCCGATGGCGCCCGCCCGGGCACACTCGCCGAACGCGCGGGCATCAGCAAGCAGGCGATGAATCAGCTGCTCGGGAGCCTCGAGAGCCTCGGCTATCTCGAGCGGTCCGACGCAGCGGACGAAGGTCGGGCGCGAATCGTTCGCTTCACGCGCCGCGGCCGCGCCGTGTACGCGAAGATGCAGGAGATTCTGCTCGACGTCGAGGCCGAATGGAGCGCCGAGCTGGGCGCCAAGCGCTTTGCGGAGTTCAAAGAGATCTTGCTCGAGGTCTGGGAAAGCCCGCTGGTTCGCGCGCCAAGTTGACTCTTTCACGGCGCGGCAGCCGGGTGCGCAACACGTTGGCCCTGCGAGCCTGCAATTCCGTGATCACGAGGTTGTCCGGGCCGCACCCGATTTCGAGAACACGTAGCGCGGGTAGCTGAACTTGGCTTTCGCCGCCTCCGACAGATCAATATCCCGCGTCGCGAACGGCTCCGCCGCCGAGGTGCTTGCGAGGACCGCACCGGCCGGATCGATGATCCAGCCACGACCTCCGCACGCACCGGTCGCGTCGACGCGATTGGAGGACAGGCTGAACGCACCCGACCGCACGGCGGCCACGACGCCCGCGGCCAGCCACTTCGCCGTCGTTGCCGCCGCCGTCGCCCGCGGCGACAACACCAGCTCGACTCCGAGCGCAGCGTAGTCCGCATACGTCTCGAGCGCCCACAGCTCGGTGCAAATGTTGACGCCGAACGACACCGAACCGGCGTGAAATACTGGAAACTCGGGATCGCCCGACTGAAACCAGGTTGCCTCCCAACTCCCCGACTCTTCGGGAAGGAAGTACTTGCTCCGCAGTGGCCGTACGCCAGTGGCTCGAGACCAGAGGTACCCCTGATTCAGGCAGCGCCCATTCACGCGCGCCGGTCGCGTGCCTACCACATACTCCGCGCGCAGCTCGGGGAGACTGCAAAGCTGCATGTCGCTCAGCGCTTCGATGGCGCTCCAGCGAGCGGCGTCGAAATGCTCGGACTCCCAGACGGGTTCCACCATCGCGAATTCGGGGAGCAGCACGAGCTCCGTCGCCTGCGCAACGGTGTGCTCGCACAACCCCGCCCACGCGGCGGCGAGTGCGCTGGTCTCGTGCGGCAGCTCGCAGACGGTCACACGCATGCGCTTGGTCTCCGTCGTCGCTACCAGATGTGCACGCGCTGGCGCGGCTCGAGGTATAGTCGCTGCCCGGGGACGACCTCGAAGGCGTCGTACCATGCGTCGATGTTACGCACCGTGTTGAAGCGGTACATCTCCGGCGCATGGTCGGTCGCGAGCTGCGCGCGCATGGCGGCGTCGTTCATCTTCGCGCCGAAGGCCTGGGCGAAGGCGATGAAGAACTCCCTGTCCTCGCGACGCACGTAATCCCTATCCTTCGACCTGGCGCCGAGTGACTTGCGGTACGCCTCGAATGCGGCGGTGAGGCCCGCGAGGTCGGCGACGTTTTCAGTTCTCGTAAGGCGGCCGTTCACGTGCACGCCCGGAGACGGCTCGTACCCCGAGAACTGTCGCACGAGCGGCTCGGCTGCCGCTTCGAACTTCGCCGAGTCGTCGGCGGTCCACCAGCGATGCATCCGGCCGTCGGGCTCGTAGTCTGCCCCGAGCACATCGACGAAGTGGCTCACGTCGTGGCCAATGATCGCGCCGATCGCGCCGTACGTCGCGGCGTCCGACGCGGTCGAATCGTACTTCGGCGGCTGGAGAAGCGCCGCCGCGAACTCGTAGGCATTCTGCTGGAATACCAGGACCGCCCCCGCGCGCTGCGGATTCCACACCCACTCCTGGCTGTCGTACGGCCTGGCGAGTCGCGAAAGGGCGTGTCGGTAATCGCGCTCGGCGACGCGCTGCAGATTCCCGAATGCGTCGTTGGGGTCGATGCGCAGATCGCTCCAGTCTTCCCGCTGTTCCGGGTATCCGATGCCGACGTACAATCTGTCGATCTTGGCGAGCGCGGTCTTTCTGCTGCCGGGCGAGAGCCACGCCGCGTGCGCCACGTGCTCGCGGAACGCTGCGGTGACGTTCGCGATGATGCCGCGGACGCGGGCTTTCTGAACGGGCGAGAAGTAGCGCGCGGCATAGAGCTCCCCGATCGGGCCGGCCATCGCCGACTCCGTAGCCTCGCGCGCGAACTGCTCGCGCGTGCGCTGGTCTCCGTGCATCGCGGCGGCTGCTTCGGCGAAGGGGCGCGGCAGCACCGTCGCGTACTCGTCGATGACGTGAAAGCGGAGATAGTCCTTCCACGAATCGAGCGGTCGAGAGGCAACGAGTGCCGCGACGCCCGTCACGGCCGTGGGTTGCCATGCGACGACAATCTGTTGCTTGCCAAGTCCCGCGGCCTCGAAGAACGCACTCCAGTCCATGCCCGGCGCCTGGCGCGCAAAGTCCGCTCGCGACCATTGATTGTCGGCGTTGCGATCGACGGCCGTTGCCGCGCTCGTCGCCTGCGATGCGGCGATGGCTGTCTCGAGGGCGAGCACCGCGTCGGCGCGCTGAGCCGCGTCGTCGAATCCCGCAAGCGTCAGCATGCGGGCGATGTATTTCTGGTAGCGACCGCGCTGCTCGACGGCGCCGGGCTCCTTGCTCAGGTACCGGTCACGGTCACCCAGTCCGAGACCGCCCTGCAACAGAAATGCAGTGTAGTTATTCTCCCCGTGGATGCTGTGTTCCACGGAGAGCCCGAGCACCGATGACGAGGCGTAGACGCCGATGTTGAGGGGATCCACATCCGCGCGCATGGTGCTGCCCAGCAGGCGAGTGAGGGCGAGCTTGTCGGCGACACGATCGATCCGGGAGAGCGCTGGGACGAGCGGCGCGAGTCCCCTTCTATCGATCGATTGGTCCAGGAGCGCGGCGCGGAAGTCCGCCACCTTGCGGGCGAGCGAGCCGGACCGCGCAGAGCGCGCGTCGTCGAGAATTGCCGTGATCTGCCGGCGGGTGACGTCGCTGATGTCGTCGCGGACCGACCAGCGGTCTTTGCCGGCCGGGATGATGGCCGTCTTCAGCCACGCGCCGTTGGCGTAGCCGAAAAAGTCGTCGCCCGGCTTGATGTGGATGTCGACGGTGCGTTCGAGCGGCGAACGGGCAGTTTCGCGCGGCGCCTGCGCCCGAACTTCAGTGGCCGCACACGGATAGAACAAGAGCGAGAATAGCACCGCGCCGACTGACGGGCGACGCGGGTAGGCGTGAGTGCGGATGTTTGGCCTCGCTCGGGTGGCAGCGTCCCGATGAGGAAACGCTGATGTGCATCGCGAAGGTACCGGCCCCGCTGTATTTTGTCGTATCGAGGACCGACAAGTATCGATCACTTTCGGACATTATGATCGCACGCCCTCATCTGATCGACGTCCTGTTCGTGATCGTGCCGCACTCGTTGCTGCTCGACATCGCCGGTCCGGCCGAGGCGTTCCGCCTGGCCAATCAGCATCGTGGGCGCCGCGGGCTCCCGCCGCGTTTCCGCCTGCGCTTCGCCGCGCCGAACGAAATGCAGGACACGTCGGTCGGACTCTCGATCACGGGACTGGAGCCCCTACCGCAGACACTCCGAGCACCGACATGGATCGTCGTGGTCGGTCAGCCGACCGAGCACCTCGGTGACGTCACGCCGGCGAAGATGGTCACGGCACGCTGGCTGAACACGTGCCTCGCCGATTCACTGCGCGATGCCGTGGGCGAACACCGCCTCGTGACGATCTGCTCGGGCACGCTGCTCGCAGCGCGCGCCGGATTGCTCGGCGGACGCCGCTGCACCACGCACCACGAGCTCCTGGATGCGCTCCGCTCGCTGGCTCCGCAGGCGAAAGTGATCGACAACCGGGTCTTCGTCGTAGATGGCCCGATCGCATCGAGCGCCGGAATCACGGCGGGGATCGATCTCGCGCTGCACCTCATTGCCGAAGAGTGCGGGGAAGCGCTGGCGGCGAGCGTCGCCGAGGACATGGTGGTGTATCTCCGGCGCTCGGATCGGGACCCGGAGCAATCACCTTTTCACATGCATCGGGGGCACGTTCACGCGACGGTGCACCGGGTGCAGGACGCGATCATCAACGAGCCCGAGCGCGACTGGAACATGAGCGCGCTCGCGCGGGCGGGGCACACCACGGAGCGACACCTGCTGCGTCTCTTCCTCGAGCATGCGCGCCTCTCGCCCCTGCAGTATCTCCAGGCGATCAGACTGGAGCGGGCGCGGCAGGCGCTCGAGCGTGGCGCGAGCGTGACGCGAGCGGCGGAGGTTGCCGGGTTTCGTTCAGACCTTCAGATGCGCCGCGCGTGGAGCAGGCAGTGGGGCGGGTCGCCGAGGGATGTGCTGAAGGCGGAGCGCGGCGCGGCGGCGTCGGGTAGCCGCAACTAAAGAGTACCGCGCCCGGGCGCGACACCGACGACGCTGGCGGGCACGGCACGTGAGTCCGGGCCGTGGCGCTGCCTGTCGATTTCGCGCTCCCTCGTTCGACGTCTCAATAGAACCCCAACTGGAGACCAACGATGAAGTACCTCATGCTCATCAAGCACGCCGAAGACTACTGGAACCGACCCGCACCGCCGGGGCTGTACGAGGCGATGGGAAAGTTCGTCGAGGAGTCCTTCAAGGACGGCACGCTCGTCGATACGGCCGGGCTCAAGCCCACGAAGGACGGCACGCGCGTCCGTCTGTCCAAGGGCAAAGTCGCCACCACCGACGGGCCGTTCACCGAGGCCAAGGAGATCGTCGGCGGCTACGCGATCGTCAACGCCAAATCACGCGAGCACGCGCGTGAGATCGGCGAGCGATTCATGGATCTGCACCGCGTGCATTGGCCGGAGTTCGAAGGTGAGTGCGAAATCCGGCCGTTCGAGGACATGGGGTGATGCGGCTCGAGGCCGCACCACTCTCAGCGATGCGCCACCGACCTCGATGACGCGGCGCCATGGCCCTCGCGCTCGAGCGCTCCACGCACGGCGCGCGAGCGAGTGCCCGAGACTTTGCGCCGCGGGCGGCGCCCCTTGGCCAGATCACGCTTTGCCTGCGAACGCGTCTTCGCTGACGTGCCTTTCTTCGGCGGCGGTCTCACTCCGGCGCGCCTCGCCTTTGAAAGCCCGATCGCGATCGCTTGCTTGGTCGATCGTGCGCCGTACACCTCAGGGCGGCCCCGCTCCCTCCATGCCGACCCAGTCGAACGTGCGCTCGCCTCCCATCAAGCGCCAACGTTCCGGGTACACACTGCGCTGCCAGTCGAGCGGCTCGCCGAGCGGCTGGCGTGTGGCCGCGATCGCGAGCGCGTCGCGAAGATCCTTGCGCTGCGGCGCGCCCAGCGCGTCGGGAGCGAGTGAGACGAACAACATCGTGCCGCTTCGCGCCAGCAGGTCGAGCCACTGCCGCTCGAGCGCCCACGGCACCGCGTTCGTCACTCCCACGCAATCCGCGTCGGCGACGTAGAACGCGCCGTGCTGCGCGCCGCGAAACGCGAGCGAGTTGACACCCATCTTGCGCGTGCGTGGCCATTCGGTCCCGCTCGTGTCGTCGCCGATTCGACAGATCTCGAAATGTCCGGCCGAGAGATGGCTCACCGTGTTGCAGCCGATGACGAGGCTCTCTCCCGCCGCCGCGCGAATGTCGCGATACAGCTCGTCGATCACTTCGGCCGTCGTGCGATCGGATCCCGCGGCGAAGGTCCAACCGTCGCGCGTGAGCGACGCACCCATTTGAAAGCCCCACCGGCCAAAGATGTCGAACGTGGTGTAGTCGTGCTTGATCAACTCGAAGCCCCACTCGCGAAGCCGCGCAATGTCCTCGGTGACCTTCCGCCGAGCCTCCGCCACGCTTGGATCGAGAAAGCGTCGATCGCGCGGAAGGCGCCAGGCATCGGGCGTGCCGGCAGTGGCGAGTAGCGGACGAATCCAGATGCCCGGGCGCGCTCCGGCAGTGCGAACGTCGGCGGCGAGCTTCGGCATGTCTGGAAACTTCTCGTTGCCTCGATTCCACAGTCCGACGTCCGCCTTGTCCTTGTCGCGCTCGGGTTGCCACCCATCGTCGATGGCGGCGAACGGACGATTGCCGCCGGCGGGTGAAAGCTCCACGATGTGTTGCGCGTCGGCGCGAACCGTATCGGCGCTGTTCTTTCCGTAGGCCCAATACCAGTCGTTGCTGCCGAACACCGGCTCGCGCGGCAGCCGTGGGTTGGGGCACATCGCGCGACAGAACGCGTGAATCGCGGCGAAGGCCGACTCGCCGGCGCGGCCTGGACGGCAGACGACATCGCACACGTCGAGCGCGCGCTCGCCGAGTGTGATGCCGGTGCTGCCGCTCCGCACGTCGGCCCACAAGCTGATGCCATGCTGGTCGATCTGCCAGAAGCAGAACGCGCGCGGCTGCGTGCGCACGCCGTACGCGTGTGTGAGCGCGCCGTCGTGGGTCGCGAAATACCATGGCATGATCCGGTCGGGCACCCAGCCGCGCCACTCGAGATCTCCGTATGCACGCTCCCAGGCGTCGCCGAGGATGAGGCGCGCGTCAGTCATGCGTCCGAGCCAGCGGAGGTGCAGACGTGACACGGCGACCGCGGGCGAGGTGAGCGTGACGCGCAGCGCGCCTGCGCGCGGCGTGGTCGTCACGACGATGCCGTCGCCATTCGTCCAGCGCTCGGCGGCACCGCGGGAGAGCGCACGATCGCCGTTCGCCCGCACCGTGACACGATCCGGCCCGCGGAGGAGATCGAGGAATCCGCGCGGTGGCGATTCCATCGACTCACGACCGAGCAACGGCACTCGCGGCGACCAGGTCGAAAGCCCGATCGCCGACAAGGCCGCCTGCTCGACGAACTCGCGCCGCGTGGTCATCTCGGCAACCTTGCTGTCGATCGACTCACTCGCAAGCCTGGCCCTGGAACGTCATACATACGCAGGAGCCACCGGAATTCAGTGTACGAGTCGGCTCAGGAAACACGCCGTTGATCGACTCGCGGCGCATGTTCATTGCACGCTTCTGACTGACCGGAGGTCGCCATGAGAGACATCGTCTTGAGTCCGCCAAAGTTCGGGTTCGTCGTCGCGACACGCGCCGCGCTCGCGTTCGGCTTCGGCTTGCTCGTCTCCAAAAAGCTCGGTGAGTCCTGGCGTCGAAGCCTCGGGAAGGGCCTCGTAGCCGCGGGGGCACTCGCGACGGTTCCGGCGGTGTTGTTCATCCGCCAAGGCCGTCGGACGCCCACCGCATAGACCGGAGGGGGTGGATTGGCTCGATCCACCGCTCGACGCCGCTCACCGAGGCGTCGTTGGTCCGCGCGCGTCACGGCGCGTAGCAACGCGCTCGACCTCGACCGCAGCGTTTTCACGTGGAAGGATCCACACCGGATTGCGTTGTCGCTCAAGCGGTCGGCGCGAACGCAGCTATCGTCGCAAGAGCGAGCCCTATCGTTCGGCGATGTCGATGCTGACGTTCTACATCGATCGCGCAGGCGATAATCTCGGTTCGCGGCAGCGGCGAGCGCTCGAGCGGGCGAAGGACGAGCTTCACGAAGCGTTCGCCAAGAACGCCAAACCGAACGTGCGGTCGAAGAAGGGCGCGCGACGCTGACTCAGCCCACTTGGCCGGTCGCCGGCTTCGACCTGGCGTGTACCCACGCCCATCCGAACAGCGTGAGGGCCAGGAACGGGTAGGCGTTGAATGGCAATGGCTTCGACAGCGGCGTCAAGCCTCCGCCGCCGAACATCCAAACCGCCGTGATGGCGAACAGGATCGCCGCGATCGCGCCGGTGATCCTGACGAACACGGGCAGGATGCGCGGTGCGCTGATGAGGGCGAGCGCCGCGGCCCACAAGCCGGCGCCCGCCGCGAACGAGGCTGCGCTCTCGGCGAGTTCCATGGCGGAGCCGGAAACGATCAGCGTTTCCCCGGACAGGAAGACCAGAAAGCCGGCCGCCAAATAGTCGTTGCCCTGGCGAAAGTGATGGATCGCGAGCAGCGCGCTCGCCACGATCAGAGCGATTCCGTCGATGCCCCACGCCAGAGCGCGGAGCGCGGGGGACGGCGTGAAAGTGCCGGCCATGCCGAGCACGGCACCGACGACCAATCCTGCCGCGGCAACCACGCGAAGACGTTCGTCGCTCATGTTATCGAACTGTATGGATTGAATACCGGTGCGCAGCGCGTCGCCGCGATGTGCCACCAATCAGCTGCCCTCAGCCGCGTTCGCGCCAATAGAAAGCGCTCGAGCAGCGGACGCAACACCGCACCGCGGCGGCTACCCACCTTGCGGACTCACCCCACACGTAGCCAACCTTTTCTTCCTTTTGGTAGTCTAAAAGAACATGCCGACCGAACCTCGACTGGGACCGCGGGCCGAAGTCGTCCGCGGCACCCTCGAGATGCTCGCCCTCAAGCTGCTGAGCGAAGAGCCCATGCACGGATGGGGTCTCTCCCTCAAGCTGCGCGACATCTCCCGCGACGTCTTCGACGTCAACCAGGGATCCCTCTATCCCGCCCTGCAGGCGATGCTGCGCCGGGGATGGATCCGCGCCGAATGGCGAGCCAGCGACAACAACCGCCGCGCGCGGTATTACCGCATCACCGCCCAAGGGCAGAAGCAGCTCGACGCCGAGATCGCGGAGTGGAACCGGACCTCGGCGGCGGTGAACCGCGTACTCCGCTACGCCTTCTCAGGAGCCTGACATGGCCTGGTATCACGAGATCGCCTCATCGCTCGCCGCGCTCGTTGGCCGGCGGCGACAGGACGCGGAACTGAAGGAAGAGATGCAGTTCCATCTCGAGATGGAGACGCAGCGCCTCATGGAAGGCGGCATGTCGGAGCGCGACGCCCGGCGGCGCGCGCGCCGCGACTTTGGCGGCGTCGAGCGGCACAAGGACGACGTCCGCGACGAGCGCGGCGCGAGCACGTTCTTCGACGTCGTGAGCGATCTTCGTTTCGCGTTGCGCTCGCTCGGCCATCGGCCGGGTCTCACGGCAGCCGCCACCGTGACGCTCGCGCTCGGGATCGGCGCGACCAGCACCGTGTTCGGCGTCGTGAAGCGCGTGCTCCTAACGCCGCTCCCGTATGAGCACCCCGATCGTGTCGTCGCCGTGTGGAGCGCATGGAAGGGCTTTGACCAGACGTGGCTCTCGTACGACGAGTGGGAAGGGTGGAAGGCGAGAGTGCCCGCCTTTGCCGACATCGGACTCTACTCCGACGGCGCCGCGACGATCGACGGCGATTCGCCCGAGCGCGTGCGCTCCGCCGTCATGCAGGCGAGCCTGTTCCCGATCCTTGGCGTGCGCCTGGAGCGCGGGCGTGGCTTCTCGGCCGACGAAGACCGTCCCGGTGGTCCGAGCGTGGCGGTGCTGAGCCACGAGCTCTGGGAACGGCGCTTCGGCGGCGATCCCTCCGTCGTCGGGCGAGAGATTCTGATTTCCGGAAGCACCAGAAAGGTCGTCGGCGTGATGCCGCCGGGGTTCCAGCTGCCGCTCGACTATGCGGCGGGAGAACGCACCGACCTCTATCTCCCCCTCGCGACCGACGCGAAGAACGAGGGCGCGCTTCCAGGCCCCGCGTTCCCCAAAGGTGGCGCGAGCCACGGATTCTACGCCGTCGCGCGACTGGCGCCTGGCGCGACGGTCGCCAGCGCCAACGCGCAGCTGCGCTCGATCGTGGCCGAGCTCGAGCAGTTCGGCTACATGTCGAAGGTCGGCTTTCACGCGTTCGCCGTCGGCATCGAAGAGCAGATCACCGGCCGAGTGCGGCCGGTGCTGCTCGTGGTGCTTGGCGCGGTGATGTTCGTACTGCTCATCGCCTGCGCGAACGTCGCCGGTCTGTTGCTCGTGCGCGGCGAGACGCGCCGTCGCGAGCTCGCCGTCCGGGTGGCGCTCGGCGCCGGCACGAAGCGACTTGCGAGATTGCTCATCACGGAAAGCGCGGTCCTCGCCGCGTTCGGCGGCGCGATGGGCGTGACGCTGGCGTGGATCGCCGTGCGATTGCTCCGGTCCAACGCGCCGGCGGGACTCCCGCGGCTCACCGAGACATCGATCGACTGGGTGGTGCTGGGCTTCGCGCTCGCCGTCTCCGTCGTGACCGCGCTGCTCACCGGCGTGCTCCCGTTGGCACATGCGACTCGACTCGCCGTCTCGGGCGAGCTGCGCGAAGGCGGACGCGGCGCCACGAGGGGGCGCGCGCACCTGCGCTGGCGGCAAGGGCTGGTCGCCGCCGAGATCGCGCTCGCCGTGGTGCTCGTGGCGGGCGCGGGCCTGATGATCCGGACCGTTCGCAATCTGCTCGACATCGATCCGGGATTCCGTGCCGACGGTGTGCTCACGATGCGCGTCTCGACCCCCGCGGTCTGGTATCCCGACTCGGCGCGCGTCGTGGCGTTCTGGGACGACGTCCAGCGCCGAGTCGCGTCGTTGCCCGGCGTGAAACGCGTCGCGGCCGTGCGACTGCTTCCGCTCGCGACGGAGATGGGCGATTGGGGTCTCAGGATTCAGGGCTACACGCCTCCGCCCAACCGCGGCGCGCCCGGCGATTGGCAGGTCGTGACGCCCGGCTATTTCGAGACGATGGGACTCACGCTCCGCGAAGGCCGCACGTTCACGACGAGCGACGACATGCAGGCGCCGCTGGCGATGATCGTGAATCGCGCCTTCGAGCAGCAGTACTTTGCCGGCCGGCGCGCGCTCGGCGGGCGTGTGCGAATCGGCAATGCCGACACGACCAAGTGGTACACCATCGTCGGCGTGGTCGACGACGTCCATCATAACGCGCTCGTCGGCACGGTGAAGCCGCAGTTCTACGCGACGCTCGCGCAGTTCGCGCTGGCGCCGGGGAGCACGCGCCGCGCGATGAGTCTCGTCGTGCGAACCGACGGCGACGTCAAGGCGCTCACCTCGGCGGTGCGCGCGGCGGTGAGGGCCGTCGATCCGCGCCTTCCGGTATCGGAAGTGCGCACGATGCGCGACATCGTCGATGCGGCGATCGGCGGACAGCGCTTCGCGATGGAGACGCTCGGTGTGTTCGGCCTCGTCGCGCTGCTGCTGTCGGCGATCGGGATCTTCGGCATCGTGTCGCAGGTCGTGGCGTCGCGGCTCCACGAGTTCGGCATTCGCGCGGCGCTCGGGGCGACGCCGAAGGATCTGATGGCGATCGCGCTGAGATCAGGCGTTCGTCAGGCGATGACCGGTCTGGTGATCGGCATCATGGCGGCGCTCCTGCTCACGCGCGTGCTGCACACGCTGCTGCACGGCGTGACACCGACGGACCCGTTGACGTTCGGGGTGGTTGTTGGTGTGACCGGTCTCGTCGCGGTGATCGCGAGCGTCGCTCCGGCGCGGCGGGCGGCGCGGATCGATCCGAATGCGGTGCTCAGGGTGGAGTAGCGTAGGTCGGCTGCACATATGCGCGGCGTGTGGGGGCGCCGCCCCAACACACCTCAACAGATCGCTCCGTCGGGGATGCCGCCGTACATCACGAAGAGAGTGTCGGTGTCGCTCCCGTGCAGCGGCGCAGCCGCCACGCCGCCGATGCAAAGGCCAACGGGCCGGCGCGCTTC
>DATISA010000261.1:0-9835 GCA_035469245.1 Gemmatimonadaceae bacterium
GGCGTACGTCGATGCGCTGACGCGCAATGGCATGCGGAGTTGCCCGCCGGTTGGACGCTGGCCGATCCGGCCGCGTTGAAAAAAGCCTCTACTCGCCGCCGCTCTCCCGGAGAATCGCGTGCAGGCGCTGGTGCCGCGTGCGCTCGGTCTTCATGAACGCCTTGAAGGCCGAATCCTCGCGCATCGCGTCGAAGCTGGGGTCGCCGACGATCAACTCGTAGCCGGGCATCCCATCGCTGGTCATGCGCTGCAACCAGCGCAATGCCTCGACGCGATCACCCATGAGCGCGTTGGCCGAAGCGATCGCGAATTCGGCGTGGTGAAAGTGCGACGACGCCTTTCCCAGCGCGATCGCTCGCTGTATCGCGTCGTCCGAAGGCTGGCCCAACCTGGCGCGCAGAACCGCGCGAGCCGCCGCCGCGTCCGAAGGGTCTTCTCCACCCCAAACGCTGTCGAGCAGCGCGATGCCCTCGTCGGGACGGCCGAGGTAGCCGAGCACCATGGCGCGCTCGTATGGGAAGAGCGAGCCGGGCTGCCGCCGGTCGAGGTCGAGCGCGCTGTCATAGCGCTGCCTGTACCAGAGCACACGACCGATTCGCGGCGGCACGAACCGGTTGGCGGGATCGAGCGCCAATGTCGTTTCGAGCTCGTGTTGTGCCTCCTCCAGGATCCCCACGTGAAACAACAGTGAGCCAAGCGCCGCGTGCACGTCCGCGTAATTGGGTTTGATGGTGAGCGCGCGCCGGTAGTCGCGCATTGCATCGTCGAGCCGCCAGCCTTCCTCGCGGGTGTACGCCAGGTCGCCGCGCGCGAAGTAGGCTTCGGCCGACGACGAGTCCAGCGTCAACGCGCGGGCGATCTCCGATTTTGCGCGCTCGCGAAGGTCGCCGCTCGGACCCTGCAGGAACAGTCGCGAGACGTACACCCGGGCGAGCGCCGCGTGTGCCGCGGCGAACGATGGGTCGAGCGCGATGGCCCGCTTGAACATGCCGGCCACCGTATCGAGCGCGGCCGCGGCGTGCGCGCTGTTCAAGCGCTCGTTCCACAGCGCGCGGCCGCGCACGTAGATATCGTACGCGTCGAAGTTGTCGGTCGGCCGCTTGGCCACACGCTGAAACTCGCTGGCCACGAGCCGCACCTTGAGCGCCTGCGCCACCTGCATCGCGACGTCGCGCTGAATGTCGATGATGCTCGCGACGCTCGTCTCGCGATCGTAGCTCTGGCTCCAGCGCGCTTCCTCGGACTTGCCGTCGGCCAGGCGCACCCGGATGTGAATCCGCTTGCCGGCCTTCTGGAACGAGCTCTCGATCACGCTGCCCGCGTTGAGCTCGCGCGCGATGTCCTTCGTCGGCTTGCTCGTTCCGGCATACCCGAGCACCGACCCGCGCGCGATCACGTGCAGGCCGCCGATGTTCGACAGCGCCGAGATCAGCTCGTCCGTCATTCCTTCCGCGAAGTAGCGATCCTGCGATTGCGAATCGGGACTGATCGTCGCCATTGGCAGCACAGCCACACGGGACGACGGCATCGGCTCGGGCGGCGGCTGGTTCGCTGCATTGCGTCGCCACACCCATGCGCCGCCAGTGATCACCGACAACACGGCGGCAGCGATCAGGACCACGCGCTGTGCCGTGCGATGCTGGACTCGTGGCGAGGGCTTGGCGCCGGAGCCCGGCTCGAGCACTTCGTCGATCGCTGCCCGCATCTCACCCGCCGAGGTGTATCGATCGGCTGGCGCCTTGGCCATCGCGCGCTGGATGATGTGATCGACCGATTCGGGCACCGTCGGGCGCGCCGCGCGAGCCGACGGCACCGGCATGGACGCGTGTTGCGCGATGACGCGCTGCGGGTTCCTGCCGGTGAACGGCGGATCGCCGGTCAACATCTCGTACAACACACAGCCGAGTGCGTAGATGTCGGTGCGTGCATCGACCTGCGGCGCCGCCAGCGCCTGCTCGGGGCTCATGTAGGTCGGCGTTCCGAGCGAGACGCCCGGATGTGTGAGCGTGTCGAACGCCGCTACCGTCACGGCGCGCGCGATCCCGAAATCGCAGACCACGGCGTGACCACCCACGAAGAGCACGTTCTCCGGCTTGATGTCTCGATGAATGATGCCGGCACGGTGCGCCGTATCGAGGGCGTCGGCGACTTCGCGGGCGATGCGCAGCGCGTCGCGCAGCGGCAACTGGCTCTCGCGCGTGAGGCGTGAGCGCAGGGATGCATCGGGCGCGTACGGCGTGACGTAGAACAGCAGCCCCCCGCCCTGCGCCTGCCCGGAGTCGAGCAGCGGGATGATGTTCGGGTGCGTCAGCTGCGCCGTGATCTGGATCTCGCGCAGGAAACGGTCCGCGCCGATCATCACGCTCAGCTGCGGATCCATGACTTTGATCGCGACGTCGCGATCGTGGCGCATGTCGTGCGCCAGATACACGCGTGCCATGCCGCCACGACCGAGCTCGCGCTCGATGGTGTAGCGCTCGGCCAACGCAGTGGTGAGCGTCGTGGGGACGGATTCCGGCGGCGCCGTCATGTGCCGAAAATTGCCGCCTGTCGCGCGCAATGGCCAGACGACCGGACTGTCCGGTTGAGCCGGGGCGGGATTACCTTGACCCGTCCTTTCTCGAAGCAAGATGCGCTCAACTGCCGACATCGTCGTGTGCGGCGCCGGAATCGCCGGTATCGCTGCTGCCTACCATCTCGCCGTTCGGTTCGGCGTCCGCCGCGTCGTGCTGATCGACGAACGCGATCCGCTCACGCTCACGAGCGACAAGGGCACGCAAGGCTATCGAAACTGGTGGCCGGGTCCCGACGACACGATGCTCCGATTCGTCTCGCACAGCATCGACCTGCTCGAGGAGACGGCCGCCGAGAGCGGGAACGTCTTCCGGATGAATCGCCACGGCTATCTGTTCGCGACCGCGGACGAGGCCCAGGCGTCGCGGCTCCTCGCCACGGCGCGCGAAGTGTCCGCGTTCGGGATGGGTGAGGTTCGCGAGCACACCAGAATGGCGACCTATACGCCGCCTCGCGCCGAAGGCGTTCTCGATCAACCCACCGGGGCGGACCTGCTGCGTGGCGACGCGGTTCGCGAGGCGTTTCCCTATCTCGCTCGCGACACGGTGGCCGCATTGCACATTCGCCGCGCCGGCTGGCTGAATGCGGTCGCGCTTGGCTCCTGGCTGCTCAAGCGAGCCCTGGCGAGCGGCGCCTCGTTCGTTCGCGACCGTGTCGCCGGCGTGGCGCACGACGGCGGCCGCGTGCGCGAGATTCAGCTCGCGTCGGGCGACACAATTTCCACCGAGCGTTTCGTGATCGCCGCCGGTCCTGCACTGCCGTCGGTGGCGCGGCTGCTCGGACTGGAGCTGCCGGTGTTCCACGAGCTGCACTCCAAGATGACTTTCCGCGACCCGCGCGGCGCGGTGGCCCGCACGGCGCCGTTCCTCATCTGGACCGATCCGATGACGGTCGAGTGGGGGGACGCCGAGCGCGCCGAGCTCGAGCGCGACGACGACATGCGGCGCGTCACCGGTCCGCTGCCTGGCGGCGTGCACATCCGCCCGGTCGATCTGGCGTACGGCGATGAGCTTTATCTCATTTGGACGTTCGAAACCGAGGCCCGCGACTTCGCGTGGCCGCCGGCGTTCAACCCACGCTATGGGGATGTGGTGCTGCGCGGCTGTGCGCGAATGATTCCCGGGCTGGCGCCGTACATCGTGGAAGCCGCACAGGGGATCGTCGACGGCGGATACTACTGCAAGACCCGCGAGAACCGGCCGCTGATCGGCCCGCTCCCGGTTGAGGGCGCCTATGTCGTCGGCGCGCTGTCGGGGAGCGGAGTGATGGGGGCACACGCGAGCGGTGAGCTGATCGCACAGCACGCGACCGGGGCAACGTTGCCGGACTACGCCAAGTGGTTCCTGCCCTCGCGCTACGACGACCCGGCGTATGTCGCGACGATGGAAGGTTGGGGCCCGCTGGTAGGGCAGCTATAGCTTGACTCCGGCTCGGCCTGCGGCTAACGGCGATCGGCTTGGCGCTCGGCTGATAGCTGACGGCCATAGCTAACCGCCGTCAGCCGACGGCCTGGCTGTCAGCCGACGGCCTGGCTGTCAGCCAACAGCTTGGCCGTCAGCAGCCAGCCGTCAGCTCGAGCTGTCAGCCGTCAGCCGAGCGCCAAGCCGAGCGCCGTTAGCCGCCAGCCGCGGCCGACCCCTCTCAGCTCCCCTTGACCGAAAACGTCTGCGAGTACGTTTGCCCGCCCGCGGTCAGTTTCGCCGTGAACGTGCCGGTCAATATCGCCTCGCCGCCACCACGCCCAAAGCCGCGCCCTCGCCCTCCGCCCGCCACGGGTGTCCACACCACGCGATGCATCCCCGCCGTCGTCGCGAACGGCTCTGGTGCCTGACGCCACAGCGGACTCGTGTTCGGAATGCCGCCACCGCCTCTTCCGCCCCCGCCCCCGCCCCCGCCCCCACGCCCGCCGCGTCCGCCCGCTGGCTGTGCTGCCGCCGTGCTGGAGAACGTCGCCACCACGGCGTCACTCGCGTCCAGCACCTCGACCGTGACCGGCCCCGACGCGTTCGTCTTGAGGTAGTAATCGATCGCCGCGCCGTTCGGCGGATTGGGCGCCTGCGGTTCGTCCTTCTGCGTCGGTGTGCCGTTGTCGCTGCCCGGGGGCAGGTACACGATGTCGGCCGGCTTGAACAGATACGCGTCGGCCGCGAGCACCGTCGGCGTTACCTGCCGGAGCGGGCTGATGTCGTCGATCACCCAGAAGCCGCGGCCGTGCGTGGCGACGATGAGATCGTTGTTATAGATCTCGAAGTCACGCACCGACGTCACCGGCAGATTGAGCTGGAGTGGCTGCCAACCGTCGCCGTCGTCGAACGAGACGAACGCGCCGCGCTCGGTGCCAGCGAACAGCATCCCGCGCCGCGCGGGATCCTCCTTGACCACGTGCACGTACACGCCAGCCGGAAGCCCGGACGTGATCTTTTGCCAGGTCTTCCCCATGTCGCGCGTGCGGTACACGTACGGCTCGAAGTCCTGCAGCTGGTGTCGATCGACGCTCGCGTAGGCCGTGCCCGCGTCGAAGTGCGACGCCTCGATCGTCGTTACGCGGCTCCACGGCGTGAGCGCCGCCGGCGTCACGTTCTGCCAGTTCTTTCCGTCGTCGGTCGTGACGTGGATCAGGCCGTCGTCCGTCCCCACCCACACCGTGGGCGCGGCGAGTGGCGACGGAGCGACGGTGTAGACGACGCCGCGCTTCCCATTGCGATCTACCTGCGCCGCCGCGGCCGCGTCGAGCGTCGCCGGCACGCCGGCGTCCGGACGTGTGAGATCGGGACTGATCTGCGTCCACGTCTGCGCGCCGTCGGTCGTCTTGTACACGTACTGATTCGAGTAGTACAAAGCTTTTGGATCGGCCTTCGAGAACAGCAGCGGCTGCGTCCAGTCGGTGCGCGCGCAGTCCGGCGCGCGCGGGCTCGTCGTCCCCGGCATCGGCGCGTTCTTCTCGAGATCGTAGCGCTGGCCCGAGCCGCCGAAGATGATCCCCGGATGCAGCGGGTCGCCCGCCGTGCAGCCGCTCTCGCCGCCGGCGCCGATCGGTTCCCAGTCGCGCATCGTGATCTGGGCGAACTTGCCGCGCGAACGAACGGCGACGGCGCCCGAGTCCTGCTGCGCGCCCGTCACCCAGTACGGAAAGCGATAGTCGACCGATACGTGATAGATCTGCGCCGTCGGCTGGTTGAGCCACGAGCTCCAGGTGACGTCGCGCGGATCGTCGGTGCGCGCGTTGCGCGTGATGATCGCGCCCTGATCGCTGGCGACGATCATCGTGTTGGGATCGTCGGGCGAGATCCACGGTTGATGATAGTCGTCGCCGCCCGGCGAGCCGCGCAGCGCGACCCACGTCTTGCCGCCGTCCTTGGATCGCGAGACCGACACGTTCGCGACGTACACGATGTCGGCGTTCTTTGGATCGACGGCCAGCTTCTCGAAATACCAGCCGCGTCCCCACAGCGCCGGATCGGACGACAGGCGCGTCCACGTTGCGCCGGCATCGTCGGAGCGGAAAAAGCCTCCCTGCCCCAGCGGCGCCTGCGGCTGCGCGCACGCCGGATTCTGACCGCCGCCGCCGCCGCCGCCGCGCCCACCGCCCGGCGCGGGCGGCGGTGCGTTGGGGTCGGCCACGAGACAGTCCACCGCCGCATACACGCGCCGCGGATTGCTCGGCGCGATCGCGATGCCGGTGCGGCCGATGCCCTCTTTGGGCAGGCCGGTGGTGAGCTGCTTCCACGTCGTACCGCCGTCGGTCGATTTCCAGATGCCGCCGCCCGGGCCATTCGTGGGCGCGTAGGTGTACCACGGGGGCCGCCGAGTATTCCAGAGACCGGCGTACACGACTTGCGGATTCGACGGATCGATCACCACCTCGACCGCGCCGACATTCTCATCCTTGTACAAGACTTTCTGCCACGTCTTGCCGCCGTCGCGCGTCCGGAACACGCCGCGGTCGGGGCTCGCCGCGTAGAGATGACCGATCGCGGCGACGAACACGACGTTCGGGTTCGTGGGGTGGACCGCGATCTTGCCGATGTGCTGCGTGTCGTCGAGCCCGATATGCGTCCAGGTCTTGCCGGCATCGGTCGACTTGTACATCCCGTTGCCGTAGCCGGCCGAATCGCGAAGCGTCGACTCGCCGCTCCCCACGTACACGACGTCGGGCGCCGAGGGCGCGACGGCGAGCGCGCCGATCGAAGCGACCGGTTGCGAGTCGAAGACCGGCATCCAGACACGCCCCGCGTCGATCGACTTCCACACGCCGCCGTTCACCGAACCGAAGTAGAACTCGTTCGGCCGTCCGGGGACACCGGAGACCGCGTCGACGCGTCCGCCGCGGAACGGGCCGAGCATGCGCCAACGGAGTCCCGTGGCGAGGCTGGCGATTTGCTGCGCCGATGCGGACGCACCTGTGGAGGCGAGCGCGCGCCAGCGCTCGGGCGACGACAGCAACGCGCCGCGGATCGACGGCACGGCGGCGGAGAGCAGGCCGGCACGGCCTGCCTGAATCAGGAAGGCACGACGCGAAAACACGGATTCGTCCAGGCCTCGCGGGCCGATGGGCGAATCCGTGTTCTGTTTGTCCGAGCTCGAACCTCGCGTGTTCACCGACGGCTCCTCGTGTCTGGACGACACTCAGGTAACCGCCGGCTGGGGACGGCGTCAAGCCGCCGGCTCGCGCTGCTTGGTGCCAACCCGCTATTGCATCTTGAACATGAACCCCACGTTCAATGTCGCGCCGCCGGCGCCGACGTCGGCATACAGCGCGGTGCTCGGCGCGATGAAATACCGAATGCCGCCGCGGGCGATCAGGTAAAGACCGCTGTCGTAGCCGCAGTCGCCGGACACGGTGCCAGAGGCACTGCAGCTTACGATGTCGTATCCCAAGCCGAGTCCCACGAACGGATCGAGTTTTGGCTCCTGCAATTTGAAGTGATAGTTCGCGGTAACTCCAATCGGGAGATACGACACGTGCCAGTTGTAGATGAATCCGGGACCACGGACCGACGCGGTCCATGACCAGTAGTCGGCGCCAACCTGAATTCCAAGGATGCCGTTTGCCATACTCGGCAGCGTCTGAATGCCGTGCTCGAACCGGCCACCGATCGCCAGGTTTGCCCCGCCAATGCCACCAAGACCGATCACCGGACCAATATCCGTGTAGCCGGCGTGGAAGCTGCCAACGCCGCCCCTCGCCTGTGCCTCCGCCGATTGAGAGATCATCGCGACACAAGCCACCGCAACCAGCATCCTCGACGCATGCTGACACACACGACGCATTGGGATTCTCCTCGGGAGTGAAGGAAGACACTTCGCTCAGCTTGCCGAAGTGGGACGACTACCACTCGGAGCCGGACACACGCTCGGGCGGATACCGTGCCAGCGCGCCGAAGTTAAATGGAATGGTAGCGTGGAACCAGTGGACTGCCGACCCACCTCGCCGCGTTTGCCAACGGCTCGCCTCGACTGCTACGCTATAGTCTCATGCCCCTCGAAATCGAGCGCAAATATCTTCTCAGCGCCCTGCCCTCCGCCGTCGCCACCGCCGAATCGGTGGAGATCGACCAGGGCTACATCCCCGGTACACAGATCAAGGAGCGGATTCGCCGCGTTCGCGGCCCTGCCGGCATAGAGTACGTTCGAACGTTCAAGACCGGCGTCGGGATCGAGCGCGTCGAGATCGAGGAGCCGACGAACGACCAGTTCTTTCTCGCCGTCTGGCCGCTCACGCGAGGGTGTAGAGTCCAGAAGCGGCGCTACGTGATTCCCGACGGAGCGCTCCTCTGGGAGATCGACGAGTTCCTCGACCGCCCCGCGCTCTGGCTTGCCGAAGTCGAGCTCGAGCGTGCTGATCAGCCCGTTACGCCGCCCGAATGGCTGCGACCACTGATCGTCCGCGAGGTGACGGACGAGCCGGCGTACACCAACCACGCACTCGCCGGGTAGCGCGAAGCCCAGCCGTCCGTGCTCGGCATTGCCTTTGCCACGAGCCTCAACGCCAATGTCCACTCCGGTCCTCCATCGAACCGTCTCGCCGCCAGGTCCGGACGCGCTGGACGCGCTGCACACGCGCCTCGACGCGCTCGAGCGGCGGGCTGGAGCGCGTGCGATCGCCGTCGCCGTTCACGACACGGCGACCCACGCAAGCTTCCGACGCCACGCCGACCGCTGGTTCCACGCCGCCAGCACCATCAAAGTGTCAATCCTGCTCGGCGCGTACTCGGCGATCCATCACGGGTGGCTGCTCCCGCACTCGCGGCTGCACGTACGCAATCGCTTCTTCAGCGCCGTCGATGGGCAGACGTTTCGCGTGCTCGCCGACCGAGACGCCAACTCCGAGGTGCACGAGGCCGTAGGGAAGATGATGCGCGTCAGCGACCTCGCGCTGCACATGATCGCGACGAGCAGCAATCTCGCAACAAACCTGTTGCTCGACCTCGTCGGAATCGAGACGGTGCAGCGCGCGCTGGACGAGCTGCGAATCGACGGCATCGACATTCGGCGCGGCGTGGAGGACGAGCGCGCGTTCGAGCGCGGCATCAACAATCGAGTCACCGCCGACGGGCTCGTCCAGCTGCTGCGGCTCATCGCTGAGGAGCGCGCCTTTTCGCCCGAGTTGTCGCGCGAGATGCTGGGAATCCTTCACGCCCAGGAGTTTCGGAACGGCATCCCGGCGCGGTTGCCGCCGGCGGTGCGCGTGGCGCACAAAACGGGCGACATCTCGACCGTCGCTCACGACGCGGGCGTCGTCTACCCGCCGGGACGAAAGCCGTACGTGATCGCCGTGCTCACCGAGTGGGAGCCCGAAGCAGCGGGACGGTCGGCGACGATCGCCGAGGTCTCTCACGCCGTGTTCGATCTGCTCACCGGCGAACAGAGCCCGGGACCGGTCGAGGAGGTCGCCAATGGGTGAGGCGCACCGCTTCCCGCTGCCGATCGTGGACGGCCTGCGGCTGGACAAGCCGCTCCGCGACACGCTGATGCCCGGCCGATACCTGCACGACGACGCCGGCTATGTCCGCAAGCTCCCGCGCTACTTCTATGAAGTGCCGTCGTGGGAGCATGCGATGAACATTCAGCTCACACCGGGTTTCGCCCTCTGGGAGTTCATCCAGACCGATGTGCGCGAAGCCGCGCCGCTGCGCGGATTCCCTCGCTACGTGCCGTGCGCCATCACGATGCTCGCGCTGTGTCTCGAGCGATTCCGCGATGCCGTCGGCACGTACATCCACATCGCGGCCAACGGCGGCTACCGGTCGCCGCGCCACGC
>DATISA010000262.1:0-17931 GCA_035469245.1 Gemmatimonadaceae bacterium
TCACGATCTTCATGATTCCCTCCGCGCTCACGTACCTGCTCGGGCGGATGGTGAAGAACCAGCGGCACGGCTGGGCGGTGTGGGCGGCGATGTTCGTCTTGTTCTTCGGCGGCGTGACGACCGCCTACTGGGCCGAGGCGCGCGGGAATCCGATTCATGCCGCGCGCGGCGTCGACCTCACGGCCTCGGCGGCCAATCCCGGCGGCAACATGGAAGGGAAGGAAGTTCGCTTTGGGATCGCGAACTCCGCCCTCTACGCGACGATTACGACGGACGCGTCGTCCGGCGCCGTGAACGCGATGCACGACTCGTTCACGCCCCTCGGTGGCATGGTCCCGCTGGTCAACATCCAGCTGGGTGAGGTCGTGTTTGGCGGGGTGGGCGCCGGCCTCTACGGCATGCTCGTCATGGTCGTGCTCACCGTGTTCATCGCCGGGCTCATGGTCGGCCGGACGCCCGAGTACCTGGGTAAGAAGATCCAGGCGCGCGAGATCCAGATGGCGATGCTCTACGTGCTGATCTTCCCGGCGGCAATCCTGACGATGACGGCGATCTCGGCGCTGCTGCCCGCGGGGCTGAAGGGCCTCAACAACGCCGGGCCGCACGGGCTGTCGGAGATCTTGTACGCCTTCTCGTCGACGGCTGGCAACAACGGCAGTGCGTTCGCCGGCCTCACGGGATCGACCTACTACTACAACACGATGCTCGGGCTCAACACGCTCATCGGCCGCTTCGCGATGATGGTGCCGATGCTGGCCTTGGCGGGCTTCCTCGCCGAGAAGGGGATTGTGCCGGAATCCGTGGGAACGTTCCCGGTCACGACGCCGCTGTTCGTGATCCTCCTCGTCTCAGTCGTGCTGATCGTCAGCGCGCTCACTTTCTTCCCGGCATTGTCGCTTGGCCCAGTGGTCGAGCATCTGTTGATGGGCGCCGGCAAACTGTTCTGACCATGACCGTGCCGACGTTCAACCAACAGCAGCCTCCGGCCGCCCGCGCCACTGCGCACGAAGCCGCACAAAAGCAGCGCGCGCTGCGCAAGCGGCAGTTGTTCGATCCGGCGATCGTGCGGCGTGCATTACGGGATGCAATCGTCAAGCTCGATCCGCGCCACATGGTGCGGAATCCGGTGATGTTCGTCGTGCTCATCGGTTCCGTGTACACCACGATCGTGTTCCTCCGCGACGTGGTGCAGGGGCGCCCGGCGTGGGGGTTCACACTTCAGCTCGCGCTTTGGCTGTGGTTCACCGTGCTGTTCGCAAACTTCGCCGAGGCGATGGCGGAAGGGCGTGGAAAGGCACAGGCGGACACGCTCCGCAAGTCGCGGACGCAGACGAATGCCAAGCGTCTGGCGCAAAGCGGAAGGTCGAACGGACACATCGACCGCTCGCAATTTACGGAGGTGGGCGCGGAGGAGTTGAGGCGCGGCGACCTGGTGGTGTGCCTGCCGGGCGACATCATCCCCGGCGACGGCGAGGTCGTCGACGGAGTCGCGTCGGTAGACGAGAGCGCGATCACCGGCGAGAGCGCGCCCGTGATCCGCGAGAGCGGCGGCGACCGCTCGGCGGTGACCGGCGGGACCAAGGTGCTGTCGGATTACATTGTCGTGCGCATCACGGCGAACCCGGGCGAGACATTCATCGATCGAATGATCGCGCTCGTGGAGGGCGCGTCGCGACAGAAGACGCCGAACGAAATCGCGCTGACGATCCTGCTTTCGGGTCTCACCGTCGTGTTCCTGTTCGCAGTCGCGACGCTCCAGCCGTTCGCCATCTACAGTGGCGGGGCGACGACGATGCCGATCCTCATCGCGCTCCTGGTGTGCCTCATCCCGACGACCATCGGCGGACTGCTGTCGGCAATCGGCATCGCCGGCATGGATCGCATGATCCAGCAGAACGTGATCGCCATGAGCGGCCGCGCGGTGGAAGCGGCCGGCGACGTGAACACGCTGCTGCTCGACAAGACCGGAACGATCACGCTCGGCAACCGACAAGCCTCGGAATTTCTCCCCGTTGATGGCGTGGCGCCCGAGCTCCTCGCTGATCGCGCACAGCTCGCGTCGCTCGCCGACGAGACTCCCGAAGGCCGGAGCATTGTCGTCCTTGCCAAGACCAAGTTCGGACTGCGCGGCCGCGACGTCGGCGGCGACCACGATGGACGTGCCGAGATGCACTTCATTCCGTTCAGCGCCAGCACGCGGATGAGCGGCGTGAACGCCGGCGATTACGAAGTGCGAAAGGGCGCGGGTGACGCCGTGCTGGCGTGGGTTCGCCAACAAGGCGGACAGACCCCGCCCGATCTCGAGACGACAATCGAGCGCGTGGCGATGGAGGGTGGTACGCCGCTCGTCGTCGCCGAGAAGCCGGTCCAGAACGGGCGCATGGCGCGTGTCCTCGGCGTGGTCTATCTCAAGGACATCGTGAAGGGCGGCATCCGCGAACGGTTCGATCGCCTGCGAGCGATGGGGATTCGCACCGTGATGATCACGGGCGACAACCCGCTCACCGCGGCTGCAATCGCGCAGGAAGCCGGCGTCGACGACTTCCTGGCCGAGGCGAAGCCCGAAGACAAGATGGCGCTGATCAAGCGCGAACAGCAGGGCGGCAAGCTCGTGGCGATGACCGGCGACGGCACCAACGATGCGCCGGCGCTCGCGCAGGCCGATGTTGGCGTGGCGATGAACACCGGCACGCAGGCGGCCAAGGAAGCCGGCAACATGATCGACCTCGACTCCAACCCGACAAAGCTGATCGAGGTGGTCGAGATCGGCAAGCAATTGCTCATGACGCGGGGCGCGCTGACGACGTTCTCGATCGCCAACGACGTGGCGAAGTACTTCGCGATCATCCCCGCGATGTTCGTCGCGACCTATCCGGCGCTGCAGGCCCTCAATGTGATGCGGCTGCACTCGCCGCAGTCGGCGATCCTGGCGAGCGTGATCTTCAACGCGCTGATCATCGTCGCGCTCATTCCGCTCGCGTTGCGTGGCGTAACGTATCGACCGGCTCCGGCGGCGACGATTCTGCGCCGAAACCTGCTGGTGTACGGTTTCGGTGGGCTCGTCGTGCCGTTCATCGGCATCAAGATCATCGACGTACTGCTCGTACTGACACGACTGTCGTCGTGAGGGAAGGGAGAGACCATGCTTCGCAAGCAACTACGGCCGGCGATTCTCATGACGCTCGTGTTGTGCGTCGTCACCGGTTTCATATATCCCGGCGTCGTGACCGGGCTCGCTCAGCTGATCTTCCCACGCCAGGCGAACGGCTCGCTCGTCACGGCGAATGGGCGCGTCGTGGGGAGCGCGCTGATCGGTCAGCCGTTCACGCGTCCGGAGTACTTCCACCCGCGGCCGTCGGCGGCTGGCAGCGGCTACGACGCGTCGGCGTCGTCGGGCACCAACAAGGGCCCGACGGATGCCAAGCTCGCCGACACTCTGATCATGCAGGCGGTCGACAGCGCCGTCAAAAACGATCGTGCCAGGAAGGGCGCGATTCCGTCGGATATGGTGACGTCGTCGGCATCGGGACTCGACCCCCACATCTCGCCGGCGAACGCGTACCTGCAGGTCGCGCGCGTCGCTCGCACGCGGGGCGTGGACTCGGCCGCGGTTCGAGCACTGCTCGATCGCCGCGTCGAGGGCCGACAGTTCGGGTTTTTCGGCGAGCCGCGGGTGAACGTGCTGCTACTCAACATGGCCGTCGACTCGGCGTTCGGCGCTCCGAAGGCATTAGCGCCGGCAAAGTAAAGGAGACTTTGAATGCGTGCACGACAATTGGCACTTGGGGCGCTGCTCCTCGTGCCGGCGCCAGCTCTCGCGCAACCATCCGCCGATTCGATAAAGAAGACCACGGACAGCGTGACGAGAACCAGTGCCCCGGCGGGCGCCGACACGTCGATCTCGGTGGCCGTCAGCGGGTTCGTCGACGGCTATTACGCCTACGATTTCAACCATCCGCGCACCCTGGACCGGCCATACACAACGCAAGCGGCGCGGCACGACGAGTTCAACATCAATCTCGCGTTCATTGCCGCGACGCTGTCGGGCCCGCGGTTACGCGGCCGTTTCGCTGCGCAGTTCGGCACGTCCGTGCAGGCCAACTATGCCGCCGAGCCGCGACTCGGTACGCTGAGCGGCCCGGACGTCAGCCGGTTCATCCAAGAAGCGACGGTCGGCTACGAGATCGCGCCGACAGTGTGGATCGACGGCGGCGTGTTCTTCTCCCCGTTCGGCAGCGAGAACTGGATCAGTCGGGACAACTGGACGTACACGCGCTCGTTCATTGCCGACAACTCGCCGTACTACGAGTCGGGAGTGAAGGCGACCTGGCAGGCGACGCCGACGTTGAGTACGCAGCTGCATCTCATCAACGGGTGGCAGAACGTATCCGAGACCAATAGCGACAAGTCGCTGGGAGCGCGAATCGACTACACGC
Organism: Gemmatimonadaceae bacterium; assembly: GCA_035469245.1. Classification (GTDB taxonomy): domain Bacteria; phylum Gemmatimonadota; class Gemmatimonadetes; order Gemmatimonadales; family Gemmatimonadaceae; genus JAQBQB01. The sequence goes on from DATISA010000262.1 coordinate 4,437, forward strand.
CACGCGCGGACGTCGACTTCGCCTACGACGCGTACATCGGGAACGATCAGCCGGACAGCATGCCGTCACAGCTGCGCGTCTGGCAGGAAGGCATCGTTCAGCTCAAGCCGATGGCGAACCTTCAGCTCCGTGGCACATTCGACTATGGATCTCAACGCCGCCCGTCGGCCGTTGGCGGAGCGGGCTACTGGAGCGGCTGGGCGGCGATGGGACGGTACCAGCTCTCGTCGACCGCGGCGCTCGGTGCGCGCATCGAACGGTACTCGGATCCCGAACAGATCATCGTCGTGACCGGGCTCCCGTACGGCTTGCGCGTATCGGGACAATCGGTCAACATCGACTTCGCGCCGGCGCCGCGGCTACTCTGGCGCACTGAGCTCCGGCTGCTGCAGGCGCCGGATCCGATCTTCACGCACGGCGGCGGCCTCGTGACCGCCGACTCGCGTCACGATACGTTTCTCGTCACTTCGGTGGCCTTGACGTTTTAACTCGTTCGGCGATGTGAGCATCCGTGACTGACGCCTCGGCCGTTCCTCCGCAGGGCATCGAGCGACGACAGACTCCGCGTCCAGCGTCGATCGGCGAGAGCGAGTTCCTCAAACTCGTTCAACAGCGGGAACGAGGAAAGCTCAAGGTCTACATCGGCTCCGCCGCCGGGACGGGCAAGACGTATCGCATGCTCAACGAGGCGCACGATCTGCGGCGGCGCGGCATCGACGTCGTCATCGGCTTCGTCGAGACGCACAACCGCGCCGATACCGAGGCGCAGATCGGTGATCTGGATCTCGTGCCGAGGAAGAGGATCGAATATCGCGGGGTGACGCTCGAGGAGATGGACGTGGACGCGCTCGTCGCCCGCCGGCCGCAAGTCGCGCTGGTCGACGAATTCGCGCACACCAACGTGCCCGGCGCCAAGCATCGGAAACGTTGGGAGGACGTGATGGAGCTGCTCGACGAAGGCATCAACGTCATCACGGCCGTCAACGTCCAGCATCTCGAGTCGCTGAACGACGTGATCCAGCGAACGCTCGGCGTGACGGTGCGCGAAACGGTGCCGGATTGGGTCGTCGCGTCAGCGGATCAGGTCGTCAACCTCGACATCTCGGCCGAGGACCTCCGCGAGCGGCTCGAGGAAGGTAAGATCTACGCGCCGGAGAAGATCCAGTCCGCGCTCGCGAACTTCTTTACGCCCGAGAACCTGACGACGCTCCGCGAGCTCGCCTTGCGCGAGGTAGCGAGCACGGTCGATCGCGCACGCGAGGAGATCGTGCGCCGCGAAGAGGCGGGCGGCGCTCCCGGTCGCAAGACGGTCGATCGTATACTCGTCGCGATGTCGAGCGACCCACCGTACACGGCGATGCTCCTTCGCAAGGCGAGCCGGATCGCGGGGCGCCTCAACTCCGACTGGTACTGCGTGTACGTCCAGACACCGGAGGAGGCGGCCGACAGGATCGACGCCACGGTCCAGCGCAAGCTCGTCGACAACTTTCAGATGGCGCAAACGATGGGCGCCGAGGTCGTGAAGCTCACGGGTAGCAACGTCGCGGCGGCCATCGTGGACTTCGCCGCCGCCAAGGGCGTCACGCTTGCCATCGTCGGCCAGAGCAAACGGTCGAGCATCTCGCATTTGTTCCGGAAATCGGTCGTGGAGCAGCTCGTGAACAACTCCGTCGGGCTCGACGTGCTCGTGGTCGGGCTCGACGAGACACGCCCAGCGCGCGAAGCCGAGCCATAGGGAATGCGCATCAGCCAGCGGATGTACCTCGCGCTCCTTCCCGCCGTCCTCGGCGTGTGCACCGTTGCCGCGCTGGCGTATTGGGGGCAGTACGCGCACACGGCGCCGGAATGGTTCGTTGCCATCGCCGCGATTGCCACGATCGGGTCGTTCGTCGTCGCCTGGCGCAACCTGCGCTACGTCACCGAGCGCGTCGAACGACTCGCTGCGCGAGGACCAACGTCAGGCGCACCGTCGACAGGTACAACCTCGCTCGACGAGCTGGAGGCAATCGAAAGTACCGTGCACCATCTCTCGACCGCCGTCGACGAGGCTGAGGCAGCGCGCCGCGCCGGCCAGGACGCATTGCGCGAGCAGCGGCGGGCGTACGGTGAGCTTCTCGCGCGAGCGACGGGAGAAGCGATGCAGCGGCTCGATGAGATCCGACTCCCGATCCACATTCTCCTCGAGAACCATTTCGGCGACCTGAACGAGAACCAGGAGGAGATGCTCGGCACGGCGCGCACCGCCGCTGAGCAGGCAGGCGATGCATTCCAACGACTCGGCGAGATTGCCGATTTGGATCGCGAGGTCCTCGCAATGCGACACGACCGCATTCGGCCGAGTGACCTCATCGCCGGCGTCGTTCCCGCTCTGGTTGCCGAAGGGCAACAGCGCGGCGTTCACGTGAGCGCGGAAGTCGCGCCGGCGCTCCAGGGAATCACCGGGGATCGTGGCCGGCTGCAGCTCGCGCTCGAACTGCTGCTCCACGACTGTCTGGGCCGGACGGCATCGGGGCAAGCGGTTCACATCACGGTCGATGCGCGCGGGCGTGAGCTCGTTGTTGTGGTGGCGCACGGTGATGCGACCGCGGCGGATCCCATCGCCCTGGCGCTCGGCACACGAATCGTGATCGCCCAGGGGGGGCGCGTCGCCGAGCGTGCCGAAGACGGGAGACGAGTCACGGAGATCGGTTTGGGGCGATGAGGCGGCGCTCGCAACCCGTCTCTTACGCGATCTTTACGGCGATCGGCGCTATCTTCACGCCGTCTTTATGGCCGGGCGAGTAACAACAATGGTTGTGGCCCTCGTGCCCGCCTATGCCATCGCCCCTGACCCGCCTCAAACGCATCCTCTTCGGCCGCCCGCTCGCCTCCGACCGGCTCGAGCATGAGCGGCTGAACAAAAAGACGGCGCTCGCCGTCCTTTCATCTGACGCGATCTCGTCCGTCGCCTACGCAACCGAGCAGACGCTCCTCGTGCTCGTTGTCCTCGGGACGGTCGCGCTCAACTACGTCATCCCGATCTCGGCGGTCATCGTCGGGCTGCTCGTTCTCGTCGCCCTCTCGTATCGCCAAACGATCTTTGCGTACCCGAGCGGCGGCGGCTCGTACACGGTGGCGCGCGACAACCTCGGCACCATGCCAGGACTCGTCGCGGCGGCGGCGCTGCTGACGGACTACACGCTCACCGTCTCCGTGTCGATCTCGAGCGGAATCGCCGCGATCACGTCGGCGTATCCGGCGCTCGCGCATCACGCCGTGGCGATGTGCATCGCCGCGGTGCTGGTCCTGATGGCGGTGAATTTGCGCGGCGTCCGCGAGTCGGGCATCGCGTTCAGCGTGCCGACGTATCTGTTCATCGTCATGATGCTTCTGCTGATCGGGCTCGGACTGACGCGATTCTACCAGGGCGCGGCGACCGTGAGCCCGCCGAGCCAGCCGGCCACGCCGATGACGTTTCCCGTCGGCTTCGCGTTCACGTTCCTGATCCTCCGCGCGTTCGCGGAGGGGTGCGTCGCGATGACCGGCACCGAGGCCATCTCGAATGGCGTGAGCGCGTTCAAGAGCCCCGGCTCGCGCAACGCCGCAGTCACGCTCGGCTGGATGGCGGGCATTCTCGCCGTGTTCTTCCTCGGGACGAGCGTGCTGGCCCGTCACTACGGGATCCTGCCATCGCAAACCGAGACCGTGCTGTCGCAGCTCGGACGGCAGATCTTCGGGCGCGGAATGCTCTACTACGCGCTGCAGTATGCGACCTTCGCCATCCTCGTCCTCGCCGCGAATACCGCGTTCGCCGACTTCCCGCGCCTCGCCAGCATTCTGTCACGTGACAGCTACATGCCGCGCCAGTTCGCCGCGCGCGGCGACCGGCTCGCCTTCTCGAACGGGATCATCGCGCTCGCGCTGTTCGCCGCCCTGTTGATTTGGCTCTTTCACGGTGACACGAGCGCGCTCATCCCGCTGTACGCGATCGGCGTGTTCGTGTGCTTCACGCTGTCGCAGGCGGGGATGGTCGTGCACTGGGTGCGCTGCCGCGCGCCGGGCTGGAAATGGCGCGCTGCGCTCAACGGCGTCGGTGCGTGCGCCACGGCGCTCGTGTCGATCATCCAGGTGGCGACCAAGTTCACGCACGGCGCATGGATCGTCGTCCTGATCATCCCGTTGATCATTCTGGCATTGCGACGGATTCATCGGCATTACGAGTATTTCGCGCGCGAGGTCGCGTACAACGGCCAGGCGCCGCTCATGTTCCTGCATCACACGGTGATCGTCCCGGTGAATGGGATCACGAAGCCGGCGGCCGGCGCGCTCGTCTACGCCACGACGATCAGCGAGGACGTGCGGGCGGTGTATGTGGAGGTCGATCCGGATACGTCCGCGGAGCTCCAGCGGCGCTGGAACGAGTGGGACATTGGCGTGGAACTCGTCGTGCTCGAGTCGCCGTACCGCTCGATTCTTCGGCCGCTCGTCGGCTACGTCGACGACCTCATCGCCCGCGGCGACGCCGACCTCGTGACGGTGGTGGTGCCCGAGATCGTGCCGCGCAGCTGGTTCGGGCACCTGCTGCACAACAAGACGTCGCTGTTCATTCGGACGGCGTTTCTGTTCCGTCCGAATGTCGTCGTCACCGCCGTGCCGTACCTGATCGGGCGGACCGCCAGGTTGCGTGAACTGCTCGCACACGACGGACTGTTCGACGAACCAGCGCCGCACGGGTCGCAAGATGCGGCGTGACCGTCGCGTTCGCGGCGATTACGGCAAGTGTAGCCGCACGGGGAATCGAACTTCCGCCGGTCCGCCCGTCGATCGCCCACCGCCGAATGCGAAGCCGCCGTTCCGCCATCCCACGATCGCGACGGCGAGCGCCGCCGAGCTTGCGCCGATGACGAGCGCTGTCTTGCCGCGATTCATCGTTCGCGCTTCCGCACTCTGGACCTCGCCGCGCGTCAGAACCACCTGCCGCGTGACGTCGGCGCCACGATAGCCTGACTCGAACACGGTGCTCGTGGTGGAGAGCACGAGACTATCAGGCGTCGCGACGACGACTTCGCCGGTAATAGTGAAGTCGCGCAGCGACAGCGCCGCCGTCGCATCGCCGCGGCGCAAACGATCGACCGCCACCGCCGACACGTGCGCGCGAACGTCGAGCCCGGGGCGCAGGTCGGCGACCGGAACGCCGGCGTACGTATAGCACGCGGCCGCCTGTCCGAGCGCGGCCGCGATGAGCAGTAGGAAAGTCTTGTGCTTCATCCTTTCAGGTTCGGATTGGTTTGCGTCTCCGACAGCGGAATCGGATAGCACAGATCCTGAGCCGCGTCCAGGTACGACTTGGCGCCGCCGGCGATCTCGAAATCGGAAAGCGCGCCGGGCGTGCTCGTCGCCTTCCAGCGGCGGAGATCTCCCAGCCGACGACCTTCCATCCACAGCTCGATGCCGCGCTCGCGCTTGAGCATCGTCCAGGCGTCGGTCGCGGTCGTCGCGGTCCACGCGGCGAGGCCGAGGGAGACACGGTGCTTGTTGACCAGCGCCATCGTGCCTGCCACGTCGCCGCCCTTGAGCTTGGCCTCGGCTTCGATGAGTCGCATCTCCCAGCCGCTCGACAGATTGATCCCGGCTTCCTTTTTTCCGAACTTGGTTTCGGCGTACCACGCTACCTTCCCGAGCTGCAGAACGGCGGCGTCGCCAACCGGGTTCTTGGGATCGGCCACCCACGGGGTGCGCGGATCCTTGGTGTCGGTATAGTACTGCTGGTAGAACGTGTTCCAGGTCGTGTGGGCGCGGTACGGCGAGTTTGCCGTCGCCCAGTAGATGCGGTTGTACTGGTCGGCGTCGGTCGTGTAGTAAGGCATCTGGTACAGGAAGGCATCCGAAATGGCCGCCGCGTCGGTCGCCGCGCCGGCGAGATTTCCGAGATCGAGGCGCACGGAAGCGCGGGCCGCCTGCGCGGCCTGCGCGGACTTCGTGTCGCCCGCCGCCGCGGCGATCGCCATCGCGTCCGTAAACTCCGACTCGGCGCGCGTGAGAAAAACCGTGTACGCCTGCTTGGGGCCGCCGTCGATCACGGCGTCGCACATGCTCTCGCCGAGCAGGCGGTTGGCATACCCCGCCCACAGCAGAATCTGCGCGACGTTCTTGCTCTTGGCGTAGTCAGCCGCGGCCAGGCTGGTCTTGAATCGCTCGGCGCCGCTCTCGGCCTCCCATCGCGCACGCTGTGCGCGATCCCAATACGCATCGGTCTCCTCGGGAATGAGTCGCCCGGTCTGTTGCTGCGAGCTGATGCCGAAGCTTCCCGTTGAACCGGCAGGGAAGATCTCCCGAGCCACGGCGGCGCTCGTGTACGCCGTCCAGTTGAGGGCGTCGGACAGATCACGCCCGGCGCCGTTCACGACGGCGGTTTGCGCGGCCGGATCGTTCAGAAATTGTTCCTGGACCGGGCCGGGATTCGTGACGTCGAAGTTGCAGGCAGCGAGGCCGAGCAGGGCACAGGCGCCGGCGATTCGTCGAATGGTCATGAGAAGATCCTCATGTTCTCAGAAGGTGAACCGGAGCTGCGCGATGACCGTGGCCGGCGCGGGGATGTGTTCGGAGATGTAGCGGACCGTCGAGTTGAATCCGTCATTGCCCGCCATTTCCGGATCGAACAGCCGGAAATCCTTGCGTTGCCACCGGTACCAGTTCTGAACCGAGACGGAAACGCTGCCCGAACGCGCCCCCGTGAGCAGTCGTTGCGGGATTGGCGCTCGCAGCGTCACGTCGCGCACCTTGAAGAAATCGGCCGGGAAGATGAACATGTCCTGGCGGATGTTCTTCGAATCGCAGATGGAGCGCTCCCACGCGGTCCACTTGGTCTCGTCCGTTGGCGACGACTGCTTGGCGTAGGCGTCGAAACAGAGCGGCCACTGCACGGAGCGAGAGAGCGCCTGGTACGAGGCGTCCTCGTCGATGTAGTTGCCACCCTGGTATTCGCCTCGCGCCGAGAGCTCGACGCCGTGTGGGAAGCGGAACGCCGTCGTCATGCCGATGATCTTCGTCGGCTGCGACGGGCCGAAGCTGTAGTCCTGAACGATGTTCGGCGCGGCGATCTCGTTCGCGTTGGTGACCTTGCGGCCGCGGATGTCCGCCACCGGCTTGCCCTCCGCGATCCAGCCGAAATTGCCGATCTGGAACGACGGCGCGCCGCCAAGGCTGATCGTCTTGCTGTTGTTGAAGGCGGTCGTCACCCCGAGGTTCCACGTCACGGGACGCGAGCGCAGGACGTCGCCGCTGAGCTGCATCTCGAGGCCGCTCTTCTGCAGCGTGCCGACGTTCTCGAGCTGACTCGCCAAGAAGCCCTCGGACGGGATCTGTCGAACCGGGAGCAGGGCGTCGACGGTCTTTGTCCTGAAGTAGGTGAGCTCGAACGTCACGCGCTCGTTGAGCGTCGTGGCGTCGAAGCCCAGCTCCGTCTCTTTGCTCCGCTCGGGCCCGAGATCCGGATTGCCGACGGTGTTCGTGCGGAACGCCGCCGAGCCGCCCCAGCCGACCGGCAAGTACGTGCGGATGGCGTCGAACGCGCCCGGCGCGCGCCCGGCTTCGCCGAACGCGGCGCGGAGCTTGAGCGTGCCAAGCTGCTTCGGGAAAAAGTCTTCGTCGGACACCACGTACGACGCGCTGATCTTGGGATACTGCTGCAGTCCGAGATTCTTTCCGAACGCGCTGCTGCCGTCGAAGCGGATGCCGGCCGTCAGGAACAGCCGATCGCGCCAGCCGAGCATCTCCTGGAAGAAGAAGCCGGCGGTCACCAGGCGCGTGCGGTTCTCGATGCCGTTCCACTGCGAGCCGCTCGACACGGTCGGAATACCGGGACCCGGAAAGCCTTCGGTGTACGACTGAAGATCGCGCACGTCGGTCGTCGTGCTCTGCGCGCCCCAGGCGAATGTCGAGTGCAGGGGAGACTTCGCGACTTGCAGGTCGTGCTCGAAATTACCGACGTAATTCGCGGTGACGAGCTGGCTGCTCCAATGCTGATCGGACAGTCCGCCCTGCTTGAGGCTCACGAATCCGAACGGGCGCAGATTGCGGTTCTCGAGCTCACTCCGATCGAGCCCGATCGTGAGACGGTTGGTCACGCTTGGCGTGGGCGCGTAGTTCAGCGTGCCGCCGAGGATGCTGTGGTTGATCCATGTGTTGAGCTGATAACTCAGTACCTGCGAGATCGTGTCGATCGCCGAGCTGCCGAAGTAGTTCCGGTTGCGGCGAAATGCGTTGAGCGTGATGCCGGCCGCGTTGTTTCCGGCTGGCGTGTTGGTTATGGAATCGCGCTCGTAGGCCGACGTCCATTCGAGTGTGATCTTCTGCGTCGGCTGGAAGGTGAAGTTGCCGCGTACGTTGAACTTCTGCTCGTCGTCGAGCGGCAGCACGCCTTTGTTGTCGTCGAAGCCGCCGCTCACGAAATAGTGAATCGTGGAAACGCCGCCCGTGACGGAGCCGAGGTACGCCTGTCGGCGACCATCGCGCAGCCACGGGTTGATGAACAGGTACTTGCCACACTCCGATGTCTTGCTGCACGTCGAACCGTCGTCGATGCCGAACGGTCGCTCGCGGTTGAAACCCTGGTTCGTCTGGAAATTCCACGTCGCGCGCGATTCGCCCTGGCCCTTCTTGGTGAAGATCTGAATCACGCCCGCCGCGGCTTCGGTGCCGTAGAGCGTCGTCGCCGCGGCTCCCTTGATGATCTCGATGCGGTCGATGTCATTCGGATCGACGTCGTTGAGGGGACTCGCGTAAACGTTCGGGCCGCGAAGCGTTGGGCTCGCGCCGCCGGCGGGCATGTTCTTGGGATATTCGTCGCTTCGCACGCGCACGCCGTCGATGTACACGAGCGGCTGGTTGCTGAGTGCGACGCTGGAGATGCCGCGCAGACGAATCGACGCGCCAGCGCCTGAGCTTCCGCCGGAGAGCTGCACGCTCGCGCCGGCCACGCGCCCTTGGAGCAGAGCCGACACGTTCGTCTGCGCCTCAGGCGAAGCGTCTGCCTTGACCGCGCTGATGGAATTGCCAACCTCGCGCCGACGCGCCTGGCCGGCCGTCCCGGTGACGACGACTTCCTCGAGCGTGAGGGCCGTCGTCGAGAGACTGAAGTTCGCGGTCGCCGCACCGCCGGCGATCACCGTGACAGGTTGGGTCTTTGGCGCGGAGCCGATGAGGCGGGCCTCGATGCGCTGTGCGCCCGCGGGGACGCCATTCACGACGTAGCTGCCGTCGTCCCTGGTGACGCTGCCGAGTCGAGTGCCGACGATGATCACCTGAGCGCCGGCGAGTGGTGCGTCTGTTCCGGCGCGGCGCACGGTTCCCGTGACGGTACCGGTAGGTGCCTGCGCAACCACTGCGCTCGAGCACGCGAGGACGATGCTGATGAACGACACGAGCGAGCGCGCTGGCAGACTTGGCCAGGACATGTTCCCTCTCCGCGTGTGGGTGCCGACCGTGCGCTCCGGGTGGGGAGCGGCGACCTAGTGTCTCGCGGCGCGCGGGCGTTGTCAACCAGCCGACACGCAAGCAAGTGATTTGCCCGACACACACGCCGCTTACATGTGATGCGGAGCGGCTCTCGGACTGACTTCGGTCGCGTGGCTGCCTTCGGGGCGCCACCCGACGACAGACGGCCGACATCAGACATCCGACATCAGAGAACGGCGTTGGCCAGGAAGACCAAGCGTTGACTGGAGCCGCTCAACGAGCAACGTCTCATTCTGGCTTCACAGTCTGCCGTCTGATGTCGGATGTCTGCCGTCAGTCGTCGGGCCCGTCTTGACCTCTCGCCGCCACGCAGAAGGAAGCCGGACGGCGTTCCGCAGTCGTTCCAGCCGCGCGGACCGGCACCGCCAGAGCCGGGCAGCGGCTACCGGCACATCGGGTACGACGGATCCGGCCCCGCGATCGCCGGTTTGTCGCGCCGGTTCGCGATCGCCAGCATCACGTCGTGAATGAATCGTCCAAGGCGCGCCGCGTGGTCGTAGTCGATGTATCGCGGCTCGTCGGTCGGCTGGTGGTAGTCGATGCCGTAGCCCAGCGAGAAGTACGTCACCGGCACGTTGTGGTGTACGTAGTTCACCTGGTCGCTGCGGCAAAAGCGGTTGAGCGGATTCGCCGGCACATCCCAGCTGCGATCGATCACCATCGGCTCCGCGCTCACGGCGTTCACCGAATCGATGATGTCGCCGAACTCGCGCGACAGCCGGCGTGAGCCGAGGGTCTGTACCGAGTTCGGGCCGCCGAACTTCACGTCGGTCACGCGACCCTTGCCGACCATGTCCATGTTGTGCGCCGCGACGATGGAATCGAGCGGAATCGTGGGATGATCGACGAACCACTTGGAGCCCAGGAGACCCTGCTCCTCGCCCTGGTGCGAGATGAAGATGATCGACCGCGCGGGCCGCTCCTTGGCGAACTTCTCGGCGATCTCCAGCATCACGACCGTACCCGAGCCGTCGTCGTCCGCGCCGTTGTTCACGGAATCTCGCCGCGGCGGCCGGATCGAGCGGGCGTGCTGAATGAGGGAATCGATTCGCCGCTGTTGATCGGGCGTCGGCGGGCGAGTCAGTCGATCGTTGGCACCTTGCGGGCGCATCACGCGGTTGAACGCGCGGAGCGAATCGTGGTCGACGGCGTTGGCGAGCATGCCCACGTGGTCGTTGTGTGCGCCAACGAGCACGTACTCGCGCGCACGGGCCGGATCGGATCCAGGGAGAATCGCGATCACATTGCGCGCAAGATAGGGCGTCGGCGTGAACTCGTTCGTCCAGCTTGCGCTCACCGACTGGCCGGTCATTCCGAGGGCCAGCTGCTCGAAGGGTTGACCGAACAGCCTGGCGGCGACCGCTCTGGTGATCGCCGCGGCAGGAGCGCCGGGCCCAGGCTCTGGCCGCATACCCGGGCGGGGATTGAAGGCACTGGCGACGGCGTTGACTGGCATCGAATCCAGCGAAGCCACGAGGATCAGCGCCGCACCGGCGTTGGATGCACGCGGGTCTCGCACCGACGTAAAGTTTGCGCCGCCGCGCCCTCGGCCGCCGCCGGCCGCCGTGTCTGCGCGATGCGGCGCGGCGAACACGGCAACCTTTCCGCGGATCGCGCTGGCGTCGAGCGCGGTCGCGGTGTCGCCCCATCGGCCGGCGAACACCGCCTGGGCATCGCGCACGTTCGCATCACCCACGACGCCGCTCGGCGCGGCGGGCGGCATCGGGCTCCAGTCCGCTTTGGGCTGCAGCGGTGCGTCTCCCGCAATCAATCGCGACTTCGCGATGTCGAAGCGCGAGTCGCCCCACGGGAGAATCTGAAAGTAGGTGCCGCCATCGCCCGCCGGTTGGAGTCCGAGGCGCTTGAAGTCGGAGGCGATGTAGTCGGTCGTCTTCGTGTTGCCTCGCTCACCAGTTCGGCGGCCCTCCATCGAGTCGTCGGCGATCTGATAGAGGCGTGTGCGCAGATCGTTGGCCGTGATCGCGGTTTCCGTGGGGCGGGGCGCCCAGGTCGCCGGGCCTTCGTCCGGCCATACCACGCGTTCGCCGCGCGCGGGGCTCACGGTCGTGGTTGGAGAGGTTGTGGCGCACGCGGTGACGAACAGGCCGAGGGCGACGACTCGAAGAGACACGCTTGGACTCCGGGTGATTGGCACGCACAAATTACGTCGCGCACGCGCGCGACGCTGGACGAGGCAGTGCCCGATCAGCGCCGCCGTCGCCTCCGGAGAGGACCGAGCAGCGTTTCCAGGTCGCGCCGCACGAACGTCGCGACCTTGCCCTCCCGCCGAATGGCCCAGTTGATCAGCGATCCACCCGCGATCGCCTGAATCGCCCGCGCGACGCGCCGAACGTCGCAGCGCGCGATCTCGCCGGCGTCGATCGCGTCGTGCAGCAAAGCCTCGTACCCGTCGAGCACGTGCCTGGACTGGGCGAGTGCCGGGGCGCGAAACTCGGGGTCGCTGAGGTCGATCTGGAGAAACGCGATCGAGTTCGCCAGCTCTTCGGGCGACTTCACGTGTTCGGCCATGTCGGTCGCCGCCGCGATCAGCGCCTCGATCGGTGAGGCATGGCTGGCGCGCACGGTGACGAAGCAGTCGTCGGCGGCTGCCGGCGCCTGCCGCACGAGCGCCAGGAGCAGGGCACGCTTGGAGCCGAAGCGCTGGACGAGCGCGGCCGGCGACAGCTTCACCTCGCGCGCCACGTGCGCCAGCGTGAGGCGTGTCGGGCCGACGCGCCCGACGGCGCGGGCGGTGGCGGCGAAGATGTCCTCGTCGCTGGCGGTCCTGGGTCGAGGGGACATGGCTTGACAGATAATAAACGACGATTAAGTAATATGCAACGTAATCAAACGACCGTTTAGAAACTACGGCATGGGAGCGAATCATGGCCGGTCGAAGCAGCTCGTTGTCGGGAAAGATCGCGCTCGTCGCCGGGGCTACCCGGGGCGCCGGACGCGGCATCGCCCGCGCGCTCGGCGAGGCGGGGGCGATTGTCTACTGCTCGGGGCGAAGCACGAGGGATGCGGGCGCCACGCCCGGGCGGCCGGAGACGATCGACGAGACGGCGGAGCTGGTCTCGGCGGCCGGTGGAACCGGGATCGCCGTGCGCACCGACCACACGAAACCGGAGGAAGTCCGGGCGCTCGTCGAGCGAATCAGTCGGGAACAGGGAGGACTCGACATCCTCATCAACGACGTGTGGGGCGGCGACGACCTCACGGACTGGGGAAAGCCACTCTGGGAGCACTCATTGGAGAAAGGCTTGCTGATGCTCGAGCGCGCCGTGCACTCGCACATCATCACATCGCACGAAACTATTCCGATCATGCTCGACCGGGCCGGAGCGCTGATCGTGGAAGTCACGGACGGTGTCGACCGGAACTATCGTGGCAACTTCTTCTACGACCTGGTAAAGTCGTCGGCAATTCGGATGACAATGGCGCTCGCCTACGAGCTGCGGAATCGCAACGTCACGGCGGTCGCCGTCACGCCGGGCTTTCTGCGCTCGGAGCGCATGCTCGAGCTCTTCGGCGTGACGGAAGCCAATTGGCGCGACCACATCGCGCGCGATCCCCACTGGTCGGAGTCGGAGACACCGCTGTACGTCGGGCGGTGCATTGCCGCAGTGGCCGCGGATGCGAACGCGTGGCGGATGAGCGGAGGGGCGCTGGCGTCGTGGGATCTCGCGGAGCGATACGGAATCGAGGACGCCGACGGACGCCGTCCGCACTGGGGCCGCTACATCGCCCGGCAGCTGGATCTTGAGTGGCCGAAGCTCGTCGCGGCGGCGGACGAGGCGCTGAAGAGCTGTGCGCCTGGAGTCCCGCTCGAGTCGACGCGCGAGTCGCTGACGCTTCGCGCCGGCAATGTCGTGCGCGAGGTCCTGGAGCCGGAGCTCTTCTTCAGTAGCCCAACGTCGATCGCCGAGGAGCTCTGCAAGAGATACACGCGCGCGCATGCTAGGTGAGTGACCGCACCCGTCTATCCGCTGCCGCGCGC
>DATISA010000263.1:0-1697 GCA_035469245.1 Gemmatimonadaceae bacterium
GCGCGCGACGAATACGGCCTTGCCGGCGCCGTGCAGCACGGTGCATCGACGTTGCCGGACACGGCGTTTCACAATTTCCCAAAGCGTGAGACGGCGGAGATCCATCTGGCGACGAACTTCCAGAACATGCTGTACGACTACATGCCGGCGGAGCTCAGGGCGACGATCTACGATTGGCTGACCACCAACGCCAAAGACGAGCGAAAGCCGACCGATTCCGACGAGCAGTTTTATTACAAGACGCGCAAAAAGGCGCTGGGCCCGTTCAAGCAGCAGTTGTGGGACCTGCCCCAGGAGGCACGGGCGGCGCTAGCCAAGGCGTACGACGACAAGTTCACATTCCTGTTCAATCAGCTGGCGATCGGCGGGACGGCGTCGGTCGTGGAGCAGTTCGTCCACGCGCCGGGGCTTCACCGGCCCGATCCGACGGAGGCCGTGTCGGTGGCGGCCGCGCCGGACGATGCTGAATTGAGCGACTGAGACTAGCGCGGGATGCAATCCGAATCGGGCTCGCATCCGCGTCGCGGAGGTACAGGTGGCGTGGGAGGCCCAGCGGGCGGGGATCGGGAGAATCACGGCGGAGTGATCGCGGGAACGCCGGCGAGCGTCGGCGAGCTGTGGCTGGATACGCTCGAGCGCCTCTGCGGGCGGGCGGCGCACGAGCTCAAAGGGGCGCTCAACGGCGTGGCGGTGAACCTCGAGGTGGTGCGCTCGCGCTGCGAGCGACCCGAGACTTCGGCTTCGGCTGTCGGGTCGTACGCGAACTCGGCGTCGGATCAGCTCGGGGTCGTGATCGAGACCGCGGAGGCGCTGCTCGCGCTGGCGCGGGGGGCGAGAACGCCCGTGGAGGTCGCGCGGGTCACGCGGTACGTGCACGCGCTGCTTGCGCCGTCGGCACGCTCGCAGGGCAGGCGATTCGAGCTCTTTGGCTCTCTGGACGGGCTGGGGGCGACGTCGGCCGGGGCGAGCGCGGCGCGATTGTCGGTGGCCGCGTCCGCCATGGCGGCCACGGATGCGTGGTCGCACGTTGTCTGTCGTGTGGCGGGGGGGGGCGACGATTCGCCCGAGGTGCTTCGATTCGAGAGCCGAGACGCCGAACCAGCGCCGTGCTGCATCGACGGCGCGATCGTGGACGCGGTGGGTCGCAGCGGGATTCGCATTCAGGTGGACGGATCCACGATTTCCATTACTTTCCCCCAGTGAGCGGGGATGAGTGAGATCGCATGAAGCACGCAAATGCCAAAGTACTCATCGCGGACGACGAGCAGTCGATCACGTCCGGCCTGAGCGCGATTCTCGCCGACGAGGGTTACACCGTCGACATCGCGCCCGACGGGCAGAAAGCGCTCGAGCGATTGTCGGATGACCGTTACGGCGTCGTCCTCGCCGACCTCAAGATGCCCAAGATCGATGGTCTGAGCTTGCTGCGTGAATTGCAGACCAAGCAGATCCCGACGGAGTGCATCATCATCACCGGCCAGGCCACGGTCGACTCGGCCGTGCAGGCGATGCAGCAGGGCGCCTACGACTACATCGAGAAGCCGCTCAACGCCGATAAGCTGAATCGGCTCAAGGCGCTCATCCCAAAAGCGCTCGAGAAGTTCAACGTTCAGCAGAAGAATCGTGAGCTGACGTCGCGCCTCGAAGGGCTCACGCATTACGGCGAGCTGACGGGTCAGTCGGAGGCGATGCGTGGC
>DATISA010000264.1:0-14816 GCA_035469245.1 Gemmatimonadaceae bacterium
TCAGCGGCCTTCAGCCAGAGTCGAGCCCACCACTCCGCAACTCGGCGATCGACGTGCACCCGAGCAGTCCGAGCGTGAGGTCCATCTCAGCGATGATGTTCTCGAGTACGTCGCGCACGCCCTGTTCCCCGGCGATGGCGAGTCCGTAGACATACGGCCGCCCGATGCACACGGCGTCCGCGCCGAGCGAGAGTGCGACCAGCGCGTCGCCGCCGGTGCGAACGCCGCTGTCGAACAGCACGGGGACTCGACCGTCGACGGCGCCGACGATCGGCACCAGTGCGTCGAGAGCGGCGATCGAATGATCGACTTGCCGCCCACCGTGATTCGACACGATCACGCCGTCCATTCCCGCGTCGAGCGCGCGGCAGGCGTCTTCGGGATGGAGCACGCCCTTGAGGAGAATTGGCAGCTTGGTCATGCGACGGAGCGTCGCCAGGTCCTTCCACTCGAGTGACGGTCGCGAGTAGGTGGCGATGAACCGCTGAATCGCCGCGCGCGCTTCACCGCTCCATAGCGCGCGCAACGAACTGCCTGGAAAGCGGCGCGCCGCGCCGAGCAGCGCGCCAATGCTCGACAACGTCACCGCGGCCCGCGCGGCCGGCGCTCCGAGCGGCTCGGCGAGCGACGCCCGAAAGACCGGATCGCTCGTGTACTGTGCGATCCCCTTCCCGGCGAGGAACGGCAGCGCGCCGAGGTCGAGGTCGCGCGGACGCCACCCCAGCATCGTGGTATCGAGCGTGAGAACGATCGCGTCGCAGCCGCAAGCTTCGGCGCGGCGCACGAAGCTCTCCACGAGTGCGTCGGACCTGCTCCAGTACAACTGAAACCAGCGCGGCGCCGCGCCCATGACGGCGGCGCAGGTCTCCATGGAGACGGAAGCCTGATTCGAGAAGATCATCGGCACACCGAGCGACGCGGACGCGCGCGCGACCGCGAGGTCGGCATCGGGATGCGCCATCTCGAGCACGCCGATTGGCGCCACGATCACTGGTGCTGGGAGCGTGCGACCGAACAGCCGTATCGACAGATCGCGTGCCTCGACATTGCGCAGCACGCGCGGCGTGAGACGATGCCGGTCGAACGCCTCGCGATTCGCTCGCATCGTTGCCTCGCCGCCGGCGCCGCCGGCGACGTACGCGAACGCCTCGGGTGACATGACGTCCCGTGCTTTTGCCTCGAGCGCAATTGCATCGACGGGCATGCTTGGGCGGCGACCCGCCAGACCGCGCAGGTAGATCACCGTCTGGCGGAGACGACCGACGTCCGGCGTCGCCACTCGTGCTCAGCGGGCGGGATGCGCGGCGAGAAACTCGTGCAATGCCGTCTTCAGTTCCGGTCGATTCAGAATGCCCCGCTCACCGGCGTGCGTCGCCCCTTCGAGCACGATCACCCGGACACTCGGGCGCATCGCGGCAAGCGAATCGAGGCCGCGCTTCATTGCATCGGCGCTGCCGACGATTCCGAGTGTCGGCACGGTGACGCGCGCCGCGGCCGCGGGATCGACCACTTGCTCCGAGCGAGAGCGCATGAACGCCGCCGTGGCGAACCGGTCGCGGGTGCTGTCGGCAAAGCAGTCTCTCGACATTTGCGCGATCCGCTCCTCGCTTGGCTTTGGCGCGTCCGATGGCGCCAGTGCGATGATCAAGCTTGGGCTGACACACTCGGCTTCGACCTCGCGCGCCTGCGCCTCGATCTCGCGCTCCGCGTCTGGTGACACGCCGAACCTCCCGCCGGCAGCGATGAGTGTAGCGCTGAGGAAGCGGTCCGGGTGAAGCGTGAGGAGCTGCGACACGATCATTCCGCCCAACGAATAGCCGGCGATGTGCGCGCGCTGAATTCCCAGATGATCGAGGAGCCTCACGACGTCGAGTACCATCTCGCGGCCGTACTTCTTTGGATCGTGCGGTTTGTCGCTCTGTCCGTGACCACGCATGTCGAACGCGATCACGCGATGATCCTGCGCCAGCGCCTGCAGAATGCCGCTGTTCGTCCACGTCTCGACGCTTCCGCCCAGGCCGTGCAGAAGGACGACCGGCTCGCCTTGGCCCCGCTCGACGTAGCGAATTCTCACGCCGTCGGCATCGAAGTACTTGTCCTGCGCAACACCAAGGCTCGGCGCGACGACGAGCAGGGCGACGCCGATCCAGGACCGCGCATGATGCATGTGAGCCTCCTCGTTGCGCTCAAAATGGCAACGGACGGTCGCGAGTCCAGCCAGCGGTCGGTAGCGGGCTGTTCCCGGGTTCTTTACAATTTACGGATGCATCAGCATCCGACTCACATCGAAGGCCGCGATGTTCACTCGCTCACGATCGCGAGGATGTTGCCGTCAGGATCCTTGAACCAGGCTGCTTTCGACTTTCCAATGACGTGAACGTCTCCCTGCAGCTTGACGCCGGGGAAATCGTAGTGCTCAAAGGTGATTCCCCT
Organism: Gemmatimonadaceae bacterium; assembly: GCA_035469245.1. Taxonomy (GTDB): domain Bacteria; phylum Gemmatimonadota; class Gemmatimonadetes; order Gemmatimonadales; family Gemmatimonadaceae; genus JAQBQB01. Next base: position 2,434 of record DATISA010000264.1, read on the forward strand.
GCCCTTCAGTTCCTTGACGGTGGCGTCGACATCCTCGACGGTCCAGGTGGCGGCTGTCGCCTTGTTGGTGCCGGCGTACTCCGACGGATACACGATCATCTTCGTGGATCCGGTCTTCAACACGAGGACGGTGGGCTCCGGACCGGGCAATACCTTGAGTCCCAGTTTCCCTTCGTAGAACCGTTTGGCCCGGTCAATGTCCACCACCGCCACAGTGGCGAGTGCTTCGATGCTTCCCAGCATGTGTCCTCCAGAGTTCGTTCCCGCCTGATAGCTTAGCGCAAAGCCGAGCCGGCGTAAAACGCGGCACGGTCGTCACTCGATTCGAGATCCCCGACCACATGCGCAAATTCACCGCCCTCCTCCTGATCGCGAGCAGCACGACGCTCCCCGCGCAGACGCGCCCGTTCACCGTCGTCGAGACGAGCATCGCCGACATGCGCCGCGCTCTCGAGCAAAAGCGCACCACCTCGCGCGAGATCGTGCGACAATCCCTGGAGCGGATCGCGCTCTACGAGGACAAGCTGCACGCGGTGATCACGGTGAATCCGCGCGCGCTCGCCATTGCCGACTCGCTCGACCGATTGCGCGCGCAAGGTCGCATTCTCGGGCCGCTCCACGGCATTCCCGTCGCGCTCAAGGACAACATCCACACAACCGACATGCCCACCACGGGCGGAGCGGCGGCCTTCGCCGATCTGGTGCCGCCGTACGAAGCCACTCTCACGAAGAACCTCGAGGCGGCGGGCGCGATCATTATCGCCAAGACGCAGCTCACCGAGCTCGCCAACTGGGTCGCGAGCGGCATGCCGGGGAATTACAACGGACTCAATGGCTACGGGATGAACCCCTGGGACCCGCGGCGCGACCCCCGCGAGCCGTTCTTCGACGGCCGGCCCGTGCTCACCACCGGCGGCTCGAGCTCGGGCGTCGGCACCAACGTGAGCTTCTGGGCGGCGAACGTCGGCACCGAGACATCGGGCTCGATCCTCAGCCCATCGAATCAGAACTTTCTCGTCGGCATCAAGCCCACGGTGGGCCGAGTGAGCCGGTATGGCGTCATCCCGATCACCGCCGACCAGGACACGCCAGGGCCGATGGCGCGCACGGTGTCGGACGCCGCGATCATGCTCGGCGCGCTCGAGGGTGCGTCGCCCGATCCGAACGATGCCGCGACTCGCAAGTGTCCGCCGCCTGCCGGCCGCGACTACACGAGATTCCTCAACCCCAATGGCCTCAAGGGTGCTCGCATCGGCATTCCGCGCGCGTTCTACTACGACCGCAGCTCGGCTGGCAGCACGGGCCCTCGCGGCGGCTTGAGCGACGTGCAGCGCAAGCTCATGGACGACGTGATCGCCACGCTCAAACAACAGGGCGCGATCATCGTCGATCCCGCCGACATTCCGAGCGTCACCGACACGAGCGCGGCCAACAACATCCTCAACTGGAATCCGTGCAGTGGCCTCGACGACGCCAAAGGCCAGGACGCCGACTGCTCGATCGTGTTCAAGTATGGCATGAAGCGCGACTTCAATGCGTGGCTCAAATCGTTCGGCGACAAGGCGCCGGTGAAGACGCTCACAGAGCTCCGCGAGTGGAACATCGCACACCAGCGGGCCGGCGCGATCAAGTATGGCCAGGCGCAGCTCGATATCTCCGACGAGATGAACCTGCAGGCCGACCGCGAGCGATACGAGGCCGATCGCCGCAAGGACATCCTGCTCTCGGCGACGAACGGCATCGATGCCGCACTCAAGGCCCATCAACTCGACGCGCTGCTGTTCCCCGGCGTGAGCAGCGCGGGCATTGCCGCGAAGCCCGGCTATCCAACGGTCACTGTGCCGTACGGGTTCGTACCGGTGCCTCAGGGCACGGGCGCCACGGCATTCCCGGCGGGATTCGAGCCAAAGCCCGCGCCGTTCAACGTCAGCTTCACGGGAACGGCCTGCGCCGAGCGGAAGCTGATCGAGCTCGCGTACGCGTTCGAGCAGGCGACGAAGAAGCGGATTGCGCCGCCGTTGTTTCCTTAGCCGCGCGAGGTACCGCGCGCCAGAACTTCCGCGTTCGCTGCGCCGACCTTCCGCCGGCGCCATGCACCCGGCGCCACACCGGTAGCCTTCTTGAAGGCGCGGCTGAACGCGGCCTCGGAGTCATAACCCACTGCGTCCGCGACAGCCGAGACCTTCGTAGTCCCTTGCGCGAGAAGTCCCGCGGCGACCTGCATCCGCCAGGCAGCGAGATATTGCATCGGCGGCTGACCAACCAGGCTCGCGAATCTATCGGCGAGGCGGGACCGCGATGACGCCACCTCGTTCGCGAGCTCCTCGAGCGTCCACGCGCGGGCGGGGTCGGCATGCAGCCGTGAGAGCGCGTTGACCACGACCGGATCGGCGAGCCCGGCTAGCCAGCCACTCTGGCCTGCTGGCAGTTTCGCGAGGTAGTGTCGAAGAACTTCGATGAACATGAGCTCAGCGAGCCGGGTGAGCACGCTCTCACCGCCGGCGCATCCGGGCCTCGATTCTTCGATCGCCAGTCGGCTGAACGCCTCGAGATAACCCTGGCTCAATCCGCGCGCATGCAACGCGTGCGGTAACGACGCGAGCAGCGGATTGAAGGGCAGCCTGTCACAGCCGAAGAATCCGCACACGAGTGTTGCGTCGACGCTGTCGCCATCGCCGATCACGACCGTGTCCGCGTATCTGGCAGGACGGACGCCGAAGCGGTTGTCGTGCAGCGGCACACGGACTCCACTCGACATGAAATGCGGATCGCCATGCGGAAACACGATCACGTCGCCGAGCGCCAATTCGAGTGGAGGTTCGTCGAGCAAACCGGCGTAGCAGCGGCCCGAAGTCACGATGTGGTATGCCATGAGGTGCTCGGCTTCGGGCATCACGACCGGCCTCAGGTCGGCCGCCGCGACCGATTGCACGCTCCAGGGCGACATCGCCCGAACATGATAGAAGAACGCGCCGCTCAGCCGCACTACCCTGAGCACGTCGGACAGTGGATCCATCCCGAGGCCTGCGCGAATCGCCGTCAGTCTACCTGCGCGCTCGAGGCGGCGATGTCCGCACCGATACGCCGAAGCAGGAAATCTGGACTCCTGGTCATGTGCCGCCGAACAGCCGCTCCCTAGCGTAAGTGCTTCATCGACGCATTGGCAACTCATAGTTGGTCCAACCTGAGGAAATGGCGGTAATGTCTCGCACAACCTTCGCGCTTGCCGTGAGCGCAGCGCTGCTCGCTGGCTGTCAGGAAAGCACAACCAGCGCCGATAGATCTCCGAGTTCGTCGCCGAACTCCCAGCAAGTCACTGAGCCGACCGCCACGATCACGTGGAACCAGGTCGCGCGCGACCTCGTGGTGAAGAATCGGAGCAATGCCTTCGTCGGCATCCGCGCCTTTGCGCTGCTCTCGGTCGCCCAGTACAACGCCGTGCTCGCAACCGACACCCGAAAATCGGATCAGCTTCCGCCGTCGCGGGCCGGCGCCGTCGCGGGAGCTTCGGCCGCCGTGCTCACATCTCTCTATCCCGACGACGCCGCGCTTCTCGAGGGCAAAGTCGACGCCCAGCGGTCCGCACCCGTCCCGGCTGGCAGCCAGCACGAGAGTTTCAGCGCCGGCGAACAACTCGGCCGCACCATCGCGGCGCGCGTACTCGGGCAGGCGCAGGACGACCGGTTCTTCGCACCCTTCACCGGTACCGTTCCCGTGTGCGACGGGTGTTGGCTGCCCGTCCCCACACCGCCGGCGTTCGCCACGCTCGGAATGGCCAAGCCATTCTTTCTCACGAGCGGCGGTCAGTTGCGGCCCGCGGCTCCGCCTGCCTTCGGTTCGCCGGACTATCTCGCTGGACTCGCCGAGGTGCGGCAGATCGCGGACGCACGCACCGCGGTGCAAGACAGCATCGCGAAGTTCTGGGCATTGCCGGTCGGCACTGTCGGGCCATTGGGATATTGGAACGCCGTCGGATCCGAGCTCATCGCGCGCTATCATCTCGACGAGCGCCGAGCGTCCTCCGTCCTGGCGCTGATGAACGCGACCGCATTCGACGCAATCATCGCCAGCCACGACGCCAAGTTCACATTCTGGCTCATTCGACCCAGTCAGGCCGATCCGGCGATCAACCTGGCGATCGGCTTACCGAGCTTTCCGTCGTACCCGTCCAACCATGCTACAGTGTCGGCCGCTGCGACGACGATCCTCGGCGCGTTCTTCCCGAACGAGCGAGCGAGTCTGGATTCCCAGGCCGACGAAGCGGGGCTATCGCGACTCTTCGGCGGAATCCATTATCGATTCGACGTGGATAGCGGGCTGGCGCTGGGCCGGAGGATCGGACAGTACGTGATGCAGCAAGACGTTACTGGTTTCGACTCGTTCGTGCTGCGGTAGGTCGGTGTCAGCCGGCTCGAGTGCCCGGGAATCGCGATCGCGATTCCCGGGCACTCGCCGGCTCAGTCCACGATCTTGATCGGCACGCGCACGAGCAGCGCGCCCTGCAACCCGGGGGCGCGCACTTCGATGCGCAGCATACCCGTACGCGCGGCCGTGTACTCGAAGTCGTAGGTCTCGCCCATACTGATGATCTGGCGCGCCGGTCGCGGCGTTCGCGCGCTCTCGGGCAGGTCGGCGCCGTCTTTGGCAACGGGTTGCCAGCGAACGACCGCTGTGTCGTTCAAGCTCTTGAACACACTGTCGTGCCGGGTCGTGAGCGTCACGGTCGCGTTAGCGGCAAACGACGGCAGGCCCATGAATCGCAACCGTTCCGGACGTCCGACGTGGAACACCACGGTGTCCGGATTCAACTGCCCGTTCACTTCCAGCGGCCCGGGAAGGTTGGGGCGGGCTCGCCACCCCTTCAGCAAAAACTCATGGTCGTCGTCTCGTGCGCCCTCGGGACGGTCGCGGACGATCATGGCACCAACGAGCCCGGCGGGCTGCTGCCGGGTGTCGTCGACGTGCGAGTGGTACATGAACGTCCCGGAGCGAGGCGGCGTGAACAGCGCGACGAACGAATCGCCCGGTGCGATTGCGGGCGAGAGATGCTCGGGCGTGCCGCTCCATCCGGCGACGCCGTCGTTGTAACTCTCGAGCTCCATGCCGTGCCAGTGCACGCTCGTCGGCTCGCCGATTGCGTTCACGACGGTAATGCGCACCGGCTCGTTGCGCGTGAGGTACAGCGTCGGGCTCATTCCGCGAGCCTCGATGCGTCGTCCCTTGTCTTCGAGCACGAATCGCATCGACGGAGCGGAGTCGGGGAAACCCGCGTCGCGGACAGCGATGAGCCTGAGGTGCCGATACGAGGACTGCGCGACAACCCGTTCGTCGCCGCGAGGCTTTACCTGAATGCCCATCGCCAGGCCGTTCATGCCGCTGAGCGCGTGGTTTTCGTGATCGACGCCGCCGGCGCCGCCAGGCTGAGGCATCAGATGAAACGCGAAATGGCAGTGAAAGAGCCAATTCCCCGGTCGCTCGGGCACCCAGGTCATGGACATCGCGCTGAAATTTGCCATGCGTTCGGTGACGACTCGGCGATTGGGAACGTTCTGGCCATCGGCGGCGGCGAAGCGACCCTCGAACTGGTTCACCGTGTAGTAGAACCCGTGCAGATGCATCGGGTGAACGTCCTGCGAGCCGTTGATGACGCGCCAGCGCAGGGTGTCGCCGACAGTGGCGGAAATGCGCTCGGTGTACGGCCATGACCGGCCGTTGATGGAAAACGCGAAATAGCCGCTCCTCGAAGTGATGATGTCGTCGGTCCGGGCAGCCGCCATGCGCGCCGAATCCGGGATCATGAGGAGCATGAATATCCGGTCCCGCGGCGCCCGCACGGCGCCGGCGCTGTCTACTACGAACGCGCCGGCCATGGCGCCGGCGATTCGCACCTGCCTGGCCGCCGCGCTTCCATCGGTTGCTCGATAGAGAAAATTGCCCGGCCGGCGCGGCCGGGTGCGAATCTCTCGTGTCGCGCCCGGCGGCACGATGACGGAATCGTCCACCACGATCGACGCCGGAATGAAGAACGTGATCGCCCGCGTGAGCGAATTGTGTACGCGGAAGCGCACCTCCGTGCCCGCCGGGAGTCGCACCAGCGGGCCTGGGATCGTGGGGGCGCGTCCGGATTCGGCGAACGCGTCGACGACTTTGACCGACGGCGCGCCTCCCTCGCGATGCCAACGCGCGGTCATTGCCTCGAGCTCGATCGTGAGCACGCCGTCGCGCACGCCGCCGGCTGGCGTCGTGTTCGGGTTCGGCGACAGGACCGGCAACGCGATGGGCCGCCCATGCGGTGCGCCGGCGTATGAAATCGTCGACGCGAGAAGAAGCGAACGGACGACGCGCATGGACCGCTCCGGTCCTCGTTTGAGATGACCGAATCTGTGCGCCGTCGAACCTGCCCGAAAGGCCGCGAGCGACCAGAGCGTTGGCCAGTGACCCGGCGCAAGGCTCCAGTCGCTCGTCCGCCCGCATGTCGGGCGTCCTGTGCTACTTGGAATGCACCGCGAACACCGCGCCCTGTGGATCGGTGAGGATCGCGACGCGATCACCGCCCGGAACTTCCATTGGGCCGACCATCAGCTTGGCGCCTGCCTTCTTCGCTCGCTCGGCAGCCGCATCCGCGCTGTCGCGAACGCGGACGTAGTGCTGCCAGTAGGTGCCCGGACCGTCTGGGGTCTTCTGCATGATTCCGCCATAGGTGAATTCACCGCGACCATACAGGTGATAGATGCCCATCGGCCCCATGTCGAACTCGCGCTTCTTTTCCCAGCCAAAGAGCTGCTCGTAGAACTTGATCGCTGCCGCCTGGTCGCTGGTCGTCAACTCGTGCCAGAAGAACTCCAGCGGAGCGGGCTCGGTCTCGGGCCTGAGTGGCATCTCGCTCGTGATGATGCCGAACACCGCGCCTTGCGGGTCCTGCAACACCGCAAAACGTCCAGCCCCGGCGATCGTCTGTGCCGGCGCGAGCACTTTTCCGCCAAGCTTCAACGCCTGCTCGATCGTCTCGTCGACGTTCGGGACTTCGATGTACGCGAGCCAGTTCGGCGGCGCGCCCATCGCGACAGCTTCCGTGGGGTTCGCCATCAGGCCACCGACCGGGGTTTCCCCGGACATGAGCAGCGTGTAGTCCATGTCGCCGACGTCCGACTTCTTCGTCGTCCATCCCACGACGTCTTCGTAGAACGCCCTTGCCGCAGCAGTGTCGGACGTCATCAGCTCGTGCCAGCTGAATCGGCCGCGTGTTCCCGTCGCCGGAATGCCGGTCGCCGGAGTCGCAGTAGTCGCCATCGTTCCTCCTTCTATTCGATCGTGAGTCGAAACCGCGGGGGGGGGACACAAGGTGAGGCGATCAGGCGAGCGGGGCAACGGGGCTTGCAGAACCAATGCAACTGGATTCGCCCGATTGCCTCGCGGCGGCTCCATGTGTCCGGTAATTTGGGTTCGGTGGGCCCACAATGACCCGCGATCAGCCGGCGTCCTCGAGCTTCTCCCAACCCCCGACCAATGTTCGCTTCTGTCGCGCGACCCGTCTCGCGCATTTCGTATGTGCTCCTCGTCGCCACTGCCACCGCGCTGCCCGCCACCGCACAGTCGGGCAAACCAGTCGATCCGCGAGTATCGATCGATCCACGCCTCTACGCCGGGCTGAGCTGGCGTAACCTCGGTCCCTTCCGCGCCGGACGGGTAGCCGCGGTCTCCGCGCCCGTCGGCGGGGGCGGCGTGTTCTATATCGGTCTGCCCGCGGGCGGCGTGTGGAAGACGACGAGCGCCGGCCAGACCTGGTACCCGATCTTCGACGACGTCAAAGAAATCTCATCGATCGGCTCGATCGAGGTCGCGCCCTCCGATCCGAACGTGATCTATGTCGGCGCGGGCGACATCATTACCGGCGGCGGCATCAACGAAGGCAATGGCGTCTACAAATCGACTGACGCCGGCAAAACCTGGCGCCACCTCGGGCTCGACTCGACGAAGCAGATCCCCACGATGCTCGTCGACCCCAAGGACCCGAACATCGTCCTGATCGGCGCGCAGGGAAACCCACACGCCAAGAGCCGGCACCGCGGCGTATTCCGCAGCACGGACGGCGGCGCTACGTGGACGCAGACGCTCTTCGTGGACGACAGCACCGGCCTCCAGAAGTTGGCGCGCGCATTCGATACGCCGTCGGTCATCTTCGCCACGACCATCGCGCACTATACGCCGCCTCCGCCCCCCGGCCCTCCGGTAGCACCGGCCTTCGGCGGTGGTCGTGGCGCCCAGCAGACGGGGCCAACGAGCACGAAGCTGTTCAAGTCGATTGACGGTGGTGTGACGTTCAAGGAGATCACCGGCGGCGGTCTTCCCGCGCGGCTCACCGGCAAGATGTGGGTCGCCGTGGCCAACAACACCAACGCGCAGCGCGTGTACGTAATCGGCGACTGGGGGCTGTATCGCAGCGACGACGGCGGCGCGACCTGGCGGCAGGTCGCGGCCGACGATCCAAGAATTCGAAACGGCCAGGGTGGCTACAACTGCGGCGTGTACGTCGATCCGCAGAATCCCGACCTCGTCTACACGCTCAACACCGCGAGCTACGTCTCGCACGACGGCGGCAAGACGTTCACCGGATTCAAAGGCGCACCGGGCGGCGACGACCCGCAGCAGATGTGGATCGATCCCGCGAACGGCCAGCGGATTCTGTTTGGCTACGACCAGGGCGCGATCGTCTCGCTCGACGGCGGCGCGACCTGGAGCTCGTGGTACAACCAGTCGACCGAGCAGATCTACCACCTCGCCACCGACAACTCGTTCCCGTACTGGGTGTACGGCACGCAGCAGGACGCCGGCGCCATTCGCACGCGCTCGCGCGGCAACCTCGGCGCCATCACGCCGCTCGATTGGAATCCGGTGCCGGGCTGGGAGTGGGGGACGATCATGGCCGATCCGCTCGACCCCAACACCGTGTACGCGAGCGGCAGCGGGATCGTGAAGATCAGCTATCCGAGCGAACAGTGGATCAACGTCAGTCCGGCGGCTGATCCCTCGCGCCGGCTCCGGACGACGAGCGACCAGCCGATCCGGTTCGCGCCCTGGAATAAGAAGATGCTCATCGCTGCCTTTCAGTCGGTGTGGTCGACGATCGACGGCGGAGCGCACTGGACGGCCATGTCTCCTGACCTGACCGTCCGCGCGGATGCACCGGCGCCTCCTGCCGGACGTGGCGGGGCGCCGGGCGGCAACGCGGCGATCGAGTCGATGTCGCTCTCCACCATGACACCGGGGCTCGTCTGGGTCGGCACAAACAATGGCCTGATCAAGGTCACCCGCGACGGCGGCAAGACGTGGAGTGACGCGAGCATCCCCAACGTCCCGCGCATCGAGCGCGCCGAGGTGTTCTCGCTCGAGGCGTCGCACTTTGACCCTGCCGAGGCCTACGCCGTGCTGGATCTGTACCGCCTCGGCGACTACACGCCGTACGTCTACCGTACGCGCGACTTCGGCAAGACCTGGACGCGGATCGCCAACGGGCTGCCCGAGGGCCAGCCGTCGGGCAGCTTCGCGCGGTTCGTGCGGAACGACACGCAGCGGAGGGGATTGCTCTTCGCGGGGACGGAGAGCGGAATCTTCGTGTCGTTCGATGACGGAGACCACTGGCAGTCGCTGCAACAGAACCTTCCCAACACGTCGGTGCGTGACGGAGTGGTCAAGGACAACGACTTCGTCGTCGCGACGTACGGGCGTGGATTCTGGGCGCTCGACGACATATCGACTCTCAGACAGCTCGCAGGGAGCATCGCGAGCGAGCCGGCGCACCTCTTCAAGCCCGGTGACGCGGTGCGCATGCGTCGTAACGTGGGCGCCGACACGCCGTTCCCGCCCGAAGTGCCGCACGCGCTCAATCCGCCCGAGGGCGCCATCGTCGACTACTGGCTGGCGCAGGCTCCGTCCAGCGACATCACCCTCGACGTCGTCGACGCCAGCGGCGCCATCGTCAGGTACTTGACGAGCGCGGCGGGGACCCCGGTGTCCGAGGCGGCGCGGCCGCCCGAGCCCAACTTCTGGATCGCGCCGCCATTCGCGCTGCCGAAGAACGCGGGCGAAAATCGGACGCATTGGGACCTTCGATACGCGTCGCCGAACTCGTTCTCGCACCAGTTCGAGATCAACGCCAACCCGGGACTGACTCCGCCGTCGCCGCTCGGTCCGCTCGTGCTGCCGGGGACGTACACGCTCAAGTTGACCGTCATTGGAAAGACGTATTCACAAACTGTGAACGTGAAGAATGATCCGCGCTCTCCCGCAACGCTCGAGGCGCTTCGCGCGCAGCACGCGTTGCAGATGAAGCTCGTGGCCGGAATCGAAGCGGCGTTCGAGGGCCATCGGCTCGCGGCGGCATTGCGCGATGCCGTCCGCTCGGCCGACGCCAGCGCGTCGCTCGCGGCACAGCTCGACACACTCGCCGGACTGGATGGCGGCGGACGAGGACGCGGACGAGGAGGGATTCAAGGTCCACCGAGCTTCACGGCGTTGAACGGCGCGCTGGTGGCACAGCTCAACGCTCAGGAGCAGGGAGACATGGCACCGACCGTGGCATCGCTCGCCGCGTACGCGGCGGCCTGTCACGATCTCTCGAAGGCTGTCGCGACCTGGCAGCGACTGACCACCTCGGAACTGACGGGGCTGAACGCCACGCTCAAGGGCCGCGGCGCCACAGCGATCGCGATTCCAGCAGGACAAATCAAGGCGCCGAGCTGTCCGTAGCTGGAACTTCCGCTCCGGCCGCACCATTCTGAGGCTACAGCTCTCTGGAGAGAGGCCATGAGCTACGACGCGATCGTGGTGGGCGGCGGGCTGGCGGGCTCCGTCCTGGCGGATCAGCTGGCGCGTGCCGGACGCGATGTGCTGGTGCTCGAGCGAGAAACTCGATTCAAGGATCGGGTGCGCGGCGAAAACATGCTGCCGTGGGGCGTCGCCGCCGCGAAGCGCCTCGGCATCCACGACGAGCTGGTTCGCGCGGGTGGCCACGCGTCGCCGAACCTCGTGATGGTGACCATGGGCCAGCTCGCTCCGCCGCGTGACATGCGGGTAACCACGCCGGGCGGCGACGCGATGTTGAACATGTATCATCCCGACCTCCAGGAGACGCTGCTCGCGCGCGCGGCGTCATCGGGCGCCGAGGTGATGCGCGGCGCAACCGTACTCGCGGTGGACTCTGGACCGGATCGTTTGCCGGCGGTGACGTTCGAGTACAAAGGGCTGCGGCAGACGTTGAGCTCGCGAATCGTTGTCGGCGCCGATGGTCGCGCGTCGCTCATGCGCTCGTGGGCTGGGTTCGCGGTGCAGCGGAATCCCGACCTCCTCACGATCGCCGGCACGCTGCTCTCGGGAACGGACGTGCCCGACGACTCGACGTATCTTTGCATCGGCCCGGGTATCGCGAGCTTCTGGGCGCCGCTCGGACAACAGCGATCGCGAGTCTACTTCATCTACCCTGGCGTCGCCGGACGGCGCTCGCTCTCGGGCAAGGCCAAGGTCGCGGAGTTCCTCCAGGCGGTGCAGTCGGTCGGCGTCCCGCGGGACTGGCTCGCCAACGCTGAGGCGGACGGTCCACTAGCCGAATTCGACGGCGCCGACCGCTGGGTGGAAACGCCCGCGAAACATGGCGTTGCCCTCGTCGGCGACGCGGCGGCCTCCTCGGATCCGTCCTGGGGTTCCGGCCTCTCACTCACGCTGCTCGACGTCGAGCATCTCGCCAATGCGTTGCGCGCCACCGACGATTGGGACGCGGCGCTCGCGCAGTACGCGCGGCAGCACGACGACTACTACGGCGCGCTGCACAGAATCCTGTCGTGGATGACGGAGCTCGTCTGGTCAGCCGGCCCGGAAGCCGACGACCGCCGGGCACGGGTGTTCCCGCGGATGATGACCGACCCGCGAGGGTTTCCGGATGCCGCGGGGCAGGGGCCGTTCGGGCCGAGTGACGAGCAAGCGCGGCGGCTCATACTCGGACTTGAGTAGGCGGCGAACGGCAGACGGCGGGCGCAAACGGCGAAGGTGCCGAAGGGCGGAGCTGCCTAGGAACGGAAATGCCGAACGACGAAAATGCCTAACGTCGTCAAGAGCGGAACTGCCAGAGAACGGGAAACTACGAACCCGCTCTTTCCCGCCGTTTGGCATCATCGCTTTTCACGCCGTTTGGCGCTTTCGCCGTTCGGCATTTCCGTTCTCTGGCACGTCCGCTCTTCGGCATTGGCGCAGTTTCTTCAGTTGCGCCCTTTCCCGGACAGCCAGCGTTCTGCCTCCTGCCACACCACTTCGGGGCGTTCGGCGTAGGTGAAGTGTGCGGCGCGGGAGACCTTCACGAGCTTCGCCATTCCGTTGGGCATCGCCGTGACCCA
>DATISA010000265.1:0-2221 GCA_035469245.1 Gemmatimonadaceae bacterium
CCGGCTGCTCGACCCGCCGCTGCACGAATTCCTGCCTCACGGTGGTGAAGAGTCGAAGCTCCTGGCGCGAACTTTGGGCATGGGGCGCCACGACCTGGCCCGCATTGTGGAATCTTTGCGCGAAACCAATCCCATGTTGGGACACCGCGGTTGCAGATTGGGTATCACCTACCCCGAGATCACCGAGATGCAGGGCCGGGCGATCTTCGAGGCTGCGGTGAAGGCGAAGCGCAGAGGAATCGAGGTCCGTCCCGAGATCATGGTTCCTCTGGTCGCCACAGCGGCCGAGTTCAATCACCAGCGTGGTATTCTCGAGCAGGTCGCGGAGCACGTCCTCGGCGGGATGGGCGAGGACATCGAGTACACCATCGGGACGATGATCGAGCTGCCGCGCGCGGCACTCACGGCTGACGAAATTGCTCGAACTGCGGAGTTCTTTTCTTTTGGTACCAATGATTTAACCCAAACGACCTTCGGCCTCAGTCGAGACGACGCGGGCCGCTTCCTACCCAATTACGTCGAACGTGGTATACTATCCGACGATCCGTTCCAGGTGCTCGATCGGAATGGAGTTGGAAAGCTGATTGGACTTGCAGTCTCAGCAGGCCGGAGCACGCGCCCCGAACTGAAAGTGGGCATTTGCGGTGAACATGGCGGTGACCCGCGCTCCGTACAGTTCTGTCATTCAATCGGCCTCGACTACGTCTCCTGCTCCCCCTACCGCGTTCCGATCGCCCGCCTCGCCGCTGCCCATGCCGCTCTCGAATCCTCCGCTGCACCACCCCCCCACTCCCAAGCGATCCCGGCGCCGTCGTAGCCACCCCGCACTTCCGAACCTGCCGCCCCTCGAGCTGACCCGCGACGAGCGCTCACTGCGCATCGCCCTCGTCACCGAGTACTACTATCCGCATCTGGGCGGCGTCTGCGAGCACGTGCACTTCTTCGCGCGGGAGGCTCGCCGCCGGGGGCACCATGTGGACGTGATCACGTCCCACATCCCGGGCGCTGAGGAGCAGCCGCACGTCATTCGGTTGGGCCGAAGCCAGCCGGTCTACGCCAACGGGTCGCAGGCGCGCATCACGGTGGGCTGGCATCTTCGGCGCGACATGCGCCGCCTGCTGCGCCGGGGACGCTACGACATCGTGCACGTGCACTCGCCGCTCACCCCGGTCTTGCCCCTGTTGGCGATCGAAGAAGCGGAGTGCCCTGTCGTCGGCACCTTTCATACGTATTTCGACCGGTCGATCGGCTACACGATCGGCCGGCGTTTTTTTCAGAAGCGGCTCGACATGCTGAGCGCGGCGATCGCGGTGTCGCATAGCACGACCGTCGCGCTCGAGCGGTACTTCGACGCCGATTGGCAGATCATCCCGAACGGGATCGACACCGACGTCTTTCACCCGAGCGTGCCGCCACCGCCGGGACTGCCCAGGGACGTGCCGATCGTTCTCTTCCTCGGCCGATTCGATCCGCGCAACGGACTCTCCACACTCATCGACTCGTTCCGCCGCGTGAAGTCGAAGGGACGGCACGGGCGGCAGGCCAAGCTCGTTGTCGTGGGCGACGGGCCGCTGCGCGAGCACTACTACAAGCAGGCCAACGGTGATCCCGACATCCTGTTCGTCGGTGCCGTCCTCGAGGGACGTCCCAGCTACTACGCGCATAGCTCGGTGTACGCGTGTCCAACCACGAAGGCGTCGTTCGGCATCACGCTCCTCGAGGCAATGGCGTGCGAGACGCCGGTGGTGTGCTCCGACATTCTGGGATTCCGCGACGTCGTGACCAATGAGCGCGAGGCGCTCATGGTGCCCTGCGGCGACCGTGATGCCCTGGCCGACGCCCTCGTCCGTGTGCTGGACGATGAAGGCCTGGCCATCGAGCTCGGCACGACCGGTCGCCAGAACTCGCTGGAATACTCGTGGGCGCGTGTCACGTCCCGCGTCCTCGACGTGTATCAGAACGTTCTCGGTCACGTCCCAGTAGCGGTATGATCGTTGGCCTCGGCGTCGGGGCCGTGGTGCTCGGCGGCGCGGCGCACGGAGCCTTCCACCGCAACAGCCCGATCTTCGGCAGGCCGATTACGCACGTGGCGCGCGCGCCCCGCGCCGTCGCGCTGACGTTCGACGACGGTCCGAACCCCGACGCGACGCCGCCGATCCTCGATGCGCTGGCCACGCATGGCGTCAAGGCGACCTTCTTCATCCTTGGCCGGCACGCCGAA
>DATISA010000266.1:0-11429 GCA_035469245.1 Gemmatimonadaceae bacterium
GGCTTCGAGCCAGCATTCGATGCTGCGTGGTGGTGTGATCACGTCGGCTCCGGTGCAATGAGGGTTCCGACTCCCGACCATGCGGACGCGGCAAGACGCTTCGCCTCCTGCAACGCTCGGCGGCCGGCCGCGGTCGGGAAAAAGTGTCGCCGCGCGCGTCCTCCGCGCCTGGGCGTGGGATCCGTCGTCCGCGAGGACACGAGGTCCTTGTCCTCGAGTCGTTCGAGCGTGGTGTATATCGCGCCGACGGAGTAGTCGTGTCGCATGAGGCCCGAGACGTCGCGCCGGATGGCGAGGCCATACGCATCGTCGCCGAGCCGAGCGACGGCGAGCAGGACGTTCAATTCGAGCGTGCCAAGTGAGCGTGGTCGCATTGTTCTATTTTGTAGAACAAATAGAGAAAAAGCAAGAGCCTCGGGGTGGCGAACTGGAAGTTCCACCCCGAGGCCCGGGACAGGTCAACGTCCCGCCGCGAGCTCGGCCGCCTTCGCGGCGAGCCGGAGAACGTGTGCTCGCACGTCCTCCGGCCACGTGCTCACGAGCTCTTCGAGCCTCGCCTGGTCCTCGGCGTACAGCGCACGCGCGGCCTCCTCGTAGTTCGGGAGGTCCCCGGCCATCGACCACATGAACCGCGAGATGCCGTCGCGCAGCCGGCGGGCGCGTTGGGCGCCCGGCTCCCGCTTTCTGGCCTCGTCGACCAGGCGGCGGATGGCCGCCGAGATCCCGTTCGGCTGTTCCTCGAGCCATTCCCAGTGGCGGGGAAGCAGTGAGACCTCGCGTCCCACGACGCCAAGTTTGGGACGGCCCGGGCGAGCTTTTACGGAAATCGCGCGCTCGCGCTCGAGCACCTCGTCGAGTGACCCGCTGAAGTCGAAATCGACCTGTCTTCCGCTATCATCCTCGAAAATAAGCACGAGTTCGGCGATGCTGTCCAAATGCTGCTTTACTGCTGTCAAGATAAATGGACGGGGACCGGACGCGATCTGACGCTGTCTTGCGAAGGCCGTGTACATGGTTGGCTCTGGCTGCTGGTTGGACATGGATCAATTATATCCGGGTGATATTAACTTTGCAATATCTTCCGGGTAAAAGACGCCCGATTCGCCCAACCTTGGCGTGCATCCTGCCTCCGTCCCGATCGTTCTGGAGCCGCCGATGGATCTAAGGACAGGAGCACGGATGGCGAGCCACTCAATTCAGATTTCCGAACCGCCGGCGGCCCGCTTCCTGTTCGCCGACACGCGCATCGCCTGGTTCTGGCTGCTCGTCCGGCTGTACGTCGGTTGGGAGTGGCTCAACGCTGGCTGGGAAAAGATCAACAATCCGGCCTGGGTGGGTCCTTCGGCGGGAACGGCCTTGCATCCTCGGCATCTTCACGGGGATTGCCGCGTTCTTCGCCGCGTTCATGAACGTCAACTATCTCTTTGCCGGCACCGTCAGCACGAACCCGCTGCTCCTCGTGCTCGAGCTGTTCCTGGTGCTCGCATGGCGCATTGCCGGCTGGTATGGTGTCGACCACCTGTTGCTCGCGCGGCTCGGAACACCATGGCAACCGGGCGAGGCGTTCGCCCGCGGCGAGCAGTTGGCGGCGCCGGCCGCGCCACCGCGTCGAGCCGTTTCATGATTCCCACCACGTAATTCGAACGAGGCCCCGCGCACCTCATGCCGCTTACCGGCGTCCATATTCACCTGCTCGTCAACCACGCACCGGTGCTCGGGTCGCTCTTCGCGCTTGCGCTCCTGGTCGCGTCTTTCTTCTGGGCGCCCGACGTTCTGCGCCGCACAGCGTTCATCGTGCTCATCGGAACCGCGCTCGCGGCGGTGGTGGCCGATCTCACCGGAGACGCGGCTCAGGACGCGATCCGCGGATTCCCCGGCGTGGTGCGGTCGATGATCCACGACCACGAGGAGATGGGCGATGCGTCGTACATCGTTGCGGGCATCGTGGGCGCGCTCGCGCTCGGCGCGCTCATCCTCTGGCGCAATCGGGCGATTCCGCTGGGCGGGGCGCTTGTGCTTCTGCTGGGAAACCTGATCGTCAGCGGGATGATGGTCTACACCGCGCTGCTCGGCGGTCAAATCCGACACACCGAGGTGAGACCGGGTGCCACGCCGGAAGATGCGGTGAAGATCGAGGCGCCACGGGCGCGGAGAGGGCCTGAGGGGTGAGGGCGACTGGCGGACTCGCTTCTACTCGTGCCGAATGGCGTCGATGGGGCTCAAGCGGCCGGCGCGACGTGCCGGATAGGTGCCGAAGATCAGACCGACGGCGATGGCGGCAAGCGCTGACACGAGCACCGTCGACCATGAGAACGTCGCATCGAGAAAGATCGTGCGTGCGCGGGCTCGAATCAGCGCCACCACGGCGAACGATGTCGATAGCCCGAGCGCGACGCCGACAAGGCTGCCAAGTCCGCTGATCACCACGGACTCGACGAGAAACTGCATCACGATGTCGATGCGGCGCGCGCCGGCGGCCTTGCGCACGCCGATCTCGCGCGTGCGTTCGGTCACCGATGCGAGCAGAACGTTCATGATCCCGATCCCGCCGACCAGCAGCGAGATCCCGGTGATCGCGCCCATGAACAGCTTGAAGATGAAGACACCCTGCGTCGCCTGCGCGAGCCGCTGATCCGAGGTCTGCACCAGCACACGATTGGCGCGCTGGCCATATCGCTCGGCGATCCAATCCTCGACGTCCGCGCGTGCGGCGCGGACTTCCTCTAGCGCTCGCGCACGGACTAGCAACACGGGCGGCTGGCTGGCCGCCGTGAGACGCAGGACCTCGTGCGCTCTCGAGAATGGGATGTATGCGTTGAGCAGCCGTTCGCCCTCGTACGCCGCGAGAATGCCGATCACTTGGTGCGGCGTCCCGTTGACGTTCACCATCTGCTGCAGCAGGACATCGGGACTGCGTCCGCGCGCCAGCTCCCGCGCCAATCGATTCGATAGGACGACGACCGGCACACCACGGGCTTCTTCCGACGGAGTGAAGTACCGCCCCTCGGCGATCGACAGGCTCATGAATCGGTCGGCGTCGGCAAGCGTCGCATTCATTCCGACACTGCGTCGCCCACCCGTAATTGGCGATTCGATCGTCGCGGAGCCGGTGACGACGAGCGACACGGCGCTCGCGCGAATGATCTGATCGTCCGCATCACGAGCGTCGGCGAGCGTGAAGATCGGATAGCCGCGCACCGGATACCGCTCGCCGTCGATCAGCTCCGACGTCTTCGACGATACGCTGACCGTCTGCACGTCGGTCGTGCGCTCGATTTCGGCACGCGCCATTCGCTCCATTCCGTCGCCGAGCGAGAGCACCGCGACGAGCGATGCGACGCCGATGATCACGCCGAGAGTCGAGAGGAGCGTGCGAAGGCGGTTGGTGCGGAGGGCGTCGAGGCCGATGACGACGGCGGCGGGAAAGAGCGAACGCATAGATGGATTACGAACGTAGGCCAAGAGCGGTTTCGCGAGTGCCGGCCCTGAGGAGCGTGGTGACGTTCAGGTTTTCTCTGATGCATTGTCGCCGGTTTTCCGCTGGCTCCGCGAGGTCGTAGCCAACATGAATTATGCATGGGCGCAATTCGCTTTCCCGTCGCCGTGCGTTCCCGAAATGCGGAGCGCATCGTTCGCTCTTTGCTCGGCGCCGCAGGGCTTTCCGTGCTGGTCGGTTGCAGCGTCGTCCAGTCTCACAATCCGGCGTTGCGCGATACCGATGCGGTGGAGATACCCGATCTCACGGGGCGATGGAGCGCTCACGACTCGGCGGTGGTGGAGGTCCGCCGCGCCACCGGCCAGCCGACAAAGTATGTTGCCCGAGTCGGGTACTTCGACGAGGACGCCAATGCGGGCATCCCCCCAGGCGCCGCAGTGCGCTGCCGATCATGCCAACAGCGTCGGTCGAGGGATCGGACAGCGGTTGTCACGCGGGACACCGTCGTGAGTTGGTACGACGTACGTCTTGGTCGCCTGGGCGGTCGCATTGTCGCCGAGGTGACTCCCTCGATCGACGGCGACAGCGCGTTGCAGCGGATCATCCGGCGGTACAGCTCACAAGTGGCGGTGAGCTACATCCTTCTGGTTCTGGACACACATCCTGACCGCCTGAGGGTGCAGTTTCTGCGAGCCGACGCCGTGCAGGCGATCCTCGAGCGAGGACTCTGCATGAGCCCGAGGGTCACGGACACCGACCGGTACTCGACCGACATTCTCTTTACGGGAACGTCCGACGAGACGCGGCACACGTACGACTGCCTGTTGAGGCGAGCTGGCGTCCTGGATAGCCAAGCGGTCGAGCTTCAGCGGGTTCGGCAGCCGTGAACGCCGTGTTGCGCCGTCCGGCCCGCTGCCCTGGGCGATGTTTGACGGCGTCCGGCGATTCCCCTCGCCACGTCGGAGGATCCTCTCTGGCCGCCAACTTCATTCGATCCGATCGAATATGTGTGTCCGAATGGCGAGGCGGAAATGCGTGAACGTCGAATACTCGTGTCGATCGTGCCGGCGCTCGCGGCGTCGCTCGCGATGGCGTGTGGCGGCGGTGAGAAGGCGCCGGCAAAGGAGAGCGCTCAGGCGTCGGTCATGCCGGCAGGAGGCGAGGTCGCCGAAGGTGCCTTACTCTATCAACGTTGCGCGACCTGTCATCAGCCGACTGGCTCGGGCACGCCGGGCGTCTACCCACCCCTGGCCGGCTCGGAGATCGCCACGGGACGTGCATCAGTGCCGATTCGCATCGTGATGCGCGGACTGAGTGGCCCGCTGACGGTGAAAGGTCAGCAGTTCAACGGGCTCATGCCCGCATACGGCGTCGGCATCGAGATGTCGGACGCCGAGATTGCGGCCGTGCTCACCCACGTGCGAAGCTCGTTCGGCAACACAGCGAGTGCGGTGACTCCGGAAGAGGTGGCCAAGGAGCGCGCCGCGATCGCATCGAAGACGGGTTCGTGGACCGCGGCGGAGCTCGGCCTCAAGTAACCAATCGCAGCGGCAACTTTCTGAACCGCTTGCCGGTCACGGCGAACACTGCATTCGCCAGCGCGGCGGCGATGGGCGGCACACCGGGCTCGCCCATGCCGCCCGGCGCTTCCGTGCTGCCAGCGGTCCGGACCCTGAGCGGCTCGACACGGACCGGGCCGCAACGAGATCTTTTGGCCGGCATGTAGAGAACGCGCGGTCGGTTCCGACTTAGAGGTGTAAGCGCCACAATGGCGCTCAACCAGAGAGGATAGTCATGAAATTCATGCTGATGATGCACGCACCGCGCGGCACGGGCGAGTACCAGGTCAATGCCTGGTCGCCGGACGATTTCAAGGCGCACATCGCGTTCATGCAGAAGCTCAATCGCGATCTGACGAGCGCCGGCGAGTTGGTGGGCGCGGAGGGCCTCGCGTCGCCCGGCGAGGCCAGGATCGTGCGCTTCGGCAAGAACGGCCAACCGGCCGTGAGCGACGGTCCATTCGCCGAATCCAAGGAGTTCCTCGCCGGATACTGGATCGTCGAGGTCGAGCGTCCGGAACGGGCCTACGAGATCGCGGCGAAAGCATCGTCGGCGCCGGGACCCGGCGGAACGCCGCTGGTCATTCCGATCGAAGTGCGCCAGGTGATGAGCGCGCCTCCGCCGGCCGACGCGTGAGCGCCGGGACTCCCGAGACTCCTCTCGTCACGAACGTCGAGCGCCTGCTCCGCGACCTCGCCCCGCAGGTGCTCGCCGCCGTGGCACGCCGGCACGACGATTTTGCCGCGGCCGAAGACGCGGTGCAGGAAGCGCTCATCGCGGCGGCCGCTCAGTGGAATAGCGATGGCATTCCCGCCAATCCGCGCGGATGGCTCTACCACGTCGCGCTCCGCCGTCTCACGGACCATCTGCGGAGCGAGTTCGCTCGGCGCCGTCGCGAGGAGGCAGTGGCGAGCGAGCTGATCGCCGAGTGGGCGTTCGTGCCGCCGTCTGACGTGGAGGTGCCGGCGAATAGCGACGACACGCTCGCACTGCTTTTCATGTGCTGTCATCCGGCGCTCACGCCGGCGTCGGCGATCGCGCTGACGCTTCGCGCGGTCGGCGGCCTCACGACGGCGGAGATCGCGAATGCGTTCCTGGTGCCCGAGTCCACGATGGCGCAGCGGATCAGCCGCGCCAAGCAAACAATCAAATCATCGGGAATCGCGTTCAGCCTGCCGAGCGACGCAGAGCGGTCCGAGCGGTTGAGCGCCGTCCTGCAAGTTCTGTATTTGATATTCAATGAAGGCTATGCGAGCAGCATCGGGAGCGATCTCCATCGTGCGGATCTGTCGAACGAAGCGATTCGGCTGACTCGCATGCTGCGCGAGCTATTGCGTGCCGAGCCCGAGGTCTCGGGCCTCCTCGCGCTCATGTTGTTGACCGACGCGCGCCGCGCGGCACGGACCGATGCCGACGGCGCGCTGATTCCGCTCGGTGAACAGGATCGTACGCTCTGGAATCGGGACTTGATCGCTGAAGGCAGCGCGCTTCTCTCGCGGACGCTCTCGTCGGATTCGGTCGGGCCGTACCAGGTGCAAGCGGCGATCGCCGCGCTGCACGACGAGGCCTCCACGGTCCGTGACACAGACTGGGCACAGATCCGTGCGCTCTACGGCGTGCTCCGCCGGATCTCCGACAATCCGATGGTTGCGCTGAATCAGGCGGTGGCCGCGGCGATGGTCGACGGGCCCGCGGCAGGCCTCGAGCAACTGACCGCGCTCGATGCCGACTCGCGAATCGCCGGCCACTATCGCCTCGACGCCGTGCGCGGCCATCTGTTCGAGATGGCGGGGGACCGTGAACGCGCGGTCGCCCATTTTCGGGCGGCGGCCGATCGGACGGCAAGCATTCCGGAGCGGAACTATCTGCTGACCAAGGCGGCTCGAGTCAGGGCTGCGTTGCCAGAATCCGCGGCGACACGCGAGCGATAGTCGGTGGTCTCAGCCATTCGCCCTGCGATCACGGGCGACCATACATGCGTGGCTACGGATCCGAGTCGCCGCTCGACGCGACGCGTCTGGAATCCGAGTCTGTGCGCGCGGCTACGTAGCGCCGGTACGGGCTCGGATACACCGCGACATGAAAGTGCGGTGGAGAAAATTCTTCGGTCGCCTCCAGCACTCCCGCACGTTCCAGCTCGCGCAACGTCGAGCGCAACCAGTCCAAGCATCCGGAGTCGTCTGGTTTGTGGAGATCCACCGCCATTCCCGTCGGATGCACCGAGCGCGCGACACTGTTCTCCGGCTGGCGCGTGGCGGGCCGAACCGCGCTCGTGACCTCGAGGGGCTCGCCGCAGGCATCGCGATACTGCGCGGCGAGCCGCCGGACGAAGGTGCGAGTCATGGGACGAACGTACGGATACGCCACCTTGTGCAACTCGAAATCCCCATTGGGGACCAGCTCGACGAGCTGTCCGCGGGCCACGGCGCTTCTGACTCCGCGCGTGGTTTCGTAGAAGGTGAGCCTTTCCGCGCGAGCCTGTCGATACATCCGGTTCACGCTGGCGCGCGACCCGCTGAGCGATTGTCCAATGCACGGTGTGGCGAGACCGAGGACGCAGAGTGCAACGCCGGTCACAAGGAGGGGAGCGGGGCGAAATGAAATTCTCATGTGGTCGAGCTCGGCGGGAACTTGCTGATAGCGCGCGCGGTGATGCGAGACACACGCGTGGCGCGCATTCGCTACACGATCGTACACCGCCGCGCGCCACAGATCCAACCGCGCGACCCTGCTACTCTGCCTGGAGGGCGCGGGTCGGATCGGTTCTCGCCGCGCGCCGTGCGGGAAACCAGCCCGCCGCGATTGCCGCGGCCAGCAGGAGCAGTGCGGCTCCGCCAAGCGCTGACGGGTCGGTCGATGTGACGCCGAACAGCAGACGCGCCAGGACTCTCGTGAGAGCCGCGGTGCCGGCAAGTCCCACCACGATGCCGACGAGTGCCAACCCGGCGACCTGTCGTGTGACCATGCGCCGCAGATCCCGCGGCTGTGCGCCGAGCGCGAGGCGAACGGCGAGCTCCCGCGCGCGCAGACTGACGGCGTACGAGATCACGCCATAGATGCCGACGAGGGCCAGTCCCATCGCGCCGAGCGCGGCCCCGCCGAGGAGCAGCAGGGTGAAGGATGTTCGCGCCGCCGACTGCGCGACGACGTCACTCATGACCTTGCTTCCGTACGACGGCACGGACGAGTCGAGCGAGCGAACAGATCGCTCGATGCGCGCCGATATCGCGGAAGGCTCGGCGCTGGTCCGCGCGACAAACGCCACCTCGTGCGGTGTCCACAAGCTGTCCGTCGCCATGACGTCGCCGGCGCTTCCGAGCGGGGCGACCGTCGGCAGGTAGATGATCTCATCGGGCGGCGCGTCGAGGCCGGAGCCGCGGACGTCGCCTGCCACTCCGACGATCGTGAACCATGGACCCTTGGGCGCCATGCGAACGTGTTTGCCGACTGCCTCCCGCGTGTCCTTCCAGTACCGTGCGGCGAGCGCGCGGCTCACGATAATGTCGCGTCGCCCGCGAGTCGGATCGAGGCTTTCGAACGTCTGTCCTGCGGCAAGGGGAATTCCGAGCGCGCGGAAATAGTCCGGCGTCGCGAAGACGACCTGGTGGACGTTCGGCATCTTGCCCGGCGAGAGCGGTTGCTCCTGGACGAAGAGCGCGGTGTCGCGCCGGCCCTCGTCGAGCAGCGGCAGCTTGGTCACGGCGGCAACAGCGCTCACGCCAGGCACAGCGGCCATCGCACCGAGCGCACGGGCGACGAACGATGCCGGGTCGCGCGACTCAGCATAGGCCGCACGGGGCAGAGCAACACGGAAGATCAATGCACGGCCGGACTCGAACCCGGGCTCGACTGAGCGGAGCTTGGCGAAACTGCGGGCCATCAGCCCAGCGGCACTCAACAGCACGAGACCGATCGCCATTTGCGCCACGACAAATACCTGGCGCGCGCCATATTTGCTCCCGCCGTGCGTCGCCGTGCGATTTGCCGAATTGAGCGCCGCGGCCGGGCTGCCTTTACCAAGTGCGAACGCCGGCGCGGCGCACACCAGCAGAACGGTCACGAGTGTCACGACGCCAGCGATGAGCAGGACGCGTCCATCCATCGACACTTCGTCGAGCCGAGGGACGCCCATCGCGACGTGAAGAGCCGGAAGGACACGCATCGCCGCAGCGGCCAGCCCGACGCCGAGCAGCCCTCCAACCGCGGCCACCATTGTGCCCTCGGTCAGCAACTCGGCAGCAACGTCCATGCTTCCTGCGCCGAGCGCGCGACGTACGGCGAGCTCGTGCTGCCGTCCCTCGAGCCGGACGAGGAACAGGTTCGTGACGTTGGCGCACGCGATGAGGAGGAGACACGCTGCGGCGCCGAGCACGATCCACAGAATGCGTCCCACGTCGCCGACGACCACGTCGCGCAACGGCCGAACGACGGCGCGCATCTTGGTCACGACGATGGCTGCGACGGTGAGACGTCCGGGATATGCGACAGGCACGTCCGGGAGAAGGCGCTGCAGGTCGCCTTGCGCGGCTTCGACGCTGACGCCGTCGCGCAAGCGTGCGACGCCACGATAGTCGAACGCGGCCGACGCGGTTCGCGCCGGATCGATGCCGATCGGCAGCCACAGCTCTGTCGATGACGAAGGCCAGTGAAACCGTTCCGGCATCACACCGACGACCTGCCGGAGTACACCGTCGACGTTCACGCGCCGTCCGATGATCGACGGGTCGCCGCCGAATTCTCGTTGCCACAGTCGTTCGCCGATGAGAACGACCGGAGCCGCATCCGGCCGGTCTTCGTCCTGCCGAAATGCTCGGCCGTGGAGCGGCGACACACGCAACGTGCCGAACAGGCTCGCGGACACGCGGGCAGCGGACACACGCTCCGCTGTCGTGCCGGCGCCGGAGGAAGGATCGCCGCTCAGGTTGGCGCCGACCGAACGATATGCCGCGACATCCTGAAAGACGTGATTCGCCTGTCGGTAGTAGAGGAACGTGGCATCCGACTGGTCCACCTGCATCGCGCCGGAGACGGCGAGCGAGTGGGAGAGGTCGACCAATCGATCACTGCGAGGGTAGGGAAGCGGCCGCAAGAGGACGCCGTTCACGACGCTGAACACGGCCGTCGTCGCGCCAACGCCGAGCATCAGGGTCAGCGCTGCCGCGATCGTGAAACCCGGTGCGCGACGGAGTCGCCGCGCTGCGTGTCGAAAGAGCTGAGCTACGCCGACCAAGGAGGCCTCCAGCCGTTCCCTTGCTCAGAGTATCAGTGTGCTGGCCCGGCGCGTGTCCGAATCGTGTGAGAGCTCGGCAGGGTCCGGTAAACGCGCGCCCGTCAGCCGCGACGGCGCGCGCGGTATCTCGCGAGCAGCTTGTCGAGGCGTCGGTAGCTCGCGGTCATGGCGCGATTCGCATCGGCATCGCGATCCGGAACCGATGCGGCGTGCAGGTCGTCACATCGTGCGTGTTGCTGAGCCAGCGCCGCGCCCGATTTGGTATCGCCCTCGTTCGAAGCTCCGCCCGGAAGCGCCGCGCTCGGTGGGGGCGCCGCGGCGGCCTTCTCAAAGTTCGCGCGCGCCCGTGCCGCGTCACCGCTCTTCCACGCGAGGTAGCCGGTGTACAAGAGCGCTGGCTGGCTCTGCCCGTTGGTGCGCAGGACTTCATCAAAGTATTTGCGCGCCGCCGCCGCGTCGCCGCGAATGAGCGCCGTCTCGCCAAGGTGCAGCCGCGGCGCAGTCTGCTCGCGGTTGATCTGGTCGGCCAGCCGCAGATGCACTTCCGCCGAATCGAGGTTGTACGGCGCAGCGTCTTCCAGGCACATGAACAGCGCGCCGAGTTGCGAGTGGGTTTTTCCGCTTCGCGGGTCGAGCGTGACGAGATGGCGCCACGCCGTTGCCGCCTCGGCGAATTCGCCCTGCACGTAGCGCATGCTGCCGTAGTAGTAGAGGGCGTCTTCGTGATCGGGTTGAAGCTCGAGCGCGCGGGAGTACGTCTCGGTGGCGAGCTGGATCTGACCGGCGACTCGCTGCGCCGTTGCCTGCCGATAGACATCCCAGAACGCCTGCACGCGATCGCGATCCGACCCGCCGGCGTCGCCTTCGGTGATCGCGAGGCGCTGGTTTGCGGCGATGCCGGTGCGGACCTGCCGCATCCCGCTTGGCCATGCTACCACCACAGAATCGACACGGGTGACGGCGCCCAGACCGAACGTCTCGACGAGGCTGTTCTGGGAGAGATACGGACTCTGCGCGCCGATCTGCCGTACCTGCGCCGCGCCGCCCGCGACGAGACGCACCTTGGCGCCGATTCCCTGTCGATTGCTCTTCGTGCCGTGGAGCTCGACCTGCAACCAGTGATTGCGATTCCCGCCGTCGTTCCGAAGCAGAATTCCCGGACCGCCGTGGTTCACGATGAACACGTCGACGTCGCCGTCGTTG
>DATISA010000267.1:0-14575 GCA_035469245.1 Gemmatimonadaceae bacterium
CAGCAGCTCGGCGTAGATGTTGATGCTCTCTCGATCCATCTCGCCGATGATCTGCGCCAACGGCGGTGACGAGATCGCCGCGATCTCGGTTGCGCCGCTCGGCGTTGGGGCGAGACGAGTCTGGCCATCGGCGGTGATGCCGAGCTTCCGCAATGAGGCACGGAGTGCCCCGGCCGCGAAGAGCGGCGGATTGTCGACGACGAACGAATACCTGAGAGGCCCCGATCGCACGCCGATCGAGCCTCGGACGTTGATCGTGCCATCGGGGCGCCGCGACGCGCTGATGCGGCCGCCGCTCCCGCCAACCAAACCGACCGAGCCTTCGATCGGAATCGCCGTCGTTGCCGGATCGAGCGACACCGACGCCTTCTTACCAGCGGGCTTGGCGACGACCCAGATCAAGTTCTCGTTGAGCGAAAGCGCCGACACGCGTGCCGCGTATGACGCGCCCAGGTAGCTCGTCTTCCATCCGTCGGGAACGAGCTTGTCGTCGAAGGCGGTGGCGTCGCCGATGATGTCGCCGCGAATGTGCTTGATTCCCGTCGCCGCGATCTGCCTCGCCAACGCGTCCATCGGCTCTTCGTCGCGCCAGAAGCGCGAGCTGAGCGACGGATCGCCGACGCCGCGGAGATAGAGATTGCCGGCGAGCGCGCCGTCCGGTCCAACGACGCCGTCGCGCAGCACGGGCGTATGAAAGGTGAAGTCCGGACCGAAGCGGTCGAGCGCCACCGCCGACGTGTACATCTTCATCGTCGACGCGGGCTGCATCATCGCGTCGGCATTCTGGGCGAACAGCGTATCGCCGCGCGTCAACGAGACGATGATCGCGCCCCATCCACCATTGCGCGTGTGGCTGGCCAGCGCAGTGCCGACGGCCGAGGCGAGCGCGTCGGCGCCTCTTGGCGCGCTCCAGGTAAGGCGGGGCGCCGGCCTGGACGCCCTCGACGCGGCCGGTTTGACCCTCGCCGACGCCTTTCGCCTCGGCACCGGTCGTTTCTTCCGTTCGACGACTGGCTCGAGCGCCGTCGAGAGGCTCGTGTCAGACGCCGGGCGGAGTTGACTCGGTGCCGCGTGCGCGGCGCGCCCGGTGAACCCGACGACCGAAATACACAACGCGACGAGGCCGAACACGCTCGTTGTTGTACGCACCTGCTGTTTCATACTGAAGCGTCGGGCAACATTGGGACCTGTGTCTCAAACCTTGAAGAAGATGCGCTTTCTGTACAACACGTAAAGTACGCCGAACCAGAAGAGGACGAAGGTCAGCGCGAACGCGAGCGACGCGTTGACGGGATCGAGCCATGACGCGAACGCGCTTTGGTAGATCGCCGTCTCGAGGGCGACCGGCTTGCCGCCGTAGTTGACCTTGAAGATCGAGTAGATGCAGCGCGCCATCACACCCGAGCCGACGAAGGCGACCATCGGGTTCATGCCGTAGATGACGAACGGCTTCGTCCACCGCTTCATTTGGTGCACGTCGACGATCCACATGATCGTGGCGATCGCCACCGCGGCCATTCCCGCCGTGAAGACGACATACGAGCTCGTCCAAATGCTCTTGTTGATAGGGAACGACCAATTCCACATCAAACCGGCCATCATTCCGAGCGCGCCAACGGCAAACATGCCGTTGAGGCGGTCGGACAGCGGGCGCTTCGTGGCGATCCACTGGCCGGCGAGATTGCCGAGCATCGCGGTGCCGATCGCCGGGATCGTGGAAAAAATTCCCTCCGGATCCCACGTGACGCTGTTGACCCACGTGTGATTGCCCAGCCCGAAGCGCGACCAATCGAGAAGCAATCGATCCCACCATGCCGCCATCGTGCGCGACGCGTCGCCCAGCACGAGTTGTCCCATCGAGCTGGAGCCCGGCACGGGCAGAAGCGTCATGGCAAACCAGTAGCCGTAGAGCAGCACGACGATGGTCACGACCTGCTGCTTCACGGTTCGGCCCTGCGAGAGCAGGGCGGCGCACAGGTAGGCGAGTCCAATCCGCTGCAGCACACCCATGATGCGCCAGTGGTACAGCCGATCCACGACGCGTTGCAGGAAGGTCGGGTCCGCAACGCCGGTGACGTCGCCCCACGTAAAGAACGGGAATCCGTTGACGAGAAAGCCGAGGAGGAAGATCAGCAGCCCTCGGCGGATGATCTGGCGCCGAATCGCCCCTTCGTCATCGCCGCGCTCGCGTCGCGCCGTGAGCGACAGATGCGTCGTGACGCCGGCGATGAAGAGGAAGAACGGAAAGATGAGATCGGTCGGTGTCCAACCGTTCCACGCCGCGTGCTCGAGCGGCGGATAGATCGACGCCCAGGAGCCGGGATCGTTGACGAGCAGCATGCCGGCGATGGTGAGCCCGCGAAACACGTCGAGCGACACCAAGCGCTCGCGGGGGGCCTTCGATACTGGGGCGGCGGCTGGTGCCGGCGGTGCCTTGGGCGCCCGGTCGGCAAACTCGTCGAGCGTGGTGCTCGATCCTCTAACGGTGGTGCTCACATGACCCATCCTGTGAGGAGCCAAAACACAAACGGGGGCAAGACTGGAGCCTGGCCCGTCGTCAAACGACTAGTATGGTACCGCCGAGGTATCGAAAAGGAGCCCTGACGCGTGTCGCGGCAAGGTCCGCCAGCCGATCTCAGTCAGATTGGCCGCCAGTCTACCTGGGCGCCGGCGCGCGTCTCGACGCCGTCGCGCTGCTGCCACTTGAAAAAGACGATCGAGATGATCGTGTAAAAGAACAACCCGCCGGGAATCCACATGATGAGCCCGCCGATCATCTGATCGTTCATCGGCGAGATACCCCAGACGCGGGGCGCGCTGGCGTATAGCGGATAGAGCACCGTGTCGGCATACGAAATGTAGACCGCCACAATGGCCATCGGGATGCTCAACAAGAACAGGTAGAGCATCTGCCCCGGGTAGCTGAGCCGCGGCAACTCAGGGAGAGGACTCAACACCGGCCACCACATGAGCACCGACACGGCGAGGAACATCAGGTGCTGTGCGATGTGCACCGGATGGTGCAGCAGCGCGTAGTTGTAGAGCGGCGGCAAATGCCAGCCGGCGACGACGGCGGTGAAGATCGCGAAGCAGCGGCTCGGCGCCGTGATCCAACGCGCGACCGGCATCACGCCGGGCAGCGCGAGCACGGGCCGGAGCAACTCACCCGGGGTTCCCATGATCATGAACGGCGCCACCACGAGCGCGAGCATGAGATGCTGCACCATGTGCGCGCTGAACAGATACGTGTCGCTCAAGTCGTGGAGCCATCCATTGAGCGACAGAAACATGACAAGCAACGCGCCATAGAAGAACAAACGGGTCGCGGGGCGCTGCGCGCTGGCTTGTTCAGCCGTTTGCGCTCGACGCACCGCGACCCGCATTCCCTGCTCGTACAACGCCGCCAGCCCCGCGATACCGATGACCGTGCTCGGGTGCACGGTGAAACTCGTCACGCTCAGTCGCGCGCCGGTATGCAGCAGGGCGAGCGACATCGCCATCATCGCTTCACGAACTTCCCGAACAGGAACAGGAGTGAGACGAGCGTGGCCATGGCGATCATCAGCGGGCCGGTGAACAGCGCCTTGAACAGCTTGTGGTCGTACTTGAGGTGCATGTAGAAGAGCACCACGATCGCGAACTTCGCGGCCGACATGATGAGCAGGATCGGCACGAACGCCGGCGACGCGACGAACGACGGGATGTAGTACGACCACACCTCGACGATCGTGATCACGGTCAGGATGAGCGCCACCCACTTGTACTCACGCCAGGTCGGATGCTCGTGAACCTCGCCCATGGCGTGGACGTCGATGTCGGGGTTCGTGTGCGTGAACTCGTCAGTCATGATTCGATCGCTCCCAAGGGCTAGCGAATGAGGTACACGAGCGTGAAGATCGCGATCCAGACCACGTCGACGAAGTGCCAGTACAGCGCCGAGATGTCGACCAGCAGCGCATCCTTTGGTTGGAGGCCGCGCTTGATGTCGATCGCGAGCAGCGTGAGCAGCCACAAGACGCCGGCCGTAACGTGCGCGCCGTGGAAGCCTGTAAGAGTAAAGAACGAGGAGCCGAAAAGGTTCGTTCGAATGGTCAGCCCTTCGTGGACGAACGACGTGAACTCGTACGCCTGGAAGCCGAGGAACGTCGTGCCGAGGATTGCGGTCGCGAGCAACCACAGCTTGGAGGACCCGAGGATGCCGCTGTAGCCCGGCTTCCCCTTGTTCTCGACCGCGGCGAGCGCGAGCACCATCGTCAACGACGACATCAGCAGCACGAACGTCGACATCGACGTGACGGGGATGTTGAGGATCGCGTTGAGGTGCGTGGCGCACTTCGGCGGGTCGCACACGTCGTGCGGAAACGGCCCGACGACGCTCCGGCCCTTATAGATCAAGTACGTCGAGATGAGCGACGCGAACAGCATGCACTCCGATCCGATGAACGCCCAGATCGCGATCTTGCGATGATCGAGGCCGGTGCTGGTGGGCGGATGTGCGTGCGAGGCGACGGCGGTAGCCATGCGGGAAGACTTGGTTGAAAGATGAGGTCTGTTGGCGTTATCGAGGGCTCGAGGCCTCGAGGGGTTCGATGGCTCGACGTGTTGCTTCGAGCCCTCGAGTTCCTCGATTACCGAGCCCTCGAACCTTCTAGTGGTGGTCCGGTTCGAGCGGTGACGTCAGCCAGCCATACAGCATGGCGGTCATCGCTGCTGCGAAGACGAGAATGCCGCTGACGGCCAGCGGAGTCTTGCCTTTGTGGATCAGCAGCAGACTTCCGAACATCAGCGTCATGAACAGCGCGACGAACAACGGCTTGATCGTCGGATACGGGATCGGAATGCCCAGTTCCTCGGCGGTCTTTAGCGCCAGCTTGCTCGGCGCCTGACGGGAATGCGGGTTGATCCCGCCCTCCGGAGTTCCGGCGCTCATGTGGTCGTGCATCATCCCGACTCGTCTCCCGCCCACCGCGATCTCGCTGCGCTCGTCGCCGTGTTTGCTGTGCGGGACTTCCGACGTGAGCTCGGGGGCCTTGAGGTCCCACATCGGATAGCGCGACGTCACGGTGGGGATCCTCTCGAAGTTGTATTCTGGCGGCGGCGAGGGGATCGACCACTCGAGCGTGCCGCCACCCCACGGATCGTTACCCGCGACCTCACCATTCTTTCGGCTCGACCAGATGTTCCAGAGTCCGAGGATGACCGCGACGGCCTGGATGTATGCGCCGACCGAGCTCATGAGATTGAAGATCTCCCAGCCCTGTCCCGCATCGTAGGTATAGATGCGCCGCGGCATGCCGTACAAGCCCGACCAGTGCATCGGCATGAACGTGAGGTTCACGCCGATGAAGAACAGCCAGAAGTGCCAGTTGCCGAGCTTCTCGCTCATCAGCCGGCCGGTGATCTTGGGAAAATAGTAGTAGACGCCCCCGAACAATCCCATCAGCGAGCCGGCGACGAGCACGTAATGGAAGTGCGCGACGATGAAATACGTATCGGTCTGCTGCAGGTCGGCCGGCGGCGACGCGTGCATGACGCCCGAGATGCCGCCGATCA
Organism: Gemmatimonadaceae bacterium; assembly: GCA_035469245.1. Classification (GTDB taxonomy): domain Bacteria; phylum Gemmatimonadota; class Gemmatimonadetes; order Gemmatimonadales; family Gemmatimonadaceae; genus JAQBQB01. Next base: position 5,554 of record DATISA010000267.1, read on the forward strand.
CGAACAGGGCAACCAGCGAGATCGCGAACTTCATCGCTACGGTAAAGCGCAGGTTGCCGCCCCACATCGTGAAGATCCAGTTGAAGATCTTCACGCCCGTGGGGATGGCGATCAGCATCGTCGTCACGGCGAACACCGAATCGGCAATCGGCCCCATGCCAACGGCGAACATGTGGTGGGCCCACACGCCGAAGCCAAGGAAGGCGATGAGGATTCCCGAATACACCATCACCGGATAGCCGAAGATCGGCTTGCGGCTGAACGTGGGCAGGATCTCGGACACCAGCCCGAACGCGGGCAGGATCAGGATGTAGACCTCGGGATGCCCGAAGATCCAGAAGAGATGCTGCCAGAGGAGCGGATCGGCGCCCGCTGTCATCGTATAGAAGTTCGTCCCGAAGAACCGGTCGAACTGCAGGAACACGAGCGCGATCGTTATGACCGGGAATGCCAGCACGAGCAGGAATTGCACGACGAACGCCATCCACGTGAACATCGGCATGCGCATCAGGTTCATGCCCGGCGCGCGCATGTTGATGATCGTCGTGATGAAATTGAACGCCGCCGCCAGCGACGACACGCCGAGGATCTGCAGGCCGAGCATCCAGAAGTCGATGTTCAACCCCGGGTTGTACGGCATCGTCGTGAGCGGCGTGTAGCCGAACCAGCCGCCGTTGGGCGCCGCGCCGATCAGCCACGACGAGTTCATGAACAACGAGCCGAACAGGTACACCCAATAGCTGAACGCGTTGAGCCGCGGGAACGCGACGTCGCGCGCGCCGATCTGCAGCGGAATCAGGAAGTTGAAGAACGCCGCCGACAACGGCATGACGACGAGGAAGATCATCGTCGTGCCGTGCATCGTGAACAGCATGTTGAAGACTTCAGCCGAGACCACGTGCCCGTTGGGTCCCTGGAGCTGGATGCGCATGATCAGCGCTTCGATGCCGCCGATCGCGAACCAGGCCAGCGCCGTGTACATGTAGAGCGCGCCGATCCGCTTGTGGTCGACCGTGGTGAGCCAGCTCCAGAGTCCTGTTTTGCCGTATGCCTGTTCGACGGTGTAGGGGACTCGAACCGCAGCAGTTGCCATTCTCTCGGATCTCCGATTCGGCGTTCGTTATTTCAGCGTCTGCAGGTACGCCACGATGTCGGCGATCTGCTGGTCGGTGAGACCAGGCGACGGCTTCATCTTGCGCACGGGGTCGAACTCACCGGCGCCGAGCGTCAGCATGGCGACGCCGGGCTTCATCACCGGCGCGTTTTTGATCCAGCGAGCGAGATGCCGCGGGTCATTGGGGTACAGGCCAGCCGCGATCGTCGTGCGGGTCGCGACGTGCGTGAGATTCGGGCCGATCTGCCCGACCATCATCGGATTGCCTTTGATCGCATGGCAGCCAAGGCACGCACCGGCGCCGACGATGAGCTTGGCGCCGTTCGATGGATCGCCCTTGCCCAACAGATTGTCGTCGTACGCGAGGTTCGCTGGCAGGGGCGTCTTGGGTACCGCGTAGTCAGGAACCTTCTCACGCGAGAACGCCACGAAGCCGGCCTGGGCCACCTCCGCCATCGGCGCAGCCTGCACAGCGGCCGCCGCGCCTGGCGCGGTCGGCTGAGTCGGAGTGGTCGCGGCCGAGGTCGCGGCCGGCGGCGTCGCGCCGGGAGCGGCGCCTGGTGTCGCAGCCGGCGCTGGCGTGCCGACCGCGGGTTCCTGCTGATGCTTCACCCAGCTCTCGAAATCGGCGGCCGACACGGTGAAGGTCTTGAACCGCATGTTCGCGTGGCTCGTGCCGCAATACTCGACACAGGCTCCATTCCACGCGTTGGCCGTCGTGGAATCGGGGGTGAACCACAGATAGTTCGTGTGGTTCGAGACGAGGTCGCGCTTGCCCGCGAGCGCCGGCACCCAGAACGAATGGATCACGTCCTGAGTCTTGAGCGCGAAGTTGACGGTTCGACCAAGCGGCAGGTACAGCTCGTTTGCCGTGACGATCCCGTACTGCGGATACCGGAACTCCCACCACCATTGATGCCCGATCACTTCGACCTGCAGCGCATCGCCCCGCGCCTGAGCCTGGGTCTTGAAGATCGTTCGGACCGTCGGAATGGCGATGACGATCAGAATCAGGAACGGGATGACCGTCCAGGTGATTTCGAGGGTGGTGTTGCCGTGGACGTGCTCGGGCGCAGGCTGCCCCGGACGTCTCCGGTACCGGATCAGCGTCAGGACCAGGATGGCTTCGACGAAGATGAAGACCGCCGTCCCGGCGTAGATGAGTATTTTGAAGAGAAAATCGACATCCCGATTGAAATCCGTCCGTTGATGGAAGATCGAATCGGGGTGGTTCTGGCCACACGCGGCGAGCAGCAGCGCGAAGCCGACCGTCAACGCGGCCGTACCCAAACGACGGGTACCCGGCCGGCGCAGGCGGGCAGGAAAAGGCATGAGCTGTCCTTGTACCGGCGTTCTGAACGCGGCGGTGGCACCGCGCTCGGTTCGAATTGTTCGGAGCAAGCGGAACCTACCGGCTCAGAATGGTCAAATCAAGCGAGCCGCCTCGGCAGTAGTCGCTTTCCCGACAGCAGGTTACGACTCGGCAGATCCCGTCTCCGCCTGCTCGGAATCTTCGGCGATTGTGTGCTTGTCCCTGGTCTGCGCGATCGCGATTTCGATCGACTGGCGGATTTGCGCGACTCCTTCCCGCAGCGTGCGCACCTTGACCTGCTCGCTCGAACCTCGTGTCGAGGCGAGGTTCAACGCCATTGCCTGATCCGCGATCATCCCGAAGTAGGATTTGAGATTCTCGGAGAGCGTCGGCAGTTGCCGCCGCAAATTCATCGAGTACGTGCTCGTCGGCTGTTCGCGCTTGAGCGCCATCGCATACTGCTCGACCAGCCCGTGGATGCGCTGGAGCTGGAGCGTCGCGTCATCCAGCACCTTCATCTTATTGAGACCGCTCGTATCCAGCCTCGTGCCCGCCATCACTTTACCCGTTCGAGCCGTGGATTTTCCCGCAGCCTCCGGCCGGCCTTCGCCTCGGGCTTGCCATTCACCTGCACGACGTCGGCCGTGAAGTCGAAGCGGCCATCGTAGAGCGCCGCGCCCACGCCGTACGCATCGACTGGAACGCCCTCCTCCTCGAAGGCCCGGATGCGCTCCTCGTTGAATCCGCCTGACACCACGATCTTCACGTCGCCAAATCCTTCCGCGTCGAGCGCGTTGCGAACGTTCCATACCAGGTTCGCGTTCACGCCGGTCGGCTCGAACGTGCCCATCTGCGGAATGATCGACTTGTCGACCAGGTTCTCGGCCGTATCCAACCGGACGCCCCACAGCTGACCGTCGAACGCGCGTGCGACGTCCAGGCTCGCCTTGACGCAGTCGTTGTCGTAGTCGACGAGTGCAATCACGTCGACACCCTGGATCGCTTCGGCGAAGCGTTTGGTGGCCTTCACCGTATCGCCGCCGAACGCGGCGATGAGCGCATGGGGGATCGTACCCACTGCGTTTCCGCCGAACAACGACGCCTGCGCCGGCGTGGAGACGAGCTTCACGCCCCCGACCATCGCGGCGTATCCGTCCCCGGGCTGCGTAGCGTACACGTCGTCGCGTGCGCCAAAGAACATCACGGGCTTCGATTGCGCCGCCTCGCACAACATCTTCGCGTTCGTGCAGATCCTGGTACGGCGGCCGAGGACACCGAGGCACAGCGTTTCGAGAAACCCGAAGTTGTCGTACGGCCCTTCGATCGTGAGCACCGTGTCCCAGCTCTCGTACGAGTCGCCCTCGTACAGCGCCTGGATGGTGAGCGCGCTCCAATCGTCGGCGCACAGCTTGACCATCGCGATCGCCTCGTCCACGCCGCTGACCCAACCTTCGTCTTTGCCCGTGAACTGCATCACGACTGTGGGAGCGCGTTTCTCCTGCCGAAGCACTTCACGGGCCCGCGTGAAGTAGGCATCCGTATAGACGCCGGACTTGATCTCGTCGACCGGCAGCCTGAAGGCAGCAGGGTCGATGCGCTTTCTCCGCCGAGGAGGCATGTGGAGGGCTGGGGGGCTGGATGCTAGTTGCGCCCGACCATCCGTTCAGGATCCAGCACCTCGTCCAGCTGCTCGCGAGTCAGCAGGCCGCGCGACAACACGATCTCGTACACGCCTCTGCCGCTCTCGAGCGCCTCCTTTGCCACCGCGCTTGCGCGCTCGTACCCAATCACCGGTACGAGAGCCGTCACAACGCCGATCGAGTGCTCGACGAATTGGCGCATCCGCGACGGGTTGGCGGTGATGCCCTCCACGCAGCGCTGTCGCAGGACGACGCAGCCGTTCCTCAGCATCTCGATGCTCCGGAGCAGCCGGTAGGCGATCACCGGCTCGAATACATTGAGCTGCAGCTGCCCAGCCTCCGCCGCGAGCGTCACGGTCACATCTCCGCCGATCACGTCGAAGCAGACCTGGTTCACCACCTCGGGGATGACCGGATTCACCTTGCCCGGCATGATCGACGAGCCGGGCTGCATGGCCGGAAGATTGATCTCGCCCAGGCCCGCGCGTGGACCCGAGCTTAGCAGCCGCAGGTCGTTGCAGATCTTGGACAGCTTGACGGCGCATCGCTTGAGCACGCCGGACAGTTGGACGAAGGCACCGGTGTCCGCGGTGGCTTCCACGAGGTCCGGTGCGGTGATCAACGAAAGCCCCGTGATCCGCGAGAGCTCCCTGCACACGACCTCCGCGTAGCCCGGCGGGGTGTTGATGCGCGTGCCGATCGCCGTCGCACCCATGTTGATCTCGCGGATCAACGCCTGCGCCTCACCGAGCCGTTCGACGTCCTCCGAGATCGTGTGGCCGAAGGCGGTGAACTCCTGGCCAAGCGTCATCGGAACGGCATCCTGCAGCTGCGTGCGCCCCATCTTTATGAACGAGCTGAATTCCTCGCCCTTGGCGAGAAACGCGGCCACCAGCTCACTCATCGCGCGGCGCAGATCCTCGATCGCTTCGTGCAACGCAACTTTCACCGCCGTCGGGTAGACGTCGTTCGTCGACTGGCTCAGGTTCACATGGTTGTTCGGGTGAATCTCGGTGTAGTCGCCACGTGATTTGCCCAGGAGCTCGAGCGCCCGGTTCGCGATCACCTCGTTCGCGTTCATGTTGGTCGAGGTTCCAGCGCCGCCCTGGATCATGTCGACCACGAAGTGCTCGTGATGCCGGCCGGCGCGAATTTCCTGCGCCGCGCGCTTGATCGCGTCGGCGATCTTGGGGTCGAGCAGGCCGAGTTCGGCATTCGCCAGCGCCGCAGCCTCTTTCACCGCGGCAAGCGCCTCGATGAGCACCGGGAATTCGCGGAGCGCGATGCCGGTAATCGGAAAGTTCTCTAGAGCTCTCAGCGTCTGGACGCCGTACATCGCTTCCTCGGAGACGTCACGATCGCCGAGCAGGTCGTGCTCGCGCCGCGTCGTGGCTCCGGTAAAGCCAACCGTGCGGCCGTGCCCAACGAGTGTCGCGTCAGTGGCCGCAAGACGCTGGGCAATCGAGCGGGCTGCTCGACCAATGAGTGCCGCGTACAGCGTCGGATGGTCCTTGACCATCGAGCGCACCTGGTCCGCTGTCAGCAGATAGGTCTCGGTGCGCTGGAGGGCGCGCGCACTGGTACCGTGCGGCAGCTCGTCGAGCAGCAAGCCCTCGCCCAGCGCTTCGCCGGCTCCGAGCGTCACGAGTCGCACCGAGCGGCTGCTGCGTCCTTTCTCGATGGCGACGGAGCCGCTGACGATGATCGCAAGGAACTCGCGAGGCGACCCTTCCTCGAAGATGGCCGCCTGCGGTTCGTATGTAGCTGGTGTGACGATTCTAGCGAGCTCGTGGAGCGCCGAATCGGTAAGGCCTTCGAGGAACTGCGTACGGCGCAGGCGGTCGCGGACGGAGGCGGACATAGGTAGCAGGAAGATAACGGCTGCCGAATACTTTCCATTGGCGCTTCCATCACAGGACGGCGCGTTTGTGCGCCGCCTTGGCCGGGCGGCTCGGGATGCAGTAAGATTGACCCCATCCTGCCATCCCGCTCGAACGCGGAGGTCGTATGTCTGTTTCACGCCGTGACTTTCTCGGGGCCGGAGCCGCCGCCGCGGCCGGGCTCGCACTTCCCAAACTGGCCGAAGCCATGCCCGACATCCGGGTTCACGACCGAGTGGCGCCTCCACTGGCCGGGATGGCCGGGCGCCCGGTGGTCGTCTCGGCGGCAAATGGGTATACGACGGACGACAGCGGCAAGCAGGGGATCAAGGTCGCCTACGACATGGTAGCGCGAGGTGCCGATCCGCTCGATGCGATCGTTGCCGGCGTGCAGATCGTCGAGCTCAACCCGCACGACCAGTCGGTCGGTCTGGCGGGACTCCCGAACGAGGACGGGGTCGTTCAGCTCGACGCGAGCTGCATGCACGGTCCCACGAAGCGCGCAGGCGCGGTGGGTTGTCTCGAAGACATCGCGACCGCGGCGGCCGTGGCCAAGGCCGTGATGGACCGGACCGATCACATCATGCTGGTCGGCGAGGGCGCCAAGCGCTTTGCGTTGGAGATGGGATTCAAGCCCCAGAACCTCCTCACCGAAGAGAGCCGGGATGCCTGGCTCCGCTGGAAGTCGAAGCTCAACCCGAGCGACAACTGGCTCGATCCAATCGACCCACCGGCCGGTGCGCGGCCGTCGACCAACGGCTCCAAGCGGCCGTCGTCCGACGACTTTGATCTCACGGGCGTGCACGTCTACTACGATGCGGCAGGGGTGCCGTACACCTACGGCACGATCAACATGAACGCGGTGACGGCGAGCGGGGACATTGCGTCCGTGACCACGACGAGCGGTCTGTCGTGGAAGATCCCGGGGCGCGTGGGCGATTCGCCGATCATCGGGGCGGGGCAATACTGCGACAACGAAGTCGGCGCGGCGGGTTCAACTGGGCGCGGCGAGGCGAACATCAAAGTTTGCGGCGCCTTCCTGGCGGTAGAGTTCATGCGCCAGGGAATGGCGCCGCAGGCCGCACTCATGAAGGTCATGGAACGCGTCATCGCGATGACGGAAAAGCGGCTGCTGAACGACAAAGGCCGGCCCTATTTCCAACTGCAGTACTACGCGGTCAACAAGAAAGGCGAGTATGCGGGCGCCTGCGCGTACGAGGGGTCCAAGTTCGCCGTTGCCGACGCGAACGGCGCTCGGCTCGAGGACTGTGCCTATCTCTTCCGCCGGGATGAACAGCCGAAAGGGCCGCTGAGCGGCGTGATGATCAAGCCGTAGTGACGCGCGCCATCCGTCCGCTGCGTTGACGAGGACCCGCGAAGCCTATGCGGTGGCCAGGGTACGTGCTGCTTGGAGCTCTGCTGGTTCGGTCGATGGCGGCGCGCTGGCGCCACGATCATTGTCTGCGTCGGTCGATGCGAGCTTCAGGTTGGCGACGAGCCGCGTGAGCCGTTCCGCCGCGCCCGAGAGCGTCGAAGCCGCGGCGGCGATCTGCTCCGTGCTGGCGCTCTGCTCCTGACTCGACGCGGCGACTTCTTCCATCGCCGCGGCGAACGACTCCGTGCCGGCGGCGAGCGAATCGAGCTTGGATCTCATTTCGCGAACGAGCGTGCTCGCCGCGCTCACCGCCTGCTGAATCGACGTGGTCCAGCCGTCGGCTTCCGCGACGGCCGTCTCGATCTGACCGAACGAGCGTGAGCCCTGCTCGGTCGCGTCGCGCACGACGCGGACGGTCTCGACGGTACGTTCGCTTGACGCACGCGACTGGTCGATCCCGCCCAGCACTTCGTTCACGACTTGCTCCGTCCGCTCGGCGGCTTCGGAGGACATGGCGGCGAGGCGCCGCACCTCTTCCGCGACGACGGCAAAGCCATGACCGTGTTCGCCGGCGCGGGCGGCCTCCATGGCGGCGTTGAGCGCGAGCAGCTTCGATTGGCGCGCGAGTTTCTGCACCAGCGCGACGAAGCTGCGGACCTCTTCCGACGCCTTCGCAAGCTCGCTGATGGCGGCGGCGCTGGCTTCGACGTCGACCCGAAGCGCGGCGAGCGACCGGGTGCTCTCGTCGAGCCGAGCCCGATTGTCGAGCGCGAGCGCCCGAAGCCGCGCATTGCGGTCGACCCCTTCGGTTGCGCCCGAGTCGAGGCTGGCTGCGGCGCTCACGAGATGCTCGGACGAGCCGGCGAGCGCCTGAATCGTCTCCGCCATCGTGTTCGCCTGCTGGCTGAGGTCCGCCGCCGTGTGCGCGATCTGCCCCGCGGACGCGGCCATTTCCTCCGAGCTGGCGGTGATTTCCTGGGTCATGCTCCCGGTTTCCGCCGCCGACTCGCGGAGCGCGGTCGCGAGCCGCTGCAGCTCTTCGATCATCGCCGACACCGCTCGCGACAGCCGTCCGATCTCGTCGTCCGCGCCAGCGCCGCTCACTCGCCTGGAGAAGTCGCCCGCGGCAACCGCCTCGGCGACCTTGGCCAGCTCCTCAGCCGGCCCCGTGATGCGACGCTCGATGAACCGCCCGCCAAATGAGAGTGAGAGGACGATCACAGCGAGCATCGCGACAATGCCGAGGATCAGACCGGAGCGCGCGGTGTCGTAGGCGCGCGCGGCGTCGGCCTGCGTCATGTGCGCCACCACGCGCCACCGACCGCCGTTCGTGGGCTCGACCGCGCCGCGTCGCAGAGTGGAGTCGCTCGCGAAGTCGAACGCGACGCCGGGATCGCGACTGCTCACCGTCGTGAAGCCGGCGAGCCGCTTGAATCGCGCCGCCAGTCCGGAGCTCGCGATCACTTTGCCGGCGGAGTCCACGAGGTCCACGCGCAATTCGCTGCCATTGACGCTGCCCTGAGCGAGCACCGAGTCGACCATCGCCAACCCGAACTTCACCTTTACTACGCCCACCCGGGTCGCGCCGTCGCGCACGACGCCAGCCAGCTCGACGACCGTCCGCTGCGTCGCCGCGTCGGCCGTCGCCTGTGCCGTCGTCAGCCCCGAGTTCCAGGCGGACATCCACCAGGCCTCGTCGCT
>DATISA010000268.1:0-39255 GCA_035469245.1 Gemmatimonadaceae bacterium
TGAGAGCCGTCCGGCTCAGCGGGCGATCAGTCGGTCAAAGACGCGTCGCCGCTAGGCCGGACTCGCGAGCGGGTCGGCAACGTACGCGTCGTACGCGTCGATGACTTCGGCCGGCGACACGGTCGCAGCGCCCAGCTTTCCGACCTCCACACCGGCGGCGAAGTTCGCGATCACCGCCGCCTCCGTCGCCGAGCCTCCCGCGGCCAGCGTGAGCGCGAGATAAGCGGTCACGGTGTCGCCCGCACCAACGACGTCGTACACCTCGCGCGCCACAGTGGGCACGTGCTCGATGCCGCCGCCGGCCGAGATCAACACCATCCCGCGCTCACCGAGTGTGAGCAGCAGATGCTCCGCGCCGAGGCGCGCGAACGTCGCCGGCAGCGCCTCCGGATGCTCGAGGTCGACCTCGGCGCCCAGCGCCGCCTCGAGCTCACGGCGGTTCGGCTTGAAGATCGTCGCGCCGCGAAAGAGGAAGAAGTTCCGGTACTTGGGATCGACGACGATCGGAATCCTCTTCGCGCGCGCCGCGCGCATCGCGGCCTCGATGACGCGCGGCACGAGCACGCCCTTGTTGTAGTCCTCGAGAATGAGCGCGTCGGAACTGGAGACCGCCGTCTCGACCGCCCGGATCAGCCGGACGACTTCGTCGCCGTCGAGATCCGCGTCGTCCTCCTCGTCCACGCGCACGACCTGCTGCGAACGAGCGACGATGCGCGTCTTCGTCGTCGTCGGCCGATCGACCGTAATGAGCGAGTCGAGTGGCGCCTCGATCTCGCGCAGCATGGCGCAGAGGTGACGCCCACCCGCGTCGTCCCCGATCGCCGCCACGAGGTCGCATATGGCGCCGACGGCGCGCACGTTCTGCGCGACGTTGCCGGCGCCGCCCAGCGCGTGACGCCGCTCACGAACGTGGACGACGGGAACCGGCGCCTCGGGCGAGATTCGCTCGACCTCGCCACGCAGGTAGACGTCGAGCATGGCGTCGCCAACGACGGCAACGCGGACGCGCGACGCGGCGTCGAGCAGACCCAGCAAGCGCTCGCGGGGAATCAGGGGGGCGGGAGGCATCGCGGCGGAAGCTAGCGTCCGCCTTCCCGCGGTCAACCGAACGGCTGTCTCCGGCACAGGCCTTGCCCTTTTCCGGCCTCGACTGTCGTCCACTCCGCACGATCCGACCGCACTGGCTTGCCCGAACTTCTCGCACGGCTCAACGACACGGCGAAAGCGAAGGTCCTGACGGTTCAGGAGTATTTCGTCCTCGCCGGAAACTCCATCCGCTTCATCTTCGCGCGTCCGTTCTATGCCCAGGACGCCGTGCAGCAAATGGACGAGATCGGCGTCAAGAGCCTCGGCATCGTCCTGCTCACCGGTGTGTTCACCGGGATGGTGCTCGCGCTCCAGTCATCGGTGCAGCTCAAGACGTTCGGCGCCACCATCTACATCGGCAACCTGGTCTCGGCGTCGATGATCCGCGAACTCGGACCGGTGCTCGCGGGGTTGATGGTCGCCGGTCGCGTCGGCTCCGGCATCGCGGCGCAGCTCGGCTCCATGCGCGTCACCGAGCAGATCGACGCGCTCAACACGCTCGGCACCGATCCAATCAAGAAGCTGGTCACGCCGCGCGTGGTCGCGGCACTGATCATGGTGCCGGTGCTAACGATCATCAACGATTTCATCGGGATCATCGGCGGCAACATCGTGGCGTCGCTCGTCGTCGGCGTGCCGACGTCGCAATACTGGCACACGGTGTGGCAGCAGATCGCGTCGGACGGATTCACGGCGCGTTTCATCCCGAACGATTTCATCCAGGGGCTCACGAAGCCGCTCGTGTTCGGCGCCATCATCTCGATCACCGCGTGCTATTTCGGCCTTGGGACGACGGGCGGCACGGAGGGCGTGGGGCAGGCGACGACGCGCACCGTGGTCACGTCGAGCATCCTGATCCTGATCGTCGACTACTTCATCACGCAATTGCTGCTGTCCGTGCTGACGTATGGCAGATGAGCGGATCGACCGGCGGGGGACTCGCGACGACGCGGCGGCACCCGCGGCGACCGGCGAGCGCCGAGGGCCGGCGGCGGTGCGGCGCGCCATCCGGCAGGAGCTCGCGACCGATGCGAGCCGCGCCGAGCGCGTGGCGCCGAGTCGTGAACCGGCTGGCGGCGAGTCCGTTCCCATCGTCGAGCTCGAACACGTCTCGCTCGCATTCGATGTTCCCGTCCTCGAGGACGTGTCCCTCGTCGCCTGCGCGGGTGAGACCGTGGCGATCGTCGGCGAGTCCGGCACCGGCAAGTCGACGATCCTCAAGCTCATCCTGCGCCTGCTCGTGCCGGATCGCGGCGAGGTGCGCATCGATGGCGAGGACATCACGTCGCTCACGTTCGACGAAGCGCTCAAAGTCCGACAGAAGATGGGGATGGTCTTTCAGGGCGCGGCCCTCTTCGACTCGATGACCGTGTTCGAGAACGTCGCGTATCCGCTCCGCGAGCACACGGACATGAGCGAGGACGAGATCGCGGCTCGCGTGCGCGAGAAGCTCCAGTTCGTCGACCTCGAGGCGGATCGAGTGATGGAGCAGATGCCTGCGGAACTGTCGGGCGGCATGCGCAAGCGGGTCGGTGTGGCGCGCGGCATGGCGAACAACCCGGAGATCATGCTCTACGACGAGCCGACCTCCGGGCTCGATCCGCTCACTACGGCTACGATCACGAAGCTGATCCTGAAGCTGCAGCGCGAGCTGGGAGTCACGAGCATCGTCGTGTCGCACGACATTCGCTCGGTCTTTCGCATGGCGAGCAAGGTCGCGCTGCTCAACGAGCACCACGTCACGTTCTTCGGCACACCCGAGGAGATGACGGCGAGCGACGATCGGTACATCCAGGACTTCCTCGGCGGAGCACAGGGATGAAGCGATCCTCGTTCATCACCTGGGACCAGCTCAAGGTCGGCGTCCTGATTCTCGCCGCGCTCGGCGTGATCGGCGTCGCCATCTACAAGCTCGGCCAGGCCGCGAATCTGTTTCACCGCAGGTACGAGCTGATCACGTATCTGCCGAATGCCAACGGCCTCGTCGCCGGCGGAACGGTGCTGCTGGCGGGACAGTTCGCGGGAACCATCAAGTCGATCGACTTTCTACCCGTCGACAACGACACGACGCGCAACCTTCGCCTGCGGATGGCCATCGACGCGTCGTTGCGCGATCAGATCCGCAGCGATTCCAAGGCGAAGGTGCGCACGCTCGGACTGCTCGGCGATAAAGTGATCGACATCTCGATCGGGACGCCGCGGTACGGCGTATTACGCGAGGGCGATACGATCGCCGTCTCGCCCTCGCTCGACTACGAGGCCATCCTCGCGCAGGCCGCCGGCGCCGTGAACGACATGGTCGACCTGACGCACGACCTGCGCAGCCTGACGACTGGAATCCTCAGCGGCAAAGGGACGGTCGGCCAGTTGATGACCAATCGTGCTCTGTATGACCAGTTCGCCGGCACGATGTCGCGCGCGAACACGATGCTCACGAAGCTGCAGAATCCCAACGGCACCTTTGCGCGGCTCCTCGACGATCCCACGCTGTACAACCGCTTCATCAGCGTGGTGACGTCGGCCGATTCGCTGGTCGTCTCGCTGAACGACAAGAACGGCACGATCGGCAAGCTGCTGCGCGACGACTCGTTGTACACACACTTCGTGAGCATGGCGCAGGCCGGCGATTCGATCATGAAGGCGCTGTCCAACGGGCAGGGGCCCGTCGCACGGCTACTCAACGATCCGACCCTGTACGATCGGCTCAACAAGTTGACGACCGATCTCGGGACGATCCTCGAGGACGTCCGCAAGGATCCCCACCGCTACTTCCGCGGCATGATCTGCGTGTTGAACTGCAAGTAGCGCGGGCGCCGCGGCGGCGCGGACGGATTGACGATCTTCTGATCGGCCCGTACACTCCCGCGCGCCATGTCTCCGTCGCTCGTCCTGTTCCTCGCGCTGGTTGGGATCTCGTTCGCCGGGCCGCTGGTCCGCCTGTCGCACGCCCATCCGTTGGCCATTGCCATCTGGCGGCTCGGGTTCGCGCTGGTGGTGATCGTTGTCGCGCTCGTAGTGACCGGCAGCTGGCGGCAGTGGCGGAGGCTCGATCGGCCGTCGATCATCGTCGCGGTCGGCGCGGGGGCGATGCTCGCCCTGCATTTCTGGACGTGGAATTCGTCGATCGGTTTCACGACGGTCGCGGCGTCGGTCGTGCTGGTGAACATGCAGCCGGCGCTGGTCGCGCTGCTGTCCGGCGCATGGCTCGGCGAGCCGCCGAACGGTCGACAGTGGGGCGGCATCGCGATCGCGATGATTGGAGCGCTCGTCGTCGCGCTGCCCGATCTCGCCGCACACTCGGCTGCGACCAGCGCGCGAGCCCTGTTCGGTGACACGCTGGCCCTCGCCGGAGCGGCGACCGCCGCATGTTACGTCGTTGCCGGCCGGCGCCTTCGATCCACGCTCGACCTCTGGCCGTACGTCGGCATCGTGTACGGCACGTGCTTCGTCGTGCTCATCGGCCTGGCCGCGAGCGTGCACGCGCACGTCCTGGGACAACCGCCGCGCGAGCTCGAGATCTTCGCCGCGCTCGCGGTGGGACCGATGTTGTTCGGTCACACGGGGCTCAACTGGGCTCTCAAATATCTTCCGGCATACGTGGTGAACCTCACGTTGCTCGGCGAGCCCGTTGGCGCAACCGTTCTCGCCGCCACGCTTCCCGGCATTCGCGAATTGCCAAGCCTGGCAACGCTCCTCGGCGGCGGATTGATTCTCGCCGGCATCTACGTGACGGCGCGAGCACAGAAAAAAACGACCCTCGCGTCGGCGTAGCCGGGCGGGCACGGTCCCGCGAGGCGCGGCACACGCCTGGATTCGCGTCGATTATGTTACGAACACCACCGCGGATCACGCCCGACCTCCCGCCGCGTCCCTCCGCGCACGTCGACGGATCAATCTGATGCAAACCCTCGAGCTGGACGTTGTCGCGACACGAGGCGCCGAGATCGAATCGCGACATCGCGTGCACGCGGCTGTCGTCGGTGTCGACGACGGACTGCTCGCCGCGGCCAACGATGCGCGGCTCGTCAGCTCGTGGCGGTCCTGTGCGAAGCCCTTCCAGGTGATGCCGTTCCTGGAGGCCGGCGGGTTCGACGACCTGCACTGGGGCGATGATCAGCTCGCGCTGGCGTGCGCCTCGCACGGAGGCGAACCGGAGCACGTGGCGCTCGCCGAGGGAATGCTGGCGGACGTCGGGCTCGAGGAAGGCGATCTGGCTTGTGGGCCGCACGATCCACTCTCGTCGCGCGGGATCAAGTTGCTGCGCGAGTCTGGCGCGCGCCTTACGCGGTTGCACAACAACTGTTCGGGCAAGCACGCGGCCATGCTCGCGCGCGCCCAAACCGCGGGCTGGCACACCTACGGCTACGAGCGAAAGGACCATCCCGTCCAGCGATGCTGCCTCCAATCCGTGGCGGCGTGGTCGGGTGTGCAGGAGTGCGACGTGGGGCAGGCGATCGATGGATGCGGTGTCGTGGCGTTCGCCCTGCCACTCGAGAACATGGCCCGCGCGTGGGCGCGCCTCGCGCGCGCGGCGCGCGATGACGAAGAACCGGCGACGCGAATCGTCCATGCGATGAGAACACGCCCATTTCTCATCGGCGGGACCGACCGCTTCGACTCGGTACTGATCGAGGAGACGGACGGCCGCGTGGTGGCCAAGATCGGCGCCGAGGGCGTGCACTCGGTCGCGGTTCCGGAGCAGGGGATCGGGTTTGCCGTCAAGGTCGAGGATGGCGCGCAGCGGGCGCAGTTTCCCGCGGTGATTCGCGTGCTGCAGCTGATCGATGCGCTGCCGCAGACGCTTCCGCCTCGCCTGGAGGAGTATTTCCGCCGCCCGGTACGCAACACCCGCGGCGAGACGGTCGGCGAAGTCCGCATGCTCCAGTAGATCGTACGTCGCCGAAATCGATCGCCCCGACGCGACGCCGTTTGATGACGCCGCCCGAGCTGCCGGAGGTCACCTTGCACGTCCTCGACGAAGCCACGCGTTCGCTCGTGCGCCTCGCCGCGATCGTCACCGCCGGAAGCGAACCGCAAGTTCGCGCCGAGTTGGCGCGGGTCCACCGGGCAATTCCATCGGAATGGGTGGAGGAACTTCTGCTGCAGACGTATTTGTTCGCGGGCTTTCCACGAGCCCTCAACGCGACGCGCGAATGGCGCCGGCTCGAGCCGGTTGCCAGCGGCGCCTCGCCTGACGCCGGCAACCTCGCGACGTGGCGCTCTGACGGCGAGGCCACCTGCGCCGTCGTCTACGGCGCCACGTACGAGCGGCTGCGGAACAACATTCGTCAGCTTCACCCGCTGCTCGACGATTGGATGATCGTCGAAGGTTACGGCAAGGTACTGTCGCGCCCGGGACTCGATCTCGCACGACGCGAGCTGTGTATCGTGGCCGCGTGCGCCACGGCGGGGCAGGATCGGCAGCTCCATTCGCATTTGCACGGAGCGCGCAACGCCGGCGCATCCGATCAAACCATCGACGCTACGGTCGAATCGCTCGGCGATCTGCTCGGCGCCGAGCGCTCGCGGTCGGTCGCGCTGCTGTGGGCACGGGTCCGGGGGAAATAGAGAGAATGTTCATCGATCGCGTGGTCGTGAACGTGAAGGCGGGCGATGGCGGCTCGGGAATCATCTCGTTCCGTCGCGAAAAGTTCGTTCCGCTCGGCGGCCCGGACGGCGGCGATGGCGGCCGGGGTGGCGACGTGGTCGTCGTTGGCGATGTCAACCTTGCAACACTCCTCGACTACACGTACCGGGACTCCTGGTCCGCGCCCGCAGGCGAGCATGGCTCGGGAAGTAACAAGACGGGTCGGTCGGGCAGCGACGTCGTGCTCCCCGTGCCCGTCGGCACGGTCATTCGAGATCTCGAAACGTCGGAGCTGATTGGCGAGGTGCTGGAGGACGGCGACCGAATAGTCGTCGCACACGGCGGACGCGGTGGGAAGGGCAACGCGCATTTCGTGAGCTCCACGCATCAGGCGCCACGCGAATACCAGCCCGGCGAGGATGGGCAGGCGCGCACGCTCGAGCTCGAGCTCAAGCTCATCGCCGACGTCGGGCTCGTCGGACAGCCGAACGCCGGCAAGTCCACGCTGCTCTCCGTCATCTCGGCGGCGCGCCCGAAGATCGCCGACTACCCGTTCACCACGCTCAGCCCCAACCTGGGCGTCGTTCAACTCTCGGACTCTCGCACGTTCGTGGTCGCGGACATTCCGGGAATCATCGAGGGAGCGCACGAAGGCCGCGGGCTGGGCCTGCAGTTCCTTCGGCACATCGAGCGCACGCGGATCCTCGCGTTTCTCATTCCGGTGGACTCGATGGACTGGCAGTCCGAGTACGACCAGTTGCGCGGCGAAGTGGAAGCCTACTCGCTCGAGCTCGCGCAGAAGCCGCACTGCGTCGTCTTCACCAAGATGGATCTGCTCGGCAACGAACCGCCGCCACCCATCGACGCGCCGGATGCATTCGGCGTCTTCGCGATCAGCGCCGCCGGCCGAACGGGGCTCGACTCGCTGATCTCCAATTGGTGGGCCCGACTCCTCGAGCTCAAAAAGACCAGTGTCCGCCGCGACGACTCGGTCGCCCTCCCGTAGCAGCGAGATCGCGCCGATCCGGGTCGTCGGTGCCGGCGATGCGGCGTATCCGGCGGCCCTCAGGGACCTGCCCGATCCGCCCGACGAACTGTGGTGGATCGGCGACTGGAGTGTACTCCAGCGGCCGCTGGTGGCGGTCGTAGGGACGCGACGCGCGACGAGCTACGGGCTGCGCATCACGCGCGAGATCGCGGGCGCGCTCGCCCGTGGCGGCGCGTGCGTAGTGAGCGGCATGGCACTCGGCATCGATGGCGCGGCGCATCGCGCCGCACTCGAGAGCAACGGACCGACGATCGCCGTGCTGGGCACGGGCGCCGACGTCGCGTACCCGCGCGCCCACGCCACGCTGCATCGAGAGATCCTCGGGCGGGGGCTCGTCATCTCGGAGCTGCCGCCGGGCAACCGTTCGCACGGCGGCTCCTTCATCAAACGGAACCGGATCATCGCGGCGCTGGCGCGGCTCACGATCGTGATCGAGGCGCCGTTCGGAAGCGGCGCGTTGTGGACGGCCCGCATGGCAATGGATCTCGGGCGCGATCTCGGGATCGTGCCCGGCCCGATCGACTCTCCGCAGAGCCAGGGCGCGAACGAGTTCCTGCGCGATGGCGCGCATCCGATCGTCGCGGTCGCCGATGCGCTGTGTCTCGCCGGTCTCGCGCCCGAGAGGCACGCCGAGCCGCGAGTCGGCGACGACGTCGAGATGCGCATCTGGGCGGCGCTCGGCGACGGGGCCGCCACGCTCGACGAGCTCTGCGCGCGATCAGCGCTTCCCGTGGCGCAGTGCCTCACGGCGATCACCACGCTCGAGCTGCGGGGTGCAATCGAGTGCGCGCTCACCGGCCAGATTCGTCGGCGCTGAACGTTCACTCAACTCTATATTTCGAGGTGCTCCCTCGGCATCTCTACGTCCACGTTCCGTTCTGCGCGCGCCGCTGCGTGTACTGCGATTTTTCCATCGCCGTGCGCCGCGGGATCCCGGTCGACGCGTATGTCGCGGGCATCGAGCGAGAGCTCGACCTGCGACGCTTCGCTGCCCAGCCGCTCGAGCTCGACACTCTGTACTTCGGTGGAGGCACGCCATCGCGACTGGGCGCCGACGGCATCGCGAGGCTCGTCGATACGATTCGCCAGCACGTCGCGCTGGCGCCCGACGCGGAAGTGACGATCGAGGCGAATCCCGAGGACGTCACGCCCAGCGCGACCGCTGCCTGGCGGGCCGCCGGAGTGAATCGACTGTCTCTCGGCGCACAGTCGTTCGACGATCGCATCCTGCGGTGGATGCATCGCACGCACGACTCGGTCGGGATCGCGCGAGCCGTCGACGCGGCTCGAGCGAGCGGGATCGACAACATCTCGCTCGATCTCATATTCGCGCTGCCGAAGGAACTGGAGCGCGCGTGGGACGCGGATCTCTCGCGAGCGCTCGCGCTCTCGCCGCAGCACATTTCACTCTACGGCCTCACGATCGAGCCGCACACGCCGCTTGGCCGCGCGCACCACCGCGGCCAGTTCGCTGAGTCGCCGGACGAACGGTACGAACGCGAGTTTCTTCAAGCGCACGACGTGCTCACCGCCGCCGGCTTCGAGCATTACGAGGTCTCGAACTACGGGCTTCCCGGCCGAGCATCACGCCACAACAGTGCGTACTGGTCCGGCGCGGCGTATGCCGGGATTGGCCCGTCGGCGCACGGCTACGACGGCTGCACGCGGCGCTGGAACCGGTCGGCGTATGTCGATTGGCTCGAGGCGGTGCACGCGGACTCCGATCCGCTGGAAGGGCAGGAGGCACTGACCGCGGAGAATCGAGCGGCCGAAGTCGTCTATCTGGGATTGCGTACCGCGAATGGGCTCGTCATGGAGCATGGTGATTTGGCACACGTCACGCCGTGGATCGGAGCGGGGTGGGCGGCCATCGCCGAAGGAGAACAGCTCGTGTTGACCGCCTCCGGGTGGCTGCGCCTCGATGCGCTCGCCGCCGACTTGACAGTCGTCCGAAGTCGTTACTAGCTTTGAACTTATGCCATCTGAAGAGCTCAGCAGACGCGAGCGCCGCGTGCTCGAGGCGGTGATTCGAAGCTACGTGGAAACTGCCGAGCCAGCCGGTTCACGAACACTGTCCCGGCGATTCGGCCTGGGCGTGTCCCCCGCGACGATCCGGAACACGATGAGCGATCTGGAAGAGAAGGGCTTTCTCTTCCATCCGCATACCTCGGCCGGGCGCGTGCCCACCAACAAGGCTTATCGCGTTTACGTCGATTCTCTGCTAGGCATGCCGCCAATGCGGACCGTGGAATCCGAGCGGCTGATGGAAGAGTTGAGCGGCAGCGGCGGATCCTCGCCCATCGAGATGATCCTGCGCCGCGCGGCGCAGACGCTTGGCGTTCTCACGCAGGAGCTCGGCGTGGCCCTCGGACCCAGGCTGGACAGGTCCGTACTGCATCGGCTCGAGCTGGTCCGCGTGAGCAGTGAGCGACTGCTGATGGTGCTGACGCTGGAACTGGGCGTGGTACGCACCGTGTTCGTCGAAGTGCCGGCGGACATCGCGGATCACGCGCTTGGCGCGGTATCGGCCGTGCTGAACGATCGACTGGCCGGGCTGACGCTCGGAGAGATCCGCAAGTCGCTCACCGGACGTCTGCGCGACGCCGGCACCGATCCGGCGTCGGCCGAGTTGCTCAACATCTTCCTGCAGGAAGGCGAGCACCTGTTCGATGCGGCGCTGCCGATGTCGGACGAAGCGGACGTGGTACTCGGCGCGGCATCCGTGCTCGCCGAGCAGCCGGAGTTTTCCGCTGCCGATCGCATGCGGCGTTTGCTCGCGCTCACCGATACCCCGCGCGCGCTCGGCGAGGCGCTCAGGCGGCGAAGCAGCGCGCCGGGCATCTCGATCACGATTGGCGCCGAACACGACGATCCCCGGCTGGAGGAGTTCACCGTGGTGACCGCGGAGTACAACGCCGGATCGCTCGCGGGCGTGATCGGCGTCATCGGCCCCACGCGCATGCCCTACGACAAAGTCATTTCGCTGGTGGGCCACACGTCCCGGCTTCTCAGCGATCTGCTCGACTGAGCCCACGAATTCATGGCGGATTACTACGCAGTCCTCGACGTGCCGCGCACGGCATCGGACGAGGACATCAAGAAGTCATATCGCAAGCTCGCGATGAAGTACCATCCGGACCGCAACAATGGCTCGAAAGAGGCCGAAGAGCGGTTCAAGGAAATCACCGAGGCGTACGACATCCTGCGGGACCCGCAAAAGCGCGCGGCGTACGACCGGTACGGTGAAGCGGGGCTGCGCGGTGGCGGAGCCGGTTTCCACCATGTCGACCTCTCCGAGGCGCTCGGCATCTTCATGCGCGACTTCGGTGGCTTCGGCGGGCTGGAGGAGCTGTTCGGCGGCCGCGCCGCGAGCGGCAGCGGCCCCCGAGCGGGCGCCGACATCAAGCTCACCGTGCCGCTCACGCTGCAGGAAGTCGCGAGCGGTGTCGAGAAGAAGATCGCTGTTCGACTTCTCGAACCGTGCGACCGGTGCGAGGGCACGGGCGCCGAACCGGGTTCCAAGTCGCAGGGCTGCCAGACGTGTGGCGGACAGGGCGAGGTGCGGCGCGCACAGCGTTCGTTCTTCGGACAGTTCATCACCGTCGTGCCTTGCCCTACGTGTCACGGTGAAGGCCGCGTCGTGCAGACGCCCTGCAAGAACTGCCGGGGAGAAGGACGCGTACGCGGCGATCGGGAGCTGGCGGTTCAGATCCCTGCCGGTGTCGCGACTGGACAGTACATGACGCTGCGTGGCGTCGGCAACGCGGGTGCGCGCAGCGGCCCGCGCGGCGATGTGCACGTTCTGTTCGAGGTCGCCGACGATCCACGATTCGAGCGCGACGGCGAGGACCTCTACACCGAGGTGCTCGTGACTTACGCGCAACTCGTGCTCGGCGCGGAGCTGAGCGTGCCGACGGTCAGCGGGCATACCACGATGTCGATGCCGCCCGGAACGCAGAGCGGGCACGTCTTTCATCTGCGTGGCCGCGGTTTGCCGCGTGTGAACGCCAACGGTTCGGGCGACTTGCACGTGCGAGTGCAGCTCTGGACGCCCGAGCGCCTCAGCGACGAAGAACGCCGGCTCGTCGAGCGTCTCGGCGAGCTGCAGCCCGGCATCCCGGAGGACGGCCGCGGGAAGGGCTTCTGGGCCAAGATGAAAGAAGCACTCGGTGCGTGACGGAGCCCCCCTCGTGGGTCACCGTTCGCGTCGTACCCGGCGCGGGGCGTGACCGCGTCGCGGCCGCGCTGTTCGAGGCCGGTGCTCAAGGACTGCAGGAAGTCGGCGACGCGCTCGTCACCCACGTGCCGGATCAATCGACTGCCGACTCGCTGGTGTGCGCCGCGCTCGCCGCGAGCCCGGATGCACGCATTGAAACGTCGCCGCTGGACACCGTCGACTGGTCGGAGCGTTGGAAGGACTCGATCCGCGTCCATCGGCTCGGACGGCTGACCATCGCGCCGCCCTGGCTCGCCGACGGTCTCGATCAAGACGACACCATCGTCATCGAGCCGGAGATGGCCTTTGGAACCGGCGAGCATGCCACCACCCGCGGCGTGATCCGGTTGATGCAGTCGGTCATTCAAGACGGCGATCGCGTTGCAGATCTCGGCGCGGGCAGCGCGGTGCTGGCGATCGCCGCCGCCAAGCTCGGCGCTCGACAGGTTGCGGCGATCGAGATCGACCACGACGCCATCGCGAACGCCGAAGAGAACGTCCGCCGCAACGGCGTCGCCGACCGCGTGACGGTGATCGAAGGCGACGCGGCAGTCCTGCTGCCGCTCGTCGCGCCTGTTCGGGTGATCACCGCAAACATCATCTCGTCGGTGCTCTTGGCGCTGCTGCCGGCGATCGAGTCCGCACTGCAGCCCGATGGGCGCGCCATCCTGAGCGGGATTCTCTCGAGCGAGCGGGACGAGATGGTCGCCGTGCTCGGGCGCCACGAATGGGACATCACGGCCGAGGACGAGGAGGACGGTTGGTGGAGCGCAGCGATCGCGCGTCGGTAGCCACGTTTTTCGTCGACCGAGCGCTCATCGCGGGCGAGGTCGTCACCCTGGGCGAGGATGCCGCGCATCACACACGCGTTCGTCGCATTTCCGCCGGCGCCACGATCCATCTGACGAACGGCGCCGGCACACGCGCCGTCGCGGAGCTGCTGCCACCGGCTGGCCGTGGCGACGTCGGGGCGCGAGTGACGGAGACGGAAACCGTCACGCGCCCTGCGGCTATCCACCTGCGCGTCCCGGTTGCCGATCGCGACCGCACGCTGTGGCTCGGCGAGAAGGCCACGGAGCTCGGAATCACGAGCTGGCAGTCGGTTCGTTTCCGCCGCTCCGCGAGCGTCTCGCCACGCGGCGAAGGTCCCGCTTTCGCCCAGAAGCTTCGCGCGCGGATGATCGGCGCGCTGGAACAATCTGCCGGCGCATGGCTGCCCGATGTGCTGCCGGAGGTCGCGCTCGACCAGTTGGCGCGGGATCCATCACATTCCGGCTTCGTGCTCGACGCCCATGGCGCGCCGATCCTCTCCAGCCTCCGCGGGGCGACGGCTGCGATTGCCATCGTGCTCGGGCCGGAAGGTGGCGCCGAGCCGGACGAGTTGGAGTTGCTCACCGCGCGCGGATGGCGCAGCGTTCGCCTGGCGCCCACGATCTTGCGCTTCGAGACAGCAGCGATCGCGGCCGTGTCGATCGCGCGCGCAATCACACTCACGCAGGAGCCTTGATGGCCGACGATTGCCTGTTCTGCCGGATCGTCCGCGGCGAGATCCCCGCGACGGTCGTGCACAAGGATGATCACGTCGTGGCATTCCGGGACATCAATCCGCAGGCGCCCGTGCACGTCGTGATCGTGCCGCGAGAGCACGTCGCCTCACTGAACGACGCGACCGACGCCGAGATGCTCGGGAGGTTGTCGCTCGCGGCCTCTGAAATCGCGCGCCGCGAAGGAGTCGCTGACTCGGGGTATCGGACGGTCGTCAACACCAACCGCGCAGCGGGGCAGACGGTGTTTCACATCCATCTCCACCTGCTCGGCGGCCGTTCCATGGCGTGGCCGCCCGGTTGACGCGGTGCCGTGCGAGAATTCTCGTTGACAAGCCAACGGCTGTGCCTGTAACTTAGCTGATTCAATACACTTATCTGGCGCACAAACGCCGCGAAGGGGGGAGAGTCAGTTTGTCGGAAGTCATCATCCATGACGACGAGAACTTCGAGCGCGCGCTCAAGCGCTTCAAGAAGAAGTGCGAAAAAGCGGGGATCCTGTCGGATCTGCGCAAGCATCGTCATTACGAAAAGCCGAGCGAGCGCCGGAAGCGGAAGCTCAACGCCGCCATCCGGAAGAACCGTCGTAGCCGTCACGCCTGATGTCGCAACTGCTTGACCGGTTGCACGGCGACATGACCGCGGCGCGCAAGGCGCAGGACAAAGCGCAGGTGTTGCTGCTCGGCACCATCATCGCCGACGTCAGGAATCGCGAGATCGAGCTCAATCGCGAGGTGAGTGACGACGACGTCATCGAAGTCCTGCGCCGCGGGATCAAGAAGCGACGTGAGTCGATCGAGATGTACGACAAGGGCGGACGCGCCGATCTGGCAGGCGTCGAACGCGCGGAAGCCGAAATGCTCGGAGGTTATCTCCCGGCGTCGGTTGGTGACGAGGAGATTCGCAAGGCGGTGACCGCGGCGATCGATGGCGGAGCCGCCAACGTCGGCGCGGTGATGGGGAAGGTCATGGGCCAGTTCAAGGGACGGGCCGATGGCGCCACCATCAACGCCATTGTTCGCGAGGAGCTCGCCAAGCGGGCGTGACGGTGCAGGTCAACGTGTGCATGACAACCCGGATCGGCGACCCCCCTCGCTCGTCCGGGTTTTGCCTTTTCCCCCGATCGTGAACGCTCACGCGCTCTCCGTCCTCGAGCTCCCGCGCGTCCTCGACGTCGTGGCGGGCTTCGCGACTTCCGACCTTGGCGCGGCGCGAATCCGCGCGCTCACGCCATCGACCGATCGCTCCTGGCTCGATCGGGAGCACGCGCGCATCGCCGCCATGCGCGCCGCGATTCAGGGAGACGATCCATGGCGGCCGGATCCGATTCCCGATTTGAGCGGTCCGCTCACCCGGCTTCGGGTCGAAGGCAGCATGTGGAGCGGGGCCGAGTTCAACGCCGGCGCAACGCTGCTGCGATCATCGCGGCACACGCTGACACGACTGCGCGACGAACGCCGGCCAGCCATGGTCCGCGCGCTGCTCGAGCCACTGCTCGCTCGCCTGATCGCGGCGCCCGCACTCGAAGAAACGATCGCGCGCACGATTCTCGACGACGGCACGGTGCGCGACGATGCCTCGCCGACGCTCCGCCATATCCGTCGCGAGCTCCGCGCCGCCCACGGTGAGCTGATTCGAATTCTCGAGCGGGAAATGAATCGGCTCGACGCGCAGCATCGGGTGACGGACATGTCTGTCACGATGCGGAATGGCAGGTACGTGATCCCGGTGCGGCGCGGCGCACACCTCGCCTCCGGCGGCATCGTGCACGACACCTCCGCCTCCGGCGGCACGCTGTTCGTCGAGCCGCCCGCGGCGGTCGAATTCGGAAACCGGATGCGTGAGCTGGAAACAGAGGAGGTGGAGGAAGTCGAACGGATCCTCCGCGAGCTCACCGACAAGCTCCGACCGCACCGGGACGAGTTGGTCGCCAGCCTCGAGTCGCTCGTCGAGCTGGATACGCTCCATGCGCGCGCGCGTTTTGGCGACGTATACGCCTGCTCGCCGGCGACGCTGGCTCCGTCGGGGAGCGGATTCGACATCAAGAACGGCCGGCATCCGCTGCTGCTCTCCCAGGGTGCTGACGTCGTGCCGTTCGATCTTCGGATGGAACCGGCGGAGCGCACGCTCCTCGTGTCCGGTCCGAACACGGGCGGCAAGACCGTGCTGCTCAAGGCACTCGGGTTGATCTCGGCGCTCGCGCAGTGCGGCGTACCCGCCCCAGTCGGGCCCGAGAGCACGGTGCCGCTGTACGACGACGTGTTCGCCGACGTGGGCGACGAGCAGTCGATCGAGGCCAGCCTCTCGACCTTCAGCGCGCACCTCAAGAATCTCGCCGAGATCCTGCGCCTCGCGACGCCCGATTCACTGGTACTGGTCGACGAGTTGGGATCGGGGACGGATCCGCTCGAGGGCGCCGCGCTCGGATGGGCGATTCTCGAGGAGCTGACGTCGCGCGGCACCCAGACCGTCACGACGACGCACCTCGGCACGCTCAAGGAGTTGGCGGGGCAGGTGAGTGGCGTCGTGAACGCATCCCTGCAGTTCGACGCGGTGGCGCTCGCACCGACCTATCGCCTCGTCAAGGGGATTCCTGGGCGCTCGTACGGCATTTCGATCGCGCGGCGCCTGCGGCTTCCGGAGTCGGTGGTGGACCGCGCCGAATCGCGGCTGCCGCAGCACGAGCGCGACGTCGCCGCGCTCGTCGAACGGCTCGAGCAGCGCCAGGAGGAGCTGGCGGCGCGGGAGAAGGAGGCGGCCGAAGTGCTGGAGGATGCGAGACAGCGCATCGCCGTCGTGGTCAAGCGCGAACGCACGGTGCGCGAGCGGGAGCGCGCCGTGGAGCGGCAGTCGCGCCAGGATGCGCGGCGTTATCTGCTCGATGCGCGCGCGCAGATCGAGCGAACGATTCGAGAACTCAAATCGGCTGGTGCCGACGCGATCGAGGAAGCGGGGCGCGAAGCGCGACAGCGCGCCGAGCAGCTCGCGGCCACGCAAGGGGTGGAGCTCGCGCGGCTCGAGCGCGAAGAAGCCAATGTGCAGCGACGCGAAGCCAAGCCCTCTCCGCGCCGCGACGGCTCCGCGCAGCCCGGCGACACCGTGCAGGTCGCGACGCTGGGCGGCAAGACCGGTCGGGTGATCGAGCTTCGCGCCGATGACGCCATCGTAGCCATTGGCGCGATGAAGCTCACCGTGCCGCGAGCGTCGCTCACCGTCGTCGAGAGTCCCGAGGCACTCGAATCGGTCGGCACCTGGACAGGCGATCTCCCCGAAGTGCACGTTCCAACGGAGATCGATTTGCGCGGCATGCGGCCGGACGAAGCGGAGGCCGTGGTCCTCCAGGCGCTCGATGCGGCCGTTCGCGCCGATCTCCGCAGTCTGCGCATCATCCACGGCAAGGGAACCGGAGCGCTTCGCGACCGTGTCGCGGAGATGCTCCGCAAGGATACGCGAGTGAGGGACTTTCGGCTGGGAGCCTGGAACGAAGGTGGCGCGGGCGTGACGCTCGCGGAGCTCGCGTGATTCCTGACGACGTCGTCGAACGGGTCCGGGAGGAAGCCGACATCGTTGCCGTCGTCGGCGAGTTCGTGAAGCTCAAGCGGGTGGGAAACAGTTTTCGCGGCCCGTGCCCGTTTCATCACGGCAAGAACAACAACTTCTCGGTCTCGCCCGCGGGCGGCTACAAGTGCTTCGTGTGCGGCGAGTCCGGCGATGTATTCACGTTCGTGGAGAAACACCTCGGCCTCGACTTCGTCGAAGCGGTGAAGTGGGTCGGTGGACGAGTCGGTGTGGAGGTGCGCGAAGTCAGCCGGCGCGTGGAGGAAAAGGACTCGCGGGAGCCTTTCTGGGAAGTGAACGCCGCGGCCGCCGAGTTCTTTCGCGCGCAGCTCTGGGACGCAGCCGCTGGTGAGCACGCCCGGCAGTATCTCGCGTCGCGCGGCCTGACGAAAGGCGATGCGGATCGATTCGGGATCGGCTACGCGCCGCGAGAGACCGCCGCGATGCACGACGCGCTTCGCACGCTCGGCTTCGACGATGCGCGGCTCTTGGCGGCCGGGCTGGTGATCGCGCGCGATGATCGCCCGGATGCGCGTGCGCGGTTCCGCGACCGGCTGATGTTCCCCATCTACGACACGGCGGGACACGTTGTCGGTTTTGGCGGACGCGTGCTGGGGCACGGCGAACCCAAGTACCTCAACTCGGCGGAGTCTGAGGTCTTTTCCAAACGCAACCTGCTGTACGGCTTGAACTGGGCCAAGCAGGCGGCGCGCAAAGCGGATCGTCTCATCGTCGTCGAAGGCTATTTCGACGCGATTCGGCTGATGCTGGCAGGGATCGAAGAGGTGGTGGCACCGCTTGGCACGGCTCTGACCGAGCAGCAAGCCGCGTTGATGCGCAAGTACACGAGGAACGTGTTCCTGTTGTACGACAGCGATCAGGCCGGGCTGAAAGCGACGTTCCGATCGGGTGACGTGCTCTTGGCTGCGGGCGCGCTGGTGCGCGTAATCACGCTGCCCGATGGCGACGACCCGGACACCTTCGTCGCGAAAACGGGCGCCGAAGGCTTCGAGCGGGCCGCGGCCGCATCGATCGACGTGTTCGACAGAAAGATCCAGATTCTTCAGCGCGGCGGATGGTTCGGCGACCTTCGCCGGAAACGCGACGCCGTAGACAAGCTGCTGCCCACGATTCGCGCCACGAGCGATCGCGTGCTGCGCGACATGTACATCGCGCGGACGAGCGAAGTGGCGAGCGTGTCGCGCGAGCAGCTCGAGCGGGAGCTCGCCGTGGCTCCGCGCGAACGGCGGACGCCGAGTGAAACCGGGGCGCCGCCGTCGTCGGAAGCCCCTGAAGAACACGTTCGGCAGCGAGAGCGTCGCACCAACCGTCCCGCCCTGGGGCTGAGGGCCGAGCGCGAGCTCGTGCGAGCCCTGCTGCATCATCGCCGATACGTGGAGCCCGCCGCCGAGCGCGTTGGCGCGGAGACTTTCGCCGACCCCGCATACGGCGCGATCTTCCAACAGCTTGCTTCGCATGATGCAGACGCCCCGATCGACGAGTTGGCCGCGCCGCTCGACGCCGACGCCACGTTCGTGCTCCAGGAACTGATGGAGGAGCGCGGCGGGATGGAGCACGTCGAGGAAACCATCGAGGCGAGCATCAACGCGCTGCTCTCGCGCGATATTGCGGAACGGCTCTCGGAGATCGATCGGCTGTTGCCGCTCGCCGCGAGCGATGAGAAGGATCAGCTGATTCTCGAGAAGCGCCGGCTCGCCGCCGACATGCAGGCGCTTGGACGACCGCGGTGGAAACACTTCAATTCCACTCGTACCTGACCGCACACCTATTTGGAGGGCTCGTGCATCCAGACGTTGCAGCGCTGCTGGCCGTACAAGAGGATGATGTCGCCATTCACGGTCTCGAAACGAAGTTGGCGGAGCTCCGTCCTCGCCTCGATGCGATGGCCAGGGAACGTGACGCGGCGGTGAACGCGCTGGAGCAGGCGAGGCAGGCGGCGGAGCACGAGGAGCGGCGGCGGCGTGAGGTGGCCGCGCGCGTGTCGCAGCACCGCACGCTTCAGGAAAAGAACGAAGCGACATTGTCGAGTGTGACGTCGATGCGCGAGGCGACGGCGGCGACCGCGCAACTCGAGCAGGCCAGGCGGATGATCGACGAGGACGAGCGGGAGCTCGCGGCGATCGGACAGCGACTCGTCGAGGCCAACCGCATCGTCGATGAGCGCAATCGCACGGCCGAAGAGCTCGCACATGCGCAGCAGGCCGCACACGCCTCGCTGGCCGCCGACCAGGCCGAGCTCGAGCAGCGGCTGGGTCAGGCCCGCCGTGATCGCGAGGAAAAGGCCAGGGCGGTGCCGAGAGCGCTGCTCTCACGGTACGAGCGCATTCGCTCCCGAAAGCGCGTGTTCGCCGTCTTTCCACTTCGCGGCCATTCCTGCGGCAACTGCGACACGATGATCCCGCTGCAACGCCGCAGTATCATGTCGGGAACCGGCGCGACCGAGATCTGCGAAGGCTGCGGCGTGATGTTGTACGCGGCGGATTGATGATTGTTGGCCCCCTGCGCCAACCATAACTTTCGATCGTGACCGTCTCCGCGATCCACGTGCGTCCCAAGGCGCGCTGGCTGCTCCCGCCCGAACCTGCTCTGGACGTCGTGGCGAGTCTGCAGCAAGAGCTGCGGCTGCCCGAGGCGATCTGTCGCCTGCTGGCCGCGCGCGGGTACGGTGCACCGGATGACGCCAAGGCCTACCTCAGGCCGCGACTGGATCACCTGAACGATCCCAACGGGCTCACCGATCTCGATCGTGCCGTGGAGCGCATCGTCCGCGCGTTGCGAGAGTCGGAAACCGTTCTCGTTCATGGCGACTACGACGTCGACGGCATCTGCTCGACAACGCTGATGGTACGGACGCTGGCAATGCTCGGCGGAAATCCGGTGCCGTTCATCCCGCGCCGTCTGGAGGACGGGTATGACCTGACCGACGCCGGAGTCCGCGCAGCAAGGGACTGCGGCGCGAGCCTCGTCATCACGTGCGATTGCGGTACGAGCGCGCTTGCCCCCATCGCCGCGCTGCAACAGAGTGGCATCGACGTCATCGTGACGGACCACCACCTGCCGGGCGGTCCACTGCCGGCGGCGTACGCGATCCTCAACCCCAAGCGACCGGGCTGCACCTCTCGCGACAAGGACCTGGCGGCAGCGGGCGTAGCGTTCAAGCTTGCGCTCGCCTTGACGCGCGCCGTCGGCGGGAACGAGAACGCGGTCTACGCGATGCTCGACCTCGTCGCGCTGGCGACGATCGCCGACGTCGCGCCGCTCCGAGGCGAGAACCGGGTGCTGGTGCGCTACGGGCTCAAGCTGCTCAACGAGCCGGCGCGCCCTGGAATCCGCGCGATGATTCGCGCCGCCGGGTTGGAGGGGAAGGCGCTCACGTCCGGGCGCGTCGGGTTCATTCTCGCGCCGCGGTTGAACGCAGCTGGGCGGCTTGGCAGCGCACTTCGTGG
This sequence comes from Gemmatimonadaceae bacterium, assembly GCA_035469245.1. Classification (GTDB taxonomy): domain Bacteria; phylum Gemmatimonadota; class Gemmatimonadetes; order Gemmatimonadales; family Gemmatimonadaceae; genus JAQBQB01. Next base: position 20,507 of record DATISA010000268.1, read on the forward strand.
TGTCAACCTGCTGCTCGCGACATCCGAGCAGCAGGCCAACCCGATCGCGCGCGAGCTCGAGGAGCTGAATGCCCGGCGGCAGGAGCTCGACCGCTCGACGCTGGATCGCGCACGCACGCTCGTGCAACAACTCGACCTGGCCACCACCTACGGCATCGTGCTCGCCGAGGAAGGCTGGCATCCGGGCGTGATCGGCATCGTGGCCTCGCGCATCGTGGAGGAGTTCGGCCGACCGGCCGTGCTGATCGCGCTCGAGGGCGAGCAGGGCAAGGGCTCCGGCCGTTCGATCAGCGCGTTCGACCTGCACGCGGGACTCTCGGAGTGCCGGAGTCTCCTTCTCCGCTTTGGCGGCCACCGGTCGGCGGCGGGCATCACCATCGCAACCGACCGTGTGCACGAATTCGCCGCACGCTTCAACGAGATCGCCGCTTCCAGGCTCACGGAGAACGATCTCGTCCCCGAGCTGCGCGTCGACCTCGAGCTGCCGTTCGAACAGGCCAACGATGAGCTCGAGGTGCTGCTCCGGTACCTGGAGCCGTGCGGCGTCGGCAATCCGTCGCCATTGCTCGTGTCGCACGGCGTGACCGTCGCCGCGCCTCCGCGCGTAGTCGGAAAGGATGGCCTCAAGCTCCTCCTCCACGGCGATGGACGCGAGCTCGTTGCTCTGGGCTGGGGAATGGGAGCGCGCGCGCGTGAGCTCGACGTCGGCGCCACGATCGACGTCGCATACCGGCTGGAGCGCGACGAGTGGAATGGCGAGTCGCGGCTCCAGGCGCGCCTCGCCGACTTCCGCACTTGAGTCGTGCGCATCGTCGGCGGGCGATGGCGTGGCAGACGCATCGAAGCGCCGCCGGGCGAGAAAGTCCGGCCCACAGGTGATCGGGTACGCGAGGCCTGGATGAGCATCATCGGGTCATGGCTGCCCGAGGCCCGCGTGCTCGACCTCTTCGCTGGATCCGGAGCACTTGGCCTCGAGGCGCTGTCGCGCGGAGCCGCGGTGGTGGACTTCGTCGAGTCGGCGCCGCGTAGCATTGCCACGATTCGCGCCAATGCGACCGCGCTCGGCGCCGGCGAGGCGGCCGTGATCCATCGCGCCGACGCGCTGCGATTCATCGACCGGCTCGAGGCGCGCGCGTACGATGTCGCCTTTGCCGATCCGCCGTACGACATGGGCTTGGCGACTGCCGTCGCCCAGGCCTGGCTCGCTGTGCCATTCGCCGACGTCATTGGAATCGAGCACCGCGTCGACGAGGTCCTGCCCGGCGCCGGCGAGCGTCGGCGCTACGGCGGCACCGCCATCACGTTCTACGGGATGGAGCGGGGCTGAGCTATAATTGGGACGTTGTGAATCGTCGCCGTCCATCGACCACGCCGTTCCTCGCCCGACGATATGCGGACCGCCATCTACGCCGGCAGCTTCGACCCGATCACGAAAGGCCACGAGGATCTGATCCATCGCAGCCTCGAGTATGTCGACAAACTGATCGTCGCCGTTGCCGTGAATGCCGCGAAGACGCCGATCTTCACGGTCGAGGAGCGCCTGGAGTTGATCGCCGAGGCAACGGCCGACGAGCCGCGCGTCGAGGTCAAGAGCTTCAGCGGGCTGCTCGTCGAGTTCGCGTCGCAGGAGGGTGCGCGTCTCTTGATTCGTGGATTGCGCGCCGTGAGCGATTTCGAATACGAGTATCAGATGGCGCTCATGAACCGCCACCTCTCGCCCAGGCTGGAGACGGTGTTCATGGTCCCGTCGCTCGACACGACCTACATCAGCGCGAGCCTGGTGCGCGAGATCGCGCGGTATGGCGGCGACGTTTCGAGCCTCGTGCACCCGGCGGTCGCGGCCGCCCTGCGCAAACGTCTCGGGGGAATACCGCCGGCGCGATGACGTTTCTGGCCGACATTCGAGCCCGCGCCGGCGCTACGCCGCGGCGCATCGTATTTCCGGAGACCGCGGACGAACGGACCCGTGCCGCCATCGCGGAGCTCGCGCGTCTCCGCGTCGTCGAACCGATCGCGGTCCTCGATCCCGCCGCGCCGGCGACCCATGCCGCGGTGCACGCGCTCGGCGTGGAAGTCCGGGACCCATCGCGCGACCCCTTGACCGCATTGGCGGCCGATGGACTCTACCAGCGCCGCAAGGCCAAGGGCCTCACAAAAGAACAGGCGCTCGCTTTTCTCCACACGCCGCTGTTCTTCGCCGACGCCATGGTCGCCACGGGCCAGGCCGACGGCTGCGTCGGCGGTGCCGTGCACACCACCGGCGACGTCCTGCGCGCGGCGCTGTGGCTCGTCGGCCCAGCGCCGGGCGTCGAAACGGTGTCCAGCTCGTTCTACATGGTCGTGCCGCCTTTCCGCGACCCCCCCCAGAGCGAGATCCTTACCTTCACGGATAGCGCGGTCGTGCGGTATCCCACGGTGACGCAGCTCGCCGACATCGCGATCGCCGCGGCCACGGATCGAACGCGAATCGTCGGCGACGAGCCGCTCGTCGCGTTTCTCTCGTTCAGCACGCGCGGAAGCGCCGAAGGTCCGTCCGTCGATCTGGTGCGCGCCGCCGTGCGCGAGGTGAGGGCGCGCGCGCCCGGACTCGTAGTGGACGGAGAATTGCAAGGAGATGCTGCGCTCGCCAGCGTGGTCGCTGCCCGGAAGGCGCCAGACAGCCCCGTGGGCGGGCGGGCGAACGTGCTGGTTTTTCCATCGCTCGACGCCGGCAACATCGCCTACAAGCTGGTGCAGTGGCTCGCCGGCGCGACTGCCGTCGGTCCGATCGTCCAGGGCCTCCGACGACCGTGCAGCGATCTTTCGCGTGGCGCGGTCGTCGACGACATTATCAACGTGGCCGCCATCACGGCGCTCCAGTCCGCGAGCGCGACGGCGGCGACAACCGAGTTCCGCCAGGAGAGTACGTCATGAGTTTCTCGATCAAGAAGGACGGGGATGTCGTCGTGGTGGACGTGGAAGGGCAGCTGATCGTGGGCAACCGCCAGGAGCTGAAGCAGAAAGTGCTCGATGAGCTGGAGCGCGGCGAACGCAAGTTCCTGATCGACTTCTCGCAGACCGGCTACATCGACAGCTCCGGTCTCGGCGTACTCGTGTCGCTCTCGAAGAAGATCCGCGAGCAGGGCGGAGAGCTTCGTCTGGCGAATCTCAACGACGATCTGAAGACTCTGTTCGAGCTCACGAAGCTGGATACGCTGTTCCAGATTGCCGACACGCGCGATCGCGCGCTCCAGAGCTTCTGAAGGCACGGAAGCTCCCGGCCTACGCCCCGGGCACCGGCGCGACCGCGGCATCACGACGCCGCTTCGCGTCGGTGCCCGGTGGTGTATCATTGAGGAATGCCTGAGCCGTTGACGCCCGAACGCGCCAAATCGCCGCACCGCGGCTCCCGCTCCGTGCCCGGCGACGATGTTCGCATCGTCGAACTCGACATCCCGAACGACGTTCGCTACATCGAGAACGTCGTGGAGCTCGTGCGCCGCGAATGCCGGGTGCTGGACTACCCGACGCGGCAGCTGATGCTCAACGTACCCGTCGCGCTCACGGAAGCGCTCTCCAACGCCATTCTGCGCGGCAATCGCGACGATCCCGCCAAGCACGTACACGTGCGCGCCGAAGTCGACGCGCGACGGCTCGTCCTGGAGGTGGCCGATGAGGGAGCGGGCTTCGACCTCGACGCTTCACTCGTCGATCCCACGACGCCCGAGAACATCGGGCGCGAAGACGGCCGCGGATTGTTCCTGATGCAGCAGCTGATGGACCACGTCGAGCGCGTCGAAGCGCCGAGCGGGAGCGTCGTCCGGATGACTCTGAACCGCGAATGAGCGACCTCTCGCAGGTGCTCGGCGCATTCGCGGCCGCGACACACTGCGAGGCGTCTGTCTGGATTCAGCCGGGAAACGACGACAGCGCCAAGCCGGTGCTGGAAGCGTCGACCCCCCGGGCGCCACGCCTCACGGAATTCCACGCGTCGGCCGACGGCACGCCGACGCCGGCCGGCGAAGGCGTGCTCGTCGCGCTCATCGCCGGTCCGCGACGCGCTTGGCTGGTCGTTGGGCCGTGCGAAGAGCCCATGTCGCGCCTTCAGGAGCTGATGCGGTTCCTCCTGCCGATCGTGACGCAGTACCTGCAGTCCGCGCTCGAGGTGGAACACGCCGCCAATGAGCTCGCCGAGCGGTATGAGGAGATCAACCTCCTGTACACGATCAGCGAGATCCTCGGACGAACGGTGTCGCTGGACGAGGCGGCAAAAACGATCCTCACCGAGGTCTCGGAGACCGTCGGCGCCCGGCGGGCAACGGTCCTCGTGCACGAGGCGTCGACCAACACGCTGCGCGCCGTCGCCGCGCTCGGCGTCGATCTCGACAAGGTTCCACCCATCCGCGTCGACGACGCGTGCAGCGTGAGCGCGCGCGTCTTTCGCACCCAGCACCCGGCGCTGCTCGAGGGCGACGAGTCGCCGTGTCCCGAGGAGTCCGCGTATCGGCGCGGCGCCATGCTCTCCGTCCCCATCATGTGGACCGCGCCGGCTCCCGGAGGCGCCGAGCCGCTCGGTGTCGTGAATCTTTCGGATCGTCGGTCCGGGCAGCCGTTCACCGCCGGCGATCAGAAGCTGATCGCCGCCATCGCCACGCAGATCGGCACCGCGATTCAGAACACGCGACTCGTGCGCGCGTCGGTGGAGCAGCAGCGACTCGCGCACGAGATGCAGCTCGCGCACGATCTGCAAATGAAGCTCTTGCCGAACAACGCCGTCGTGGCCCCCGACGCGACGGTGGCCGCTCGCGTCGTCCCCGCGGAGAGCGTGGGCGGCGATTTCTACAACCTGTTCCACCTCGGTGGCGCCAAGACGGGGGTCATGATCGGCGACGTCTCGGGGCACGGCTATCAAGCGGCGTTGATCATGGCGCTCACGATGAGCGCCGCCGCCATCTATTCGCAGACCACGGTCGATCCCGGCGAAATGCTGCACGCGCTGGCGTCGGCGCTCCACGACGAGCTGATGACGACCGAGATGTTCATCTCGGCGTTCTACGCCGTGATCGATCCGGTCTCGCGCGAGCTGCACTACGCCAACACCGGCCACCCGCACGCTTTCATCTTCGGCCAGGAGGCCGACGCCGAGCGACTTCCGGCGAGCGATCCGCCGCTCGGCATGGAGGACACCGCGCCAATGACGGCGCGCCGCAACTGGGATCCGGCGGGTGACCTGCTCGTCCTGTTCACCGATGGCGTGAGCGACGCGCGGAATCGGATGGGTGAGCGCCTTGGCGAGGAACGTGTGCTGCGCACGATCCGCGAGCTTCGGAGCGAGGAGCCGCGCGTGATCCTCGGCCGTCTGGTCGATCTCCTCCACGAGCACACGGGCGGCGCGCCGCTGCGCGACGATCTCACGATCGTCCTGCTCCGCACCTGACGCGCGATGTCGCCGAGCGACGACCGGCACGCGCGGCGAGCGTCGCACCCACCGATCAGGAAGAGCCTCGGCCAGCATTTCCTCAACGATCGGAGAATACTCGAGCGCATCGTCGACTCGCTCGAGTTGACCGGGGCAGATACCGTCGTCGAGATCGGGCCGGGGCGGGGAAGCCTGTCCGATCTGCTCGCGCCGCGGGCACAGCGTCTCGTATTGATCGAGATCGATCGCATGCTCGCCGCCGCGCTGCGCGACCGATACGCCGCGATGCCGTCCGTCAGCATTGTGGAGGCCGACGTGCTCACGGTGGATCTGGCCGCGGCTGCCGGCGCCGAGCCGTTCAAGGTCGTTGGCAACGTGCCTTACAACATCACGACTCCCATTCTCTTCCACGCGCTGCGTGCGCCGCGGCCGAGTCGGGCGGTGTATCTCGTCCAGCGCGAGGTCGCGGAGCGGATCGTGGCTCCGCCCGGCTCTGATGCCTACGGCGCGCTGTCGGTGAACGTCCAGGCCGTCGCGTGCCCCAAGCTGCTCTTCCGTGTGGCCGCCGGCGCGTTTCATCCTCCGCCAAAGGTCGAGAGTGCCGTCGTCCGCATCGACCCGCGCGACGACCCGGTGGTACGAGTCGACGAGGAGCCCAAATTCCGCCGCTTCGTTCAGGACGCGTTCGGAATGCGTCGCAAGCAGCTTCGTCGCGTGCTTCGCGCGATTATGGAAATCGACGTGGCGCGCGCGAACGCGGTGCTCGATGAGGCGGGGCTCGACGGCGCGGCGCGACCCGAGACGCTGGCGCCGGAAGCCTTTGCCCGGCTGCTGCGCGCGGCTAATCGCGATTCGTCAGCGCGAAGCTGAGGCCCTCGAGTTCCATCGCCATGTTCACCGTCTTCACGGACACGTCGGCCGGAGCATGCAGCTGAGTCGATGCGAAGTTCAGAATCGCCTTGACGCCCGCACGCACCACGCGGTCGACCACTGACTGGGCCGCTTCGCCTGGCACGGTGAGCACCACGATGTCCGGATGCTCGCGCTGGATGTCGGCCTCGAGCTGCTCGATGCTTCGAACGGGAATCCCGTCCAGACGCCGTCCGATCTTGTCCGGATTCCGGTCGTAGGCCGCCAGGATGTTGAAGCCGCGTTGACGAAAGCCACGATACTGCGCCAGCGCGCCGCCGATCTTCCCCGCGCCAACGATGATCACGCGCCATTCCTTGCCGAGCCCAAGGATCTCCCGCAAACGACCGGCGAGCTCGGGCACCGAGTAGCCAAGACCACGCTTCCCAAAGGACCCGAAGAACGAGAGGTCCTTGCGCACTTGCGCGGAAGTGGTCCCGCCTTGCTTGGCCAGCTCTTCGCTCGAGATGGTCGTCAGGCCCCGCTGCTCGAAGTCCTCGAGGAAGCGGAGGTAGCCCGAGAGTCTTCGGACCGTGGAATCTGCGATTCGCTTCACGGAGTCAAAGGCTTGTGAATGAATTCACAAGTTAAAAGTCCGGGGTGCGCTACACCAGCCGCGCGAGGCTAACCGCCGATTCGTTAGCTTTGGCGCCATGACCGCCAACGTGTCGTCCGAAATTGGACGCCTGCGCACAGTACTGGTGCACTCGCCCGGCCCCGAGCTGCTCGCCGTCACCCCGAGCAACCGGGCGGACTACCTCTACGACGACATCATCGACGCCGAGGCCGCCCAGCGCGAGCACCGGCGGTTCATCGCGATTCTCGAGCGATTCGCCACCGTCTACCAGGTCCGAACGCTCCTCGCCGACATCCTGGCCACACCCGAGTCGCGCGACCTGCTGATTCGCGAGACGATGGACATCGTGCCGTCGGAGCCGCTCGCCCGCGACATCAGCGAGCTGGACGCGGCCGCGCTCGTTCGCATGCTCATCGAGGGACGGGAAGATCCGCCCGGGCCGATTGCCAAGGCGCTCAACGAGCCCGGCTACGTGCTGCCGCCGCTGCCGAATCTCTTCTTCACCCGCGACAGCTGCATCGTGGCCGGCGACCACGTGCTCGTGGGCTCGATGCGCTACGCGATCCGCTGGACCGAAGCGATCATCATGAAAGCGCTGTTCATGCACCATCCGGAGCTCGGCAACGCCGGCATCCTCTACGACGGCGCGGCCGAGCGGCGCGTGAACTATACGATGGAAGGCGGCGACGTCCACCCGCTGCGCCGGGATCTGGTCGTGCTCGGCTTCAGCGAGCGCTCGAGCCCAGCCGCCATCGACCAGCTGGCGTCGACCTTCTTTGACCGAACCGACGTGCACGACGTGGTGGTGGTGGTGATGCCCAAGGAGCACACCGCGATTCACCTCGACATGATCTTCACGCAGGTGGATCGCGAGCTGTGCGTGGTATTCCCGCCGCATTTCATCGGTCCCGAGCGGCTGCCCGTGCTCCATTGGAGACGCGGCGAAGCGACCATTCACGAGCGACCGAGCATCTTCGCCGCGCTCGCCGCGTGCGACATGCCGCTCGAGCCGGTGTTCTGCGGCGGCGATCAGCGCATCCTGCAGGAGCGCGAGCAGTGGGCGTCGGGGTGCAACTTCATCGCGATGCGGCCGGGCGTGATCCTGTCGTATCAGCGGAACGAAGCCACGCTCCGCGAGTTGCAGCGCATGGGCTTCCGCCTGGTATCGAGCACCGCCTTCCTGACCGGCGACGAGCGGCTCAGCGAAGGAGAGCGCGCGGTGATTACCTTCGAGGGTGCGGAGCTCGTGCGGGGCGGCGGCGGGCCGCGCTGCATGACATGTCCTGTGCGCCGCGACGATCCCTGGGCGTGACGATGACCGGTGTGACACTCGGAAACGCCGACACACTACTGACCGAGCGCGCCGTCGATTTCCTGGCCGGCGGACCGGCGGATGCGCGAACGCTCATCTCGCACGTGTGCCAGATTCCGGGTGCTCCGGCGATGGTCGCCGAGCATATGGCGACCGCGTTGTTCGCCGGGCACACCCGCTTCACGCGAGACGGCGCCGGGCGGTGGATGCTCCGCGAAACCGGCCCCTCGACGTACGACGGCCACGCGCCGTTGCTGGATCTGCACAGCGAGTCGTTCGTCGTGGTCGACGTGGAGACGACCGGGTCGCGACCGTATGCCGGCGACCGCGTCACCGAAATCGCCGTGGTGCGCGTGCACAACGGTGTGGCGACGCCGGTCTTCGATACGCTCGTCAATCCGGAACGGACGATTCCGCCGTCGATCGTCGCCATCACGAACATCACGTGGGAGATGGTGAAGGACGCGCCGCGGTTCGCCGAGGTCTGCGATCAATTGCTCGGCGTGCTCGAGGGCCACGTGTTCGTGGCGCACAACGTGACATTCGATTGGCGTTTTCTCTCGGCCGAGATCGAGCGAGTCACGCGACGCCCACTCGACGGCCGGCGGCTCTGCACGGTGCGCCTGGCGCGCCGGCTGCTGCCACAGCTCCCGCGGCGCAATCTCGATGCGCTCGCCGCGTTCTACGGCATCGAGAACGGTGCCCGGCACCGAGCGGGCGGAGACGCGATCGCGACGGCGCAGATCCTGTTGCGCATGCTCGACGCGGCGCGCGACAGAGGGTGCAGCTCGCTGTCGGATGTGGAGCAGCTTCTGGCCGCGGCCACCAGCCGGCGCCAGCGCGCGCGGCGCGCGCCAGCCATGCCGCAGCCAACGCGAGACGACGGGAGCGCCTGAGCACGATGATTCCACAACCGTCGGTCCAGACGCGGACCATCGGCAAGCTGCGCGTGCATGCGATTCAGGCCGGCGGCCAGCGGCTCGACGGAGGCGCGATGTTCGGCGTCGTACCCAAGGCGCTCTGGGAACGCCGGATTCCACCCGACGAGCGAAACCGGATCCAGCTCGGCATGCGATGCCTGTTGATCGAGCACGAGATCGGACTCGTGCTCATCGACACGGGAGCGGGGAACAAGGAAGGCGAGAAGTTCTACGACATCTACGGAATCGAGAACGCGGGAAGTCCGGGGCCGACCCAGCTGGAGGACGGCATTCGCCAAGCCGGTTTCAGCCCGGACGACGTCGCGCTCGTCATCAACAGCCACCTGCATTTCGATCACGCCGGCGGCAATACGACGCGCGATGCCTCGGGGGCCATCCGGCCATCGTTTCCGTCGGCGCGGTACGTGATCCAACGCGGCGAATACGAGTGGGCGACACACACGAACGAGCGCACGGCGGCAAGCTACTTCCCGCACAACTTCGTCCCGCTCGTCGACGCGGGCATAGTGACATTCATCGACGGCGAGTGCGAGATCGTGTCGGGCATTCGCTCGATCCCCACTCCCGGGCACACACCCTGTCACCAGGGACTGCTCATCGAGTCCGATGGCGAGCGTGGCTTCTACCTCGGCGACCTGATCCCCACGGCCGCACACCTGCCGCTTCCGTGGATCATGGGCTATGACGTCGAGCCGCTGGTGACGCTCGAGACCAAGCGCCGGATTCTGCGGCGCGCCGTGGACGAGGGCTGGCTCGTGGTGTTCGAGCACGATGCGAACACGGCCTGGGGGAAGGTGACGCACGACGGAAAGACGTACGCTCTGGCAGACTAGCCCGGCGGGCTGGGAAAGGCTTGACCTAACCTCCCGTCCTGCCTAAGTTTACCCGACAATTCGTCAAGCGGACCTTTCGGTCCCACCCTCTGGCCCTCGGCGGTACGCGAGGCGTGCTACAGGAGTCCAGTGAATCGGCTGCCTCTCCGTTGTGGAGGCGGTCGTGTGCGCGGACTCGCTAGCGGGTTCGCGTTTTTTGTTTTCTCTCCAAGAGGATCTCGGTATTCAGGACACTACAAAGCGTGTGCGGGTCAACCGACAGATCCGTATCAGCCCCGTTCGCGTGATCGGCGCCGATGGCTCGCAGCTCGGCATTCTGGAGGTCGACGCTGCGCTCCGCATGGCGGAAGAACTCGGGCTCGATTTGGTGGAAGTGGCCGCGACCGCGCGTCCGCCCGTCGTCCGCATCATGGACTACGGCAAGTACAAGTTCGAGATGGCCAAACAGGCGCGGGTCGCGAAAAAGAAGCAGCACGTGATCGAGCTCAAGGAGGTGAAGTACCGCCCCGGGATCGACGATCACGACTTCGACACCAAGACGCGGCACGCGCGCCGGTTTCTCGAGGAGAAGAACAAGGTGAAGGTGACGATGATGTTCCGCGGACGGCAGGTTGCCCATCCCGAGCTCGGCCAGGCCGTGCTCGAGCGGGTGGCCATCGCGCTCGCCGACATAGGCAAGATCGAGAGCGCAGGCCGGCTCGAAGGAAAGTCGATGACGATGATTCTCGCGCCGAAATAAACGAGGACGTTCATATGCCAAAAATGAAAACCCACCGGGGCGCCAAAAAGCGCTTCAAGGTCACCGGCTCCGGCAAGGTGCGCCGTTTCAAGGCTTTCAAGAGCCACATCCTGACCAAGAAGACGTCAAAGCGAAAGCGCCGGCTGCGACAGAGCGGCTTGGTGGCCACCAATGGTGAAGTGAAGCACGTCAAGCGCCTGCTGCAGGCGTAAGGAGACCGACCATGCCTCGTGCCGTATCCAACGTCCCGCGCCTGAAGCGGAAGAAGCAGATCATGAAAGCCGCGCGCGGCGCCTTTGGCGCGCGCAGCAAGCTGTGGAAGCCGGCCAAGGAGACCGTCGAGCGCGGCTGGAAGTACGCCTACCGCGATCGCAAGAACAAGAAGCGTGATTTCCGCCGCCTCTGGATCACGCGTATCAACGCGGCCGCGCACCAGAACGACATGAACTACAACACGTTCATGAATGGGCTCAAGCAGGCCGGCATCGAGGTCAACCGGAAGATTCTCGCCGATCTCGCCGTGCACGATCCCGCCGCGTTTACGGCGCTCGCTGACAAGGCGCGCTCCGCGTTGAACGCAGCGTAAGTTTTCGCTACTCATAAACGGCGGCAGCGCGACCTCGGTCGTACTGCCGCCGTTTCGTTTGTGAACTCGAGAGTTCCGCGGGCATTTCGGCGCCCGCGCGCTCAGGAGAGTCCTAAGAGTTGGGATACGGATATCAACGGAGGGAGCAGATTGAACGGGTCGCTCCATGCGGCACGAAAGCCATTGCCACCACGAGCCGGGACGATCTTTTCTTTGGCACCGCCGCCCGCGACGCTTCCCGCGGCCTCCCGAGGCTGTGCCCCAAGAAACTCCCGGCGCGTTGCACAACGAGCTTTCTCGTACCGGTAGCGATCCGTTCAATCCGGCCAGATCGGTATGATCCGTATCCCTAAATCTTGAACCGTCCGCGCCACGACGACGCCAGGACGCCCACGGAGCCTTAGGGGTCTCCGCTCCTCGGCGCCGAGTACCTCAAGAAGTCAAGTTTTCGTATCGTGATCAGACATCCCTAACGCATCCCCGCAGTGAACCTCCAGGACTTTCTGAACGAAGCCATCACCGTCGAACGCGAAGGCGTCGCGGCAATCGAAGCCGCGACCGATCCCGACGCGCTCGAAGCAGCGCGCATCGCATTCCTTGGCGACCGCCACGGCCGCGTGAAAGCGCTGCAGGAAGGCCTTCGCACGATCGCAAAGGAAGACAAGCCGGCCGCCGGCAAGCGCTTCAACGAGGCGCGCACGCGGCTCGAGGCGCTCCACGCCGAGCGCAAGTCCGCTCTCGAGCGAATGCGATCATCGGCACCCGCCGAGGATCTCACGCTCCCGGCCCGGGGCCGGTGGCGCGGTGCCAAACATCCCGTCACGCTCGTCATCGAAGAGATCGAGAGCATCTTCCGTGAGCTCGGCTTCACGGTCGCGCAGGGGCCCGAGGCCGAGACCGAATGGTACAACTTCGGCGCGCTCAACTTTCCGCCGAACCATCCGGCACTGGACGCGCACGATACGCTCTTCCTCGAGGGCGAGGGCGTGCTCCGCACGCATACGTCGCCGGTCCAGGTGCGGACGCTGCAAAAGTACACGCCGCCGATTCGCGTGCTCATCCCGGGTACCGTGTACCGGCGTGACTTCTTCGACGCATCGCATGCGCCGGCCTTCGCGCAGATCGAAGGACTGTGCGTGGACGAGGGGGTGAGCTTCGTCGACCTCAAGGCGACGTTGAACCGGTTCGCCGAACGGTTCTTCGGCGCGACCCGCACGCGCTTTCGACCGTCCTATTTCCCGTTCACCGAACCATCCGCGGAGATGGACGTGCAATGCGGCATCTGCGGCGGATCGGGCTGCGCGGCGTGCAAGGGAACCGGCTGGATTGAGATCCTCGGCTCGGGGATGGTGCATCCATCCGTACTCGACGCCGCGGGGGTCGATAGCGAGCGCTACACCGGCTGGGCATTCGGCATGGGGCCGGCGCGGATCGCGATCAGCCGGTATGGAATCCCCGATATCAGAATCCTCTACGACTCCGACGTACGCTTTCTGGAGCAGATCGCTGAATGAACGTCTCTTACGAATGGCTGCGGGCGTTCGTGCCGTTCGAGCAATCGCCGGCCGAGCTGCGTGAGCTGATTACGGCGCACGTCGCGACGGTGGACGAGCTGGTGGCGTTGCGCCAGGAGCTCGCGCCGATCGTCGTGGCGCGCGTCGTCGAAGAAGCGCCGCACCCCGACTCCGATCATTTGCACGTCACCCGCGTGGACGCTGGAACCGGCACGCTGTTCGACGTCGTCTGCGGCGCGCCGAACGTGACCGCGGGGAAGCTGTACCCGTTCGCGCTCACGGGCACCGTGCTGCCGGGTGGCCTCAAGATCCAAAAACGCAAGATTCGCGGCGCGATCTCCGACGGCATGCTTTGCTCGGCGCGCGAACTCGGACTCGGCCAGGACCACGACGGCATCCTCGAGCTGGACATCGACGTTCCGCCCGGCACGCCGCTCCTGCGCGCGCTGCCGCTCGGCGACGCGCGGCTGGTGCTCGACGTCGGCGCCAATCGCCCCGATCTGCTGTCGCACCTCGGCGTCGCGCGCGAGGTCGCCGCGCTCACCGGCAAGCCGTTCGCGTTGCCGGCGATCGCCGGGCTCGACGCTTCCACTCTGCGGCCGACCATCCACGAACACTCGGGTGCGGCCGCGTCCGTGCACGTCAACGTCGCCGAGCCCGGGCTCGTGCGCCGCTTCATGGGAGTCGTGATCCGCGGCGTGCGAATCGGCCCGAGCCCCGAGTGGCTCGTCCAACGGCTCGAGGCCGTCGGCTCGCGCTCGATCAACAACGTGGTCGACGCGAGCAACTACGTGCTCCATGAGCTGGGCCAGCCGACGCACGCGTTCGATCTGGCGAAGCTGGGCGGCTCGAGCATCATCGTCCGTCGGGCGAGGGACGGCGAGCGGATCACGACGCTCGACGGTGTCGACCGCCGCCTCGACGACGGCATGATCGTCATCGCCGACGCCGAGCGTCCGCAGGCGATCGCCGGCATCATGGGCGGCCGGGACAGCGAAGTGACCGAGTCCACGACGGACATCTTCCTCGAAGTGGCGAACTTCAATCGCCAGCGCATCCGCAATGCGCGCCGCTCACTCGGCATGTCGACCGATGCGAGCTATCGCTTCGAGCGCGGCGTCGACGTCGAGATCGCCCCACGGGCGCTGGAGCGCGTTGCGCAGATCATCGCGCTGGTCGCCGGCGGGCAGGTCGATGGAACGCCAGTGGATCTCGCCTATCAACAGCCGGCGCGACCGTCGATCACGCTGCGCCCGCAGCGCACCGCGTTGTTGCTCGGCGAAACCCTCGGCACCGACGAGATCGCGGGCTTCCTCGCGCGCATCGGCTTCGACGTTGATCAGGCCGATGACAAGCTGCAGGTGTCCGTACCACCGTGGCGCGAGGACGTGACGGCGGAGGTGGATCTCATCGAGGAGGTCGCGCGGCTGCGCGGCTATGACAGCTTCCCGGTAGAGTTGCGCCCGTTCCGGCCCGCCGACCTCGGTGACGACCCGCAGTGGATCGCGTCCAAGCGCGTTCGGGAAGCGCTGGTAGGCGCCGGGATGCTGGAGATCCGGCCAATGCCGTTCGTGTCAGGCGGCGGCGAGGTTGGCCACGTCCGCGTCACGAATCCCATCGCGGAGAGCGAACCATTCCTGCGTCGCGAGCTGCTCGACACGCTGGCTCGGCGCGCGGAGTACAATCTCGCGCGCATGCAGGGCAATCTGCGGCTGTTCGAGATTGGCTCTGTATTCGAGCCGCGCCCGGGACAGCTTCCGCACGAAGAGCTGCGTATCGGCGCATTGCTCATGGGTCGTCGGCAGCCTCGACACTTCACCGATCCCAAGTCGGAGCAGTTCGACGCGTGGTCGACCTATGACGAGTGGGACGCGAAGGGATTCGCGGAGCTGATTGCCAAGGCCGCGTATCCGCAAGCGACGATCGCGCTCACTTCACTGGATGGCGCGGATCTGCTGTGGTCGATTGTCGTCGACGGTCGGGAGGAGGGTCAGGTGCGGCGGCTCAGGCTCGACGCGCCGGTGTGGGCCTCGCCCGCGTACGGGATCGAGCTGTCGCTTGGCCTCATGGAGTCGGCGGACGTAGCCCCGCGCGGAGAATCCGCACATCGCCCGTTCGAGAGAGGCGCGCCGAGCATACGGCGTTATGTCGCGCTTCCAACGACGCCGGCGTCAGAGTTCGATCTGGCGCTTCTCGTACCCGAATCCGTGCGAGCCGAGCAGGTGGAAGGCGTAATGAGCCGGGTGGCCGGCAAGCTGCTCGAACGCGTGGAACTATTCGACCGCTATGTTGGCTCCGGCGTTGAGCCTGGCCACCGCAGTCTCGCGTGGAGGTTGACGTTCCGGCACGCGGAGCGCACTCTACGCGAGCGGGAAATCGAAGCGCGCCGCTCCGAGATCCTGCGTGCCCTTGCCGATGAGCTCAATGTCAGACCCCGCGCAAACTGATCACGACGCGATCCGGGAGTTGGACGTCCTCGTCCACCATCTGGCCGAAGAGCTCGCCGCCTTTCGACGGCGGGCGCTCACCGCCGAGTCGAGGCTCAAGGACGTAGAGGCGCACGAGGGCGGCGCGATGGCGCTGGATCTCTCGGCGCGCGTGAATGAGCTCGAGAAGGAAAACGAGCAGTTGCGGACCCGGCTCGAGGCCGCGACTGGTCACGCAAAGCAGATGCTGGAACGGGTGCGGTTTCTTCGCCAGCAGGCCCAAGGAAGTGGAGGCGACCGATGACGACCAAGAAGAACATCACGCGTGTCTCGATCCTGAACGAAGAGTACGCGATTCGGACCGATACGGACCCCGAGCATGCGCGTGCCGTCGCGCAGTACTTGGATCAGGCGATCAGAAAGGTGATGTCGAGCGGATCCGTGGTCGAATCGAATCGGGCCGTCGTGCTTGCCGCGCTTCAGATCACCGGTGAGCTGTTCGACGCGCGCTCGACGATCGAGTCGACCGGTGCCTCGATCGCCGCGATCAGCGACTACGTGCGCCCGTTGCTTCCGCCGGCAAAGCGGCAGGCCCGAGCCGGCCTCCGGGCCGACGCCTGATCCTGGCGTTTGTTGCCTTTTGTGGAAACGCGGCGTACCTTAGCGGCCGTAGCCAAGCTGACCCGTAGGTTCATGCGCGCTTTGTAGTTAGCGGCGCCCACCCTGTACCCTTCGCCGGTGCAGCGTCGGCTTCGCGCTCGAATGCGCGCCGGGAAGGTCGTGGTTTCTCCCTGTCCTGCGGCAGTGCCGCCGCGGTGGAGCATAGATTCCATATGGACGTGATCGCACTCATTGCCGCGCTTGGCGTGTTCGTCGTTGCCGCGCCGGCATTTTTTATACTGGGGCGTAAGACCGGCGCCCGATCGGAACGCGATCGACAAGCCGCCGCCAAGTCCACGGCCGAGGAGACGTCTCGCCGTATCATCTCCGAGGCGGAGCGCGACGCGGAGAATCACCGAAAGTCCGCTGTCGTTGCCGGCAAGGAAGAGCTGATCAAACTCCGCGAGAACTTCGAGGCGGAAGTTCGCGGCCGGCGCGAGGAGGTCGAGCGCGAGGAGCGACGGATCTCCGAGCGCGACACGGTACTCGATCGAAAGTTCGAGGTCCTCGAGCAGCGCGACCGCGAGCTCGGCCGGCGGCTGAGCGAGTTCGGGCGGCGCGAGAAATCCGTCGCCGATCGCGAGCAGGAGCTCGATCGGCTCGTTTCGGACGAACGCCGCCGCCTCGAGCAGATGGCCGGCATGTCGGCCCAGGACGCCAAGAACGAGCTGATGCGCAGAATGGAGGAGGAGGCTCAGGCCGACGCCGCCAACCGCATCCGCGAGATCCGCGAAACGGCCAAACGCAATGCCGAGCGCGAGGCAAAAAAGATCGTGGCGCTCGCGATTCAGCGCATTGCCGCCGACCACACCGCCGAAACGACGGTCTCCGCCGTGTCGCTGCCCAACGATGAGATGAAGGGCCGCATCATCGGACGCGAGGGTCGCAACATCCGCGCGTTCGAGCTCGCCACCGGCGTCGATGTCATCATCGACGACACGCCGGACACCGTGGTCGTCTCGTGCTTCGATCCAATCCGCCGCGAGGTGGCTCGACTCGCGCTCGAGAAGCTGGTCTCGGATGGACGCATCCATCCGGGACGCATCGAGGAAGTCGTCAATAAGTCGCGAAAGGAAGTCGACACGCAGATCGTCGAGACCGGCGAGCAGGCGGCCTACGACGCGGGCGTGCATGGCCTTCATCCGGAGTTGGTCAAGCTCGTGGGACGCATGCGTTGGCGGACCAGCTACGGCCAGAACATCCTGCAGCATTCCAAGGAGGTGGCGTGGCTTGCCGGGATCATGGCGGCCGAGCTCGGACTGGACGTGAACATGGCTCGTCGCGGCGCGCTGCTGCACGACATCGGGAAGGTGCTCACCCATGAGCACGAAGGCACCCACGTGCAACTCGGCGTCGAAGTCGCGACCAAGTACGGCGAGCATCCGCTGGTGGTGAACTGCATCGCGGCGCACCACGACGACGTGCCGCACGAGAGCGAGATCTCCGTGCTCGTTCAGGCCGCCGACGCCGTGTCCGGCTCGCGTCCCGGGGCGCGCCGCGAGGCGTTCGAGACCTACGTCAAGCGTCTGGAAGGTCTCGAGAAGATCGCCTCGAGCTACAAGGGAGTGGAAAAGGTGTTCGCCATTCAGGCTGGCCGCGAGGTGCGGGTGATCGTACTGCCCGACGACGTGGACGACGTGCGGATGACGACGATGTCCGAGGAGATCGCGCGACGGATCGAAGCAGAGCTGCAGTATCCAGGACAGATCAAGGTCGTGCTCATTCGCGAAACGCGGGCGGTGGACTTTGCGCGCTGATACCACGCTCGCCTCCGCGGGCACGCTGATCGACGGTGCGGCCCTCGCCGCTCGAATCAAGTCGGAAGTGGAAACGCGCGTCGCCGCGCTGAAGGCGCGCGGCGTCACACCCGGACTCTCCGTCGTGCTCGTCGGCGACGATCCGGCCAGCGCGGTGTACGTCGGGTCGAAGGAGCGGACGTGCATCGAGCTCGGGATGCACGGCGAAACGATTCGCAAGCCGGCGACGATCTCGCAGGACGAACTGATCGCGATCGTCGATCGGCTCAACGCCGACCGATCCGTGCACGGCATACTCGTGCAGATGCCCCTCCCCAAGCACATCGACGCCGACGCGGTGGTACGTCGCATCCGTCCCGACAAGGATGTCGACGGGTTTCACCCCGTGAACGTCGGCAAGCTGTGGATCGGTGAGCGCGATGGATTCGCGCCGTGCACGCCCGCCGGCGTGTTGTACATGCTGCAGGCTCGCCAGGTGAAGACATCGGGCGCCGAGTGTGTGATCGTGGGTCGCAGCAACATCGTGGGCAAGCCGATGGCCGCACTCATGGTGCAGCCCGGCGTGGACGCGACGGTGACGATGTGTCACAGTCGCACACGTGACCTCGCCGACGTCACGCGGCGCGCCGACATCCTGATCGTGGCGGCTGGACGAGCCGAGATGATTACGGCCGACATGGTGAAACCGGGCGCCGTCGTGATCGACGTCGGCATGAATCGCATACCCGACGCGACCAAGAAGAGCGGCACCCGGCTCGTCGGTGACGTCGCGTTCGGCTCCGTGCGCGAGGTCGCATCGCTCATCACCCCGGTGCCCGGCGGCGTCGGACGCATGACCATCGCGATGTTGATGTCGAATGCGGTACGGGCCGCCGAACAACTCTCGGCCGCGTCGTCCCGGTGACGAGCCGCCGCCCGTCCCGCCGCGCCGAGCGCGCGGATCTCGATCTCTTCGCCGCCGAGCGCGTGAGCGGCGAGCCGGTGGTTGCGCCGCCTCCGCAGCCTGAGCTGCTCGACGCCGGCGGCTATCCCGGCGCGACGGCGCGCTCGGCGATCGCGGTGTCGACGTTGACCGAGACGGCGCGCGAGGTGATCGA